>CAJORB010000131.1:0-9233 GCA_905236565.1 uncultured Treponema sp. | reverse complement strand
TGTATTAAAAAGCTTTGATGACATAAGCCCGTGGTATTATGTTGAAGACAGTGACCTTACAACTCCCGAATGGCATTTTGATAAAGGAAGCTTGATGAAGTTTTAGAGGGGGAATAATATGAAGCCACGTCATATTTTTTTAATAATTTTAAGCTTTTTTGTGTTAAACAATTTATCTTCGATGCCGAGGTCAGGACTATCTTCGCTGACAGAAAACGGTAGCGTTCATTCTTTATCTGAAAAAGACAGGGCTGTACAGCAATCTCTCATAAAGCTTTATCCTGATTATTTTTATGAACACGATGCATTTGAGTATATTGGGAAAATTAAAGGCGACGCTGGTGTTTTTGAGTTTTACCAGAATGTTCATGTATCCGGAAATTCTAGTGTGGGAATAAAAGCGACTTGTCGCATTGCTGTCTTACTTAACGGAGATATTGCAGGGCTTTACACTGGAATACAAAGTAAACCGCGGATAGATGGCAATTATCTGTATTTTGATTTTGATGAAAAACGCGGAAACAAGATTTACTTTTTAAATGTGCCGCCTGAACGTGTTTATCTTGACGGAGAGTTTTATTATTTTGAAAAGAATACAATTCATGAACCAAAAGAGTATGAAAAACATATTCATCAGGCAGATTATACAAGAAGTGATTTGATAGGAATTATGAGTACAGGATACGGTGATGTAACTACTGCGGAGTGGAAGATTGAGCCGGAAGTTATTTCAAAACAAAAATATTTTACAGAGCTGGAGTTGAAAAAGTATATCAAAGAAAATAATTTACAAAAGATTGCCGATGATTTTATAAATAATGCATATCAATGGATATGGCGTGACAAGCTTTCTTTATATTCGATTCAACTCGTAAAAATTTATTCTGACAACACTGACAAAAAACGTAATGACTGGATTATTGAGTTTGAATATAAAGAAGATATGAAGTCTAAAAATATTCCGGAAGTTATATTTATGCTTTCTGACGGAACAATAATAATAAGTGATATAAATTTTGAAAGTGCATATGGCTGCAAAGATTATTCAAAGGTAGAATAACCTCTTTAGTTTTTCTCAAGCACAGAGTTGTAATATTCTTCAAGGCGCGGACGGCATTCGATGAAGATTTTCCCGATTGTAGGGTCAAAGTGTTTGCCAAGATCGTTTTTAATAATCTCGAATGCTTCGTCAAAAGATTTTGCTTCTTTATAGCATCGCTTACTTACAAGTGCGTCAAAAACATCTGCAAGTGCCATGATGCGTGCTTCAAGCGGAATTTCTTCTCCCTGCAATTGTTCAGGATAACCTTTGCCATTCCATTTTTCGTGATGATAGTGTGCAACGTTCACCGCGATGCGTTCAAAGTCTGCGTCAGGAGTTTCATTTAAAATTTTTCCAACGATGACAGAACCTTCTTCTGCATGTTTTTTCATTTTTTCGTATTCAGTTTCATCAAATTTTCCAGGCTTTCTCAAAATCGAATCGTCTACTGCAATTTTACCAAGATCGTGCATAGGAGCTGCTTTAATCAACAGCTTGCAGAAATTTTCTGTAATCTGCGGAATATCATCATGCTTTAAAAGTTCTTCTGCAAAAATTCGTATGCAGTCACTCGTGCGAAGAATGTGTCCGCCAGTACTGTTGTCACGGCTTTCTACCATGATGGCCATTCCCTTGATGATAGAATCCTGCATGTCTGTAACCTGGCGCGTTTTTTCTTCGACGAGATGAGAAAGTTCTTTGTTGTAAGAATTTATTCCCTTTATGTAATTCTGCTGCTCTGTATCATCGCGCAGTTCAAAAAGGTAACCGATTTTTTTATTGTTTGCAGAAATTGCATGAATCGTACAGATTGCAGATTTTTCTTCGCTTGTAATTTTAAAATCCTGATTGCAGTTATAGTCCCAGTTCCATCTGTCTTCGTTGTAATGAAGTTTTTCGATTATATCTGTATACGAATCAGGTATTTTTGAGTCAATCGGAATAAAATCAAGTTTCGGGAAAAGTTTTAAAGCAAATTCATCACAGCCAAGAAAACGTTTATTGTTATCAAAGGCGATGTATCCGTAACCACCACGCGTTTTATAAACATTCATCAGGTTTGATGGAAGGTCATATGTATTTGCCTTTGAAGAAAGAAAAATAAAAATTGACTCCATGACGATGTAAGTGTACGGCATAAAATTAAGTCTTATGCCTAAAGCAAGCGGAATAAGATAAGAAAGTGTTCCGAATGCAAGCATAATCAAAAGCGCGCGTAAAGTTCTTTTTGAAACTTTTTTTCTTTCGATGATGGAATTTATTACAACAGCAAAGGCAGCTATGTTGATTCCGCCAAGATAAATTATATAGATTAACATCCCCGGACCATTTTCGCTGTTAATGACAGTAAGGCCGCAAAGTTTCGAAATAGAAGGATGGCTAAAGAAAAAATTTGTCACGCTGGTTGTTGCAATCATTGTACAAAGAGCAATTGCACACGCAAAAAGAAAAACTCTTATCCATAAAAAAAATCTTCTGTTGCACATTCCGACAACAACGATAAGCATGTATAGAATTGTAAAAATACTTCCTATGTATGAAACGAGATTTCCGAGCATGGCTGCTTCGAGTCCTGTTGCATAAACGGATGATGCGTAGCCGAAGTTTGAAATTAATGTTGTTATAAAAAGGAATAAAAAATTTTTATTTATTTTATTTGCGGTAGTCTCGCAGAAAATAACGAGCTGCGCGAATGAGATGAACATTGCAATGATGTAAACTATGCGAAGATCCATGTGTATATTATACCCCCATTTCGTTGAACAGACCATATTTTTTTTATATAATCAAAACAGGATATGACTACTAAAGAAAAAATTTTTAATAAGCTGAATTCACACAAAGAGACTGCCGTTTCTGGCGAGAAGCTTGCAGAGGCATGCGGGATTTCGAGGGCTGCCGTCTGGAAGGCTATACAGGCTTTGCGTGAAGAAGGTTTTAATATCGAAGGTTCTACAAACGGTGGTTATATATACAGAAAGAATTCTGATGTCGTAAGAAGTGATGTAGTCAAAGATTTTCTTGTCCAGAAATATCCGGGATTAAAAAAAGCCGTCATCAAATGTTTTAAAACAATAGATTCAACTAATACTTATGCAAAAAAACTCTTGAGCGAAAATGAAAAGCGCGCTCTTGATAAAACGGTTATCATTGCAGAATCCCAGACGGCAGGACGTGGAAGACTTGGCCGCACATTCTGTTCACCTGAAAAAACAGGGATTTATCTTTCTGTAATCTATGTTCCGTCTGACAGGAAAATTGAGCCTGCAAAGATTACGGCTTTTTCTGCCGTGGCTGTAAAGCGTGTCATCGAGCGTTTTTTTGATGTAGATGCAAAAATAAAATGGATTAACGACATTTATGTAAATGATAAAAAAGTTGTCGGTATCCTTACAGAAGGTTTTACAAATTTTGAAACCGGAATAATCGAAGCTGCCGTAATTGGAATCGGAATCAACATCTGCACAAAGAAAAGTCAGTTTTCTAAAGAGGCTCAAAAAGTTGCAGGCTCGATAACAGACAAAAAGGATTTCGGAATTTCTCGAAGCCAGATTGCAGCAGAAGTTGCAGGCGAAGTTTTAAGTATATTTAATGAAAAACCTCAGAAAGTAATCAGAGAATATCAGGATTCTTCTTTCCTTAAAGGAAAGACTGTAGAGGTTCATCCGATAATCGATGATGAAAACGGTGTTTACAGCGCGACAGTCATCGCAATAAACGAAGAAGCAGAGCTTGTCGTAAAATTAAAGAACGGAAGCATTAAAAAACTAAGTTCCGGAGAAGTAACCCTTCATCAGGAATAAAGCTTCTCAAAAATATTGATGCATTAAAACTAGTTGCGAATCGAAAGTGCGCGTGACATATTCCATGCTTTTTTAATCGAAACAGAAAACAAAACTGGAAGCAGCGTAACATACATTTTTATCCCGGGTTTACCGCTTCGTGCTTTCCATGAAAGTTTTAACTGATTAAAGGTCTTTGATACCATCGGAATAAAATTTAAGAAAAGAAAAATAACCTGCGTAAAAGAATTCTTTTTGTTATTTCGGCGAAGTTTTGTTTCTATTTTTGAAATTGCATTTCGTATTTCAAGGGATGTTGAAGTTCTGAAAAACAGCGAAGAAGTCTGCATTATGGCAATAAGTTTTAGTAAAAAGAAAACTGTTTCTTTTTGATTTTCCCATGAAAAAGTTTTTAGAAGTTCTGATTTTATATTTTCTAACTCAAAATAATTTACAGTAAGAAGATCGAATAAAAAAAGCAGAATGGCATAATAAAGAACAGGCTTTATATCTGTAAGCTGTTCATTTAATTTTATTCTTGCACTAAGCTCGATGCAGAATAATACTACGATAAAAAACGGCACAATTACAAAATAAAATTCTGGAATAAGAAGAAGTGCGATGTTTATAACCGGAATAAAAATTAATTTAACCCATGCAGGACATCTATGAAGGAATGAGTTTCCCAAATTATATGCAAATAAAGAAGTTTTATGCTCTGCCATTTTTCTTTTCCATCACAAAAATTACCACACAAGGTCTTCAAGTTTTTTATATGAATTGAGAGGATTTCTTATATTCCACTTTTCAAGATTTTCTTTTAACGCATTCTGCGGTGTATCGTGATAAACAATCTTACCGCGGAATAAAACTACAAAATCATCTGCTAAGGCAAGGCATTTTTCAAGCTCGTGCGTAAGGATGATGACTGTCTTATCTTCTGATTTTAGCTTTTTTATAAGGGAGTTAACCTGTTTTACTCCGGTGTAGTCTAGATTTGCATAAGGTTCATCGAGGATGATTGTAGAAAAATCCATTGCAATCATGCATGCAATTGCAAGTCGTCTTTTTTCGCCGCCTGATAAAAATCGTGCAGGAAAATCTTTTTTTTCTTTAAGCGCCGTTATTTCAAGTGCGTTGTTGACCATCTGATCTGTCATGGATTTAGAAAATCCAAGGTTTGACGGGCCAAAAGCAATGTCTTCTTCCGGCGTTTCTCCAAGTATCTGTGTTTCTGCTTCCTGAAAAACAAGACCCGGTTTTTTATCGCATTCCACAGAGCCGCTGTCGGGAGCTTCAAGTTCTGCGATGACAGACATTAAAAGACTTTTCCCCGAGCCGTTTTCGCCTGCGATTACAGTACATGAATTGTCTTTTATCGTAAGCGAAATATTTTTAAGTGCCTCAAATGTTCCGTCCTGAGTCAAAAAGCTTTTAGATACATTATTGATTTTTATCATCGCCTGTGTTCCCAGAATATAAATACGAAGCAATTACAGGCCGTACTTTTAATGCAACGCAGACTGCAACAAAACATTTTATGATGTCTCCCGGAATAAACGGAATGACACATGCACCGATTGTATATGAAAAAGCAGTTTTCCCTTCCGGGATTTTAGAAAGGTGCAGAGCCCATGATGAAAAATGAATTACACCCGGAATGTACATAACGACAAGGCCTGCAAGCATTGCAAGTGAAAGCCTTATTACAAGAGAAGCACTTATTTTTCTTTCCCTGATATCCGGTTTTCCTGCAATAAGACCTGCAGCAAAAGCTCCGAGAAAATAACCTGCAAGAAAGCCTCCTGTAGGTCCTGCAAAAACTCCTATGCCACCAGTCCCGCCAGAAAACACTGGAAGTCCGAGAAGTCCTGCAGTAAGAAATAAAGCGACTGGCGTTGCTGCAAAAATTCCGCCTGTAAGAACTGCACACAAAAGACATACTACGTTCTGTAAAACAACAGGTACAGGACCAATCGGAATTTTTACAAAACCAGATACAGAAATGATTGCGGCAAACATTGCCGTTATAGAAATTTTTAGAGACTGTTTGTTTGTCATGAGATGAGTATATTCAATTGTAAACCTTTATGTCAATAGATGGTTTACAATCCAAGAAGCTGTTTTGCAATTCCAAAGTAAACTAAAAGAGAAACTGCATCGACGATTGTCGTGATGAACGGACTTGCCATTACAGCCGGATCAAAGCCGAGTTTCTTTGCAATAAGCGGAAGTGTACAGCCGATTACTTTTGCAACAAGAACGGTTACACACATCGTTATGCAGACAACAGAAGCAACCATGACGGTAACATCTGTGTTTCTTAAAAGCAGACGGTCAACGAGCATAATCTTTGTAAAGCAGACAACAGCAAGACAGAGACCGCACAAAACTGCAGTTCGGACTTCTTTCCAGATTACAGCACCCAGATCACGGAACTCAACTTCGCCCAGAGAGAGAGAACGGATTATCGTTACAGAAGACTGCGAACCAGAATTACCGCCTGTATCCATGAGCATCGGAATGAATGCAGTCAATACAACCTGAGCTGCAAGTGCATTTTCAAAACCTGTGATAATCATTCCGGTAAAGGTTGCACTGACCATCAAAAGCATAAGCCATCCGATACGATGTTTAAAAAGGTTAAACGGACTTGCACGAAGATATGTTTTATCTGACGGGGTCATACCGGCCATGATTTCGATATCTTCTGTTGTTTCATCTTCGAGAACTTCGATAGCGTCATCGAATGCGATGATACCGACCATTCTTTCTTCTTTATCTACAACCGGCAGCGCCATGAAGTTGTATTTTGAAAACATCTGTGCAACTTCTTCCTGGTCGGTGTGAGTGTTGATAGAAATTACATTTGTCTTCATCAAGTCGTCGATGAGCATTTCGTCATCTTTTGCAAGAAGAAGATCCTTTACAGAAAGACGTCCGAGAAGTTTTCTGTTTTTTGTTACATAACAAGTATAGAAAGATTTTTTATCAGTTCCGTTTTTGCGGATAAGATTAATTGCCTGGCCTACAGTTGTTCCGAGTCTTAAGGAAACATATTCTGTAGTCATGATTGAACCTGCAGAATTTTCTGGGTACTGCAGAATCTGATTGATTGCCTTTCTCGTTTCTGAATCGACGTGAGTTAAAATTCGTTCTACAACATTTGCAGGCATTTCTTCGACGATATCAACTGCTTCGTTTACATAAAGCTCGTCAAGAATTTCTGTTAATTCTGAATCAGAAAAACCCTTGATGAGTTTTTCCTGATAGTCGCTTTCCATTTCGACAAAGGCATCTGATGCAATTTTCTTTGGAAGAAGGCGAAAGATAAGAGGCCCTGCTTTTTCCGGAAGCTCCTGAATGATTGCAGCGACATCTTCTCCTGCCATTGTAGAAAGGATATCCTTCACGGTTGAGTATTTTTTTTCTTCAAGTAATTTGTCCAGTGTTTTTTCGAAAGTTGCGTTTAAGTCTGTCATTTTAAGTCCTCTTTTTTGTTTTCTAAAAAGATAAAACGGGTTTGATAAATTCCGTCCTGAAAAAAATAAAATCGGACTCGTATGGTCAAAAATTAGAAGTAAAGACTCGGAGAAAGCTCTGTTCTATTTGGACCCGGATACGAGTCGCTGGTACTGCCACCAGGCATATCGCTTCCTCCTTTTAAGACAAGATTGAACGGCATAAAACTGCCGCAGGATTCGTTTTGTAAAAAATATTCTATTAAAAAGAATTTGTCAAGGCTAGGAAACTCGCTGGGAAAAGAATGCTGGCTCCCGGGGCGCTTTTGAGTGAAAGGGGCGAGATTGAGTGATGAAGGTTTTTTAGTTGAATTCAATTTAAAAACTTATATACTAGACACGATGGACAAAACGCAATTGCACGAATCGATTATAAATAATTCTCATGTTACTTTTGCAAGAAGTGGCGGAAAGGGCGGACAGAACGTAAACAAAGTTAATACGAAAGTCTGCCTCCAGCTTCCTTTGTCTGCCATAGAAGGAATTACAGAAGAAGAGCGTGCGCGTCTTAGAACAAAGCTTTCTGCAATCATAAACAGCGAAGACTGTCTTTATATAAATGTTGATGACGAGCGCTTTCAGGAAATGAATCGAAAGATTGCGCTTTCTAGAATTGAAAACAGAATCATCCAGGCTCTTGTAATTCCAAAAAAGCGAAAGCTGACAAAACCCACGAAAGCAAGTAAAGAAAGAAAACTTAAGCTTAAAAAAATCCGTGCAGAAATTAAAAAGAACCGTGGAAGGATTTTATTTAATTAGCTGAATATTTTTTTAATGCATCATTCATTTTCTGATCATCATTTTTCTCTATTATAGTTGTAATTACAAGGCTTGATGAAAAACTTAGGATAAAGGCAACTGCAGTTAAAAACCATGGAAGCTTTGTATCTGAAGGAAACCATCTGCAGGCTAAAATCATGATTACCAGAACGATAAAACAAAGTATGAATAAAATTATATGACGAAAAATGCGCGGGAGTTTTTTTATCATATAATTTGAATACATTATATTTTTAATGATTGTAGTTAGAAAAGAAATAATCAAAAGCTGAAAAATTGATTTTACAGGAACGGCGAGATTGCCACTTTCAAATAGAGATGAAACTCCGGCTGCTTCTTCTCCAACAAAAAAAGTCAGGATTGCAAAAACAGCAATCAGTATTCCAAACGTTGTTAAGGTTTCATTTATAATTTTATGTATTGTCTTCATTTTTATACTCCGAGTTTTTTTCTAAGTTCATCTGCATACATACGCGAAGCAATTATCTGATAATCGTTTTCAAGTGTAATTTTTATTTTACGGTCAACTTCTGATTTTAGTGATTTTATTTTTCTAAGTGAGCAGATTGTATTTTTACTTACACGTATAAAATCATATTGAGCTAAAGCAGATTCCAGTTCGTAAAGTTTCATTTCAGAATCAAAGACATCTTTGTCTGTATAGATGAAAGTACGGCGTTCAAGAGCTTCTATATAAAATATATCTTCAAGATTAATTAAAAATACAGAACCATCTTTTTTTACGGTAATTTGTTTGTCAAGAATTCTGATAGAAGCAAGAAGCTTCTCTACCTGCGGTGTAAGTTCTTTACAAGTTACAAGCAGAGAAGTTTCTTTTGCTGACGGTTCAACATTAATTGTTATTTTCATTACTTAAAGTAAACTGTGAAATCCCGAGACATGTCAAGCCGATTCCGAGTAAAGTTGCAGCACCGTCAGGTTCAATGCCTCTGATGATGCAAAGAACAGTAACTGCAACGCCCATTGCAAGTCCTACAGCTTTAAATACCAGATTGATAAAAGCTTTTGATTTGATTTTCATTTGATTACTCCTTAAAATTTTCATCACATTACTATGTAATGTTGAATTTAATTTAGCGCGCTTTT
>CAJORB010000130.1:0-17802 GCA_905236565.1 uncultured Treponema sp. | reverse complement strand
ACGAAAATGCTTCTTCTTTTTATAATGATTTTAATCGTGCTTGTTGCCTCTGTAAATATTTCTTCCTGTCTTGTAATGCTTTCTATGGAGCGTCAGAAAGAAATTGCAATTTTAAAAAGTGTAGGGGTAAAGAATTCTGACATAAGAAAATCGTTTATCCTTACAGGGCTTGGAATAGGAGCAGCAGGAGTAATTATAGGAATTCCGCTTGGGATTTTGATAAGCTTTAACATTAATAGTCTTATTCAGCTTGTAGAAAAAATAATAAATGCTTTTGCTCAGCTTTTTTATCTTATTAAAAATGGAAATCTCAGGTCTTTTTATACGATTCACCTTATGGACGAAGCTTATTATCTTGAAAAAATACCAGTAGAAATTCCTGGAAAACAGATTATAATGTATATATTGATGACTCTGGTTCTGTCTCTGCTTACAAGCCTTGCTCCGGCGGCAAAGGCAGCAAAGGAAAAACCTATAGAAACTTTCAGGAAGGCGGGTGTGTAAATGCTTTGTGATTTATGCCACAGAAATGAAGCAACTTTTTTTGTTGAACAGACCTCAAAAAGCGGAAAGCGAAAACTGCATTTCTGCGCAGACTGTGTCAGACAGCGCGGTTTTTCTACTGACCCTAAAGAAATTTCAAAGGCGTTAAATTCTCTTTTCATGGAAGTTTACAATGCAGAAAAATCTTCTGATTTAGCATGTCCTGTCTGTGGTCAGCATCTTTCACGCATAATGCTTACCGGTCTTACAGGCTGTCCAGAGTGTTACGAAATTTTTAAAGATAAGATAGTTGAATACATGAAAAAACAGAAAATTTATGGCGAGTATACCGGACAGATGCCAAAAAGAATTGCGGCATTCCGTTCTGTTCTTACTGACAGAATTGACGTTCAGAAAAAACTTGAACTTGCCATAAAAAATGAAGACTATGAAAAGGCAGCCTTTTACCGCGACTACCTTCATGCAATAGAAAACAAAGCTGTGTTTGACGGAGATTTTGAACAGGACGATGATGCAGGACGAAAATAGCAGGGCAGAAATCTGGTACAATACACCGGCCCAGGATCAGGATGTCGTAGTCTCTACACGTGTTCGTCTTGCAAGAAATCTTGCAAGCTTTCCTTTTCCGTTAAATTCTAAATCTGATGAATTTGACAGGGTTCAGAATATCGTATTTGATGCTTTTTCGAAATTTAATCATCCGGATAACTACCAGATAATGGCATTAAAAAATCTCGATACAAACGGAGAAAAGATTCTCGGCGAGCGTGGTCTTTTTGACGGTACAAGCGGAACAGGATTAATAACGACGCTTGACGGCATTTCTGCATGTATTGTAAATGACTGCGATCATGTGCGTATTTCGAGTTTTGCGCCCGGCCTTGAGCTTGAAAAAGCATACGAAAGGGCAGAAGACATAGATAACCAGATGCAGCAGTTTGTTCAGTTTGCGGCAAGCCGGGATTTCGGCTATCTTACCTCAAGCGTGTTCAACGCCGGCAGCGGTATGAAAACAAGTCTGCGCCTTCATCTTCCATCGCTAAGTTTTAGCGGTGAGATTCGTGATGTTGTTAAGCAGGTTTATGAAAAGAACTATACATTCGCAGACTGTTATGGGGTAGGAAGTTTCTTTAATTCCGCGCTTGGCGCTTATTACCAGGTTTCTTCTATTTCTTCGATGGCCGGTTCAGAAATCGACCAGCTCGCCTCGATGAGTGCCGTCGGGAAATTTATTTGTGATTTAGAACGCAAGAAAAGGGCCGAATATGCCGATAATAAACCGACAGTTGTTCACAATATCGTAGTAAGGGCATATTCCCTGGCAAAATTTACGATTCTGCTGGAACTTCGTGACTGCATTGACATTATTTCGTGCCTTAAATGGGGACTTGATCTTGGTTTTATTGCAGGTGTCGAAGATTATGAATTAAACTCGCTTCTTTATCGTGTTCAGCCGGGACATTTAGGATATCTGCTTAAGACGAATGATTTTAATTTTGAAGAAGATGTCGAAAACGACGCTCAGTTAAAAGAAAATCGTCTGCGTGCAATTATCTTAAAATCCACAGTTGAAAAAATATCTTTTGTTTCATAGTTTTTCTTCTGTAAATTTATTTTGAATTTATTGTTAAGGACAGGCAGAAATTTATGAAAGGTTTATCTCCGAGAGCTCAGCGTATTATTGTTGCATTGGCACAGGATGAAGGCCGTAAAAGCGGCAGCGCATATCTTTTACCGGAACACGTTCTTCTTGCACTTTTAAAAAATGCAGATTCTGTTGGTTATTCACTTTTACTTGTGATGAACGTGAATGTCCTTAACTTTCAGCTTGCACTTGAACAGAGTTTAATACCGGCAAAAAACAGTGCCGATGGAATTTATGAACTTCCTCCAAGCAGACGACTTTCGGCTTTGATTGATTCAGCAAGAGTAGAAGCACAGAACATAGGTGACGATTATATCGGAACTGAACATCTTGTAATCGCCGCAATAAGGGAAGAACGCAGTATTACAAACCGCTATTTTATTAGATCAGGAATTTCTGTTGAATTAATAAGAACACTTTTGCCGGATGCAAGAGCACGCACAATTTCCAGCGCAAGTGAAAGCGGTCAGAAAAATCTTGAAAAAAGCATAATAAAAGATTTATTTGGTCCAAAGTCTGATGATGATTTGTACGAAGCATTTGATTCTGCAAAACCAAAACAGCCGGCTATGGGAAAACCGGCAGAAGAAAACAGGGCTCAGGGCGCTCCTCAGAAATCAAAAAATCAGAATCATCAGAATTCGATTCTCGCTGAATACAGCCGCGATCTTACGGCAGAAGCTAAAAGCGGTGCATGTGATCCTGTTGTCGGACGTGAAAAAGAAATACAGCGCGTGATACAGATTCTGTCTCGAAGAAATAAAAACAACCCGCTTTTAATCGGTGAGCCGGGCGTCGGTAAAACTGCAATCGTAGAAGGATTGAGCCAGGCAATCGTAAGGGGCGAAGTACCCTATAATCTTTTAAAGAAAAAAGTTATGGTTCTGGACCTTGGGGCCCTCATCGCAGGAACAAAATATCGCGGGGACTTTGAAGAGCGCCTCAAGAAAATAATGAATGAAGTAAAACAGGATAAAAATATCCTTCTTTTTATCGATGAGATTCATACGATAATCGGAGCCGGTGGTCAGGCAGGGCAGATGGATGCTTCTAATATGTTAAAGCCTGCATTAAGCCGTGGTGAAATCCAGATTATTGGTGCAACTACAAGAAAAGAATACAGAAAATATCTTGAAAAAGATTCTGCTTTTGAAAGAAGATTTCAGGTAATAAAAGTAGAAGAACCTAGCGACGAAGAAACAAATGATATTCTTGAAGGTATTAAAAAGAAATACGAGGAATATCACAATGTTCATTATGCTGATGATGTAATTCCGCTTATAATAAAACTTTCGCACCGTTATGTTCCTGACAGATTTTTGCCGGATAAGGCAATCGATATTCTCGACGAATCTGGTGCACAGAAAAAAATTCAGGAAGATAACAGACCTTCGGAACTTGATGAACTTGAAAAAAATATCGAAGACCTTATCGAAGAAAAAAAACAGCTTGTAACGAATCAGAAATATGAAAAGGCAGCTTTAGTACGCGACAAGGTTATTGCATTAAAAGAAAAACTTGAATTGTTCAGCGAATATTGGAAACAGAACAATGGAAATATTCTAAAGGAAGTAAGGACAAGCGATGTCTGCCGTGTTATAAGTCAGATGACAGGAATTCCTGTTGAAGATCTTGATGTGTCACAGATTGAACGTCTTGTTCATATGGAAGATGAAATTCATAAAACTGTTATCGGACAGGATGAAGCTATAAAACTTATTTCGAGCGCAGTAAGAAGAAACCGTGCAGGTATTTCAAGTACAAAACGCCCGATAGGTTCGTTCATTTTCCTTGGTCCGACAGGGGTCGGTAAAACTCAGCTTGCAAAGACTTTAGCAAAATTCCTTTTTGGAACAGAAGATTCTCTTGTAAGAATAGATATGTCTGATTACATGGAACGCCATACGGCTTCGCGCCTTGTTGGTGCTCCTCCTGGATATGTCGGCTATGAAGAAGGCGGTGTTCTTACAGAAAAAGTAAGACAGCATCCTTATTCTGTAATTCTTTTTGATGAAATAGAAAAGGCTCACCCTGATGTATTTAACCTTATGCTTCAGATTCTTGAAGAAGGTGAATTAAGTGACGGCCTTGGTCATAATGTTAGTTTTAAAAATACTGTAATCGTCATGACAAGTAATGCCGGTGCAAGGGAAATTATTTCTGACGGTAAAATCGGATTTTCTTCGTTTAAGGGCAATGATTCGTCTCTGGATTATGAAAGCATAAAGGCCAGTGCTGTTCTTGAATTAAAGAAAATAATGAGTCCTGAGCTTATTAACCGTATCGACGATATAATCGTGTTCAGCGGATTGTCTCAGAAAGAAGTAGAAAAGATTCTTGATAACCAGCTTACAGAGCTTTCTGACAGGCTTCTTGAAAAGGGCTTAAAGCTTACTGTAAAACCTGCTGCAAAAAAATATATGGTCGAGCACGGCTATGACCCGGAAATGGGAGCCCGCCCGATGAGACGTATGATTCAGCGTGAAATCGAAGATCCTATGAGTATCATGATACTTACAAGAAATGAAAATTCATCTGATGAAATCGTGGTTGACTGCACGGGTGAAAAACTTGATATCAAGTACAAGAAGACAAGAAAGGTAACAAAGAAGGTTACCGAAAAGGTTCACTCATAAAAAGCGCTTTTTTAAACTTCTACATTATTGCATATACTTTTTATATTTTGTATAATTATGCTAAATAACAAATATGATTTTGCATATTTATGCAAAATGAGGACAAAGTATTGAAAAAGAATCCGGAAAGCGCATTTCTAAAACACCTGGCAGTAGTTGCACAGAAAAACGATGCTATCAATCCTGAGCTTTATGAAAAATATGACGTAAAGCGCGGGCTTCGTTATTCAAATGGAACTGGTGTCCTTGTAGGTCTTACAAAAATCGGTGATGTAGTTGGATATGAACTCAAAGACGGAAAAAAAGTTCCAATCCCTGGAAAACTTTTATACCGCGGATATGATATTGCAGAACTTGTACACGATTCAGAAAAACATAATGATTTTGGATATGAACAGTCTGTATATCTTCTGATGTTCGGAAAACTCCCGACAAAAAAACAGCTTGCGGATTTAAAAAAATATCTGGGAAGTCTTCGTGTTCTTCCACCAAACTTTACAGAAGACATGATTATGAAAGCTCCTTCTAACGACATCATGAATAAAATTGCACGTGGTGTTCTTGCAAGCTATTCATACGATCCGGATCCTGAAAACAGAAGTGTTGATAATATCATGAGACAGTGTCTTGAACTCATTGCCCGTTTTTCTACTCTTGCAGCTTATGCATATCAGGCAAAGAGAAGATATTACGACGGACAGAGTATGTATATTCATAATCCGAATACAGAACTTTCTACTGCAGAAAATTTTCTTCATTTGATTCGTTTTGACGGAAAATACACAAAACTCGAAGCTCAGATTCTTGACCTTGCATTGATTCTTCATGCAGAACATGGTGGTGGTAACAACTCATCTCTTACCGTGCATGTAGTTTCTTCTGCAGATACAGATACTTATTCATCAATTGCAGCTGCTGTAGGTTCTCTTAAGGGAAGAAGACATGGTGGTGCAAACATTCGTGTAATGGAAATGATGGATGATCTTAAAGCACATGTAAAAGACTGGACAAGTGATAAACAGATACGCGATTATCTTACTCTTGTTGCAACAAGAAAGGCTTTTGATAAAACAGGTTTAATATACGGAATGGGACACGCAATTTACACTGTTTCTGATCCGCGTGCAGTTCTTTTAAATGAACTTGCAGAAAAACTTGCAAAGCAGAAAGGCTGTCTTGATGAATTTAATCTCTATAAGAGAATTGAAAAAATTGCACCAGAAGTTATTTATTCGATTCACGGAACAGGTAAAAGAATCTGTGCGAATGTCGATTTCTTTTCTGGCTTTGTATATACGATGCTTGGTATTCCTCGTGAACTGTTTACTCCGCTGTTTGCAATTTCACGTATTGCAGGATGGAGTGCACACCGCATAGAAGAGGTTAGTGCAGGCGGAAGAATCTATCGCCCTGCATACAAGAATATCTGTCCTGTTCACAAATACATAAAAATCGATGACAGATAGACTTGATAAAATACTTGGACACAAAGGTTTTGGAACTCGAAAAGATGTAAGGCGCATGGTTCGCGCAGGCCGCGTTTTAGTAAACGGTGAGGCTGCTAACGATCCGGGCCTTCACTGTGACATTGACCGCGATGAAATCTGTGTTGACGATGAAATTTTAAGTCTTGAAAAAAACATCTATCTTATGATGAACAAACCTCAGAATGTTGTCTGTGCAAATAAAGACGGCCTGCACTCAACGGTTTTTTCTCTCCTTGATGATGAGTATCAGACAGGCTTTGCTCTTGAAAACCTTCATTTAATCGGCCGCCTTGATATTGATACAGAAGGCCTTTTGATTTTTACTACCGACGGAAAGCTTACTCACCGCCTTATTTCTCCAAAGTCAAATTGTCCGAAGACTTATTTTGTCCGTCTCGAAAAAGCTCTTGACCAAACACTTAAAGTTGAATATCAGAAAAAACTTGAGCAGGGCTTTTATATTCCACCAGAAGGAAATGAAGCAGAGTTTACATGTCTTCCTTCTAAAGTTGAATTTACTCAAAAAGACGATGAGGTTTTCCTTACGATTGTCGAAGGAAAATTTCATCAGGTAAAGAGAATGTTTGCAGCTTTAGGAAATGCCGTAATTTACTTAAAACGCGTTTCTGTTTCGCTTTTAAAACTTGATGAAAGCTTACATCCCGGTGAATACAGAAAACTTACGGCAGAAGAAGTTGAACTTCTTTCACGCGATTTATAGGTTTTTTCCTGCCAGTTCGTCTTCACTAAAGGCGTTAATCTTGTATATATCTACTGCAGGCGCTTTTCCTTCAAATGTGATGCATGCTTTTGTTTCGCTTACCCAGTCAAGACATTTTGATTTCCATGTATAAATTCTTTCTACATTTCTGGACTCATCGATTTTGTAAACATTTACCTGATCCTGTTTGCAGTACGAGGCATTTTTAAAAACGCTGTAAACCATTACAAAATATGTTCCGTCAATCATTTCGTAAAGTGTGGCTTTGTTCAAAACTTCTGTAGTATGTTCAAGCTGGGAGTTTATGATGTATTCACAGTCAAACTCAAAGTTATTGAGCTTTGGAATCGTAACCGTACACTTTGACAGGTCATCTGCAGTTAATGTCCTTGGGTCTGATTTTCTTAAAGTAAGATTGTCGGCATATTCTATATAAACAGGGTAAAGTGAATATTCATGCTGCATCATGCGTGTGTAAATATAATCAAGCTTAAACTCGCTCTTAAGCTCTTTTTCGTGAGCTGCTCCCGGATAAACTCCTGAGCGTATAAACTCAAGCTGAAAGTCAGGATATGGTTCATCATAAAAATCCAACATAAACGATCTGTTGTTTTCTTTTAAAAACCTGAGGTAACGGGTATAATTTGTTTCTCCATTTTCGTTTACATCATATAATTCCTTGGAAGAAAACAAAGAATTAAAGTTGTCTAAAGTAAGTTCAAGCGGGTCATATTCAAAATCAGGTGGTTCCTTACCTTCGATATAACTGAATGAATAATTTGTCGGATAAATATCATCTGAAAAATCAAGTGCTGCACCGAAAACCCACCCAGATTCCACCTGGTCAGAACTCCATTTAAATCGCGGAAGTATGATTTCAACCCAGTGCGATGTAACGCCGTAAAGAGTATCTTTTTTACCTATTCCGACGATTTTAAAATAAGCAATATCTTTTGTTTTATATAGCACGGTTGATTTTTCATCAGGCTTTTCATAAACAGTAAGTTCATCTTTTATGCGGTCTTCTGAATAATTATAAACAGACCACATATTTGTTCCATAAAGACGCATTTCTCCTGATTCGCGGTAAAAAGGTTTTAAAGAGTCCAGATCTTTTAATACATCTTCATAAGCCTTTACTTCAGGATTTGTTTTATATAAAAAATATTTTGATAAATAATCTTCTCCTGTCGTCCTGTCAAAATCATGATTGCTTATTTCTGAAGCAGGAAACTGATCATTCCAGTAGCTGTCATATATTTTTTTGTATTCAGCTTTTTTTAAACAGATTCCAAGTTTTGCCAGTGCATTGACATATTGATGTACAGTTTCTTTATCATCAAAAATCTTATCAAGATTTGAATCATAGTATGATATACATTCGTAGTGGCTTAAATCCCATGCAATCTGTTCGTCAAATGAAAGGTTTTCAAGTTCGTATAAATCAGGAAGCGGGAAATATAATGAAATTAAATAAGGATCTGCACCTCTGCCTTCCTGTAACCAGAATGTATCTTCATTAAAATCATAAAGAATCATCTGGTATGAATCTGCAGCAGAATCTGCTTCTGAATAAAAATCATTATCATCTGTCTTGTAAATATCTACATTAAGTAAAGTCTGATTGTCATTTTTTGATATATGGTAAGTTCCTTTTAAAACTCCATAGTCTGACTTAAACGTAAACTGAACATTACCCTTATCATAAGATCTGAAAGTCATTACCCCTTCAATTTCATCTCCGTCATAATAAAATCTTGAAGGCGGAAAAAATCCTTTCCACTGAAATCTGTCCAGATAATCTGTGATGTCATTTTTTTTAGTCAAAGAATCATAATCATTTGATTTATGTTCTGGGGTTATATCATTTATATTAACATCTATATAAAACAATTCTTTATTTTTTACGCATTCTCTTACGGGAGCTAAAACTTTTGCTTTGTCTCCGGTGATTGAAACAAGTTTAAGCATTTCATTTGTATAAACATAAACATCTCTGTCACCAGAATCAGAATTTGCTTTAAAATCTTTTAAAGCATAAACCGTTTCTACAGGCATCCCGTTTACTTTATAGAAGGGTTTAAGTTCTTGATAACTTACAAAATCTGAGTTCTGCTCGTCGGATGTTGTGTATTCTAAATCCGTGCCGCTTTCCTGAGTCAGTTCAGCCTGATTTTCTGATTTAACGTTTTTTTTGCAGCCTGCAATTAAAAAGACTATTGTTGATAAGACGAATAATTTTTTGAATGTTTTCATATGTAGAATAATATTAGAAATTGCGATATTATACAATTAAAAGAATTGCTTAAATCTGGGATTCCGTTGTTTCCCGTTTAAGGGTGAATTTCCGTTGATTTTCACTTAATATTTTTTTTCGGGTGGATAAAATGCTGACAGACATTGAAATTGCACAGAAAAATCAGATGGTTCCTGTAAAGGAAATTGCTGCAAAGGTCGGAATGACAGAAGACGACTATGATCTTTATGGTAAGTACAAGGCAAAAATTACCATGGCAGAACTTAGAAAGCTTCAGTCTAAAGTACTGAATGAAAAAAAGAGCGGTAAGCTTGTTCTTGTTACTGCTATTACTCCGACTCCTGCAGGTGAAGGTAAGTCAACCGTTTCTATCGGTCTTGCAGACGGTATGCGTAAAATCGGAAAGAATGCGGTTATCGCATTGCGTGAACCCTCGTTAGGGCCTTGCTTTGGTGTAAAAGGCGGCGCATGTGGTGGCGGTTATGCACAGATTGTTCCGATGGAAGACATCAATCTCCATTTTACCGGAGATATTCATGCGATAAGTATTGCAAACAATCTTATTGCGGCATTAATTGACAATCATATTCAGCAGGGAAATGAACTTGGAATCGATCCTCGCACAATTTCCTGGAAACGCTGCGTTGATTTAAACGACAGAGCTTTAAGAAATATTACGATCGGACTTGGAACTCGTCTCGATGGTGTTCCTCGCCAGGATCATTTCTGTATTTCGGTTGCTTCAGAAATCATGGCAATTATCTGTCTTTCTAAATCTATAACTGAATTAAAAGAAAGAATTTCAAATATTACAATCGGTCAGAACTATAAAAAAGAAACTGTTAAGTTTGGTGATCTTAAATGCACTGGAGCTGTTGCTTCGCTTTTAAAAGATGCTATAAGACCTAATCTTGTTCAGACTCTTGAAAAAACTCCTGCATTTGTTCATGGCGGCCCATTTGCAAATATTGCACACGGATGTAACTCAATCAACGCGACATTATGTGCTCTTGCTACAGGTGACTATGTAATTACAGAAGCAGGCTTTGCTGCAGACCTTGGAGCAGAAAAATTCTTTGACATCAAATGCCGCTTGAATAATCTTAAACCGGATGCATGTGTAATCGTTGCAACAATCCGCGCTTTAAAGATGCATGGTGGCGTTGCAAAGACAGATTTAAAGGCAGAAAATCTTGACGCACTTAAAAAAGGTTTTGAAAACCTTGCAGTTCATATCGAAAACATCAAGAAGTTTGGAGTAGAAGCAGTAGTTGCAGTTAATAAATTTATCACTGATACTGATAAAGAAGTAAAGCTTCTCGAAGATCTCTGTGCTCAGTTTGGTGCAAAGGCAGTTCTTACAGAAGGCTGGGAAAAGGGTGGAGAAGGTGCAAAGGAACTTGCAAAGACTGTTTGCGAAATTGCAGACAGCGGTAAGTCTAACTTTAAGCCTCTTTATGATATCAACCTTCCTCTTACAAAGAAGATTGAAACTCTTGCAAAAGAAATCTACCGCGCAGATCATGTAGAGTTTGAAGCAACTGCATTAAAGAAACTCAAGAACTTCGAGGAAAACGGCTACGGAAATCTTCCTGTATGTATGGCTAAGACACAAAACTCTATAAGCCATGATAAGAATACAGTCGGAGCTCCAAAAGGTTATGTATTCCCGATTCGTGACGTTCAGCTTTACAGCGGTGCAGGTTTTGTCGTAGCTTTTGCCGGCGAAATCGTTCCAATGCCGGGACTTCCAAAACTTCCTGCTGCATTGAACATCGATGTAGATGATGACGGAGTAATTTCGGGATTGTTCTAAGATTTATTTAGACATCTTTGAATAAAAAAAGCCGGAACATGAGTTCCGGCTTTTATATTTTAACGTCCGTGACAGAGTTTGTATTTCTTTCCTGAACCGCAAGGGCATGGATCGTTGCGGCCGACTTTAGGCATTGTGCGTCTTACCGTTACGTTTTCGCCACCCTGACGCGCTCTCTGGCTTGTAGAACTTGCAGCAGCCTGTCTTCTTGCAGAGTCGCCGTTAATTCCGGATCTTACACCTGCAAAACCGCTCTGACTTTCGTCATGATGTGCATCCATATTGCTCATCTGCGACTGAGCTCTTCTCTGAGCCTGTGCTTCTGGGTTAAGCTGAACTCTTACTTTGAACAACTTTGAAATTATCGTATTGCGGATAGAATCGAGCATATCGTAGAAAATTTCAAAACCATCGTTTTTATATTCTGTAAGAGGGTTCTTCTGACTGTAAGTTCTTAAAGAAACGCCTTCGCGAAGTCCTTCGAGAGTTTCAAGCTGGTCAAGCCATTTTTTATCGATTGTCGTAATGTACTGATAGCGGATGAACATATTGAGGTTTTCTTTACCTGCAAGCGCTTCTTTTTCTGTTATGTCATTCTGAAGGTGTGCAACAATTGCCTCAAAGTTCAGGTCTTTTTC
This sequence comes from uncultured Treponema sp., assembly GCA_905236565.1. Classification (GTDB taxonomy): domain Bacteria; phylum Spirochaetota; class Spirochaetia; order Treponematales; family Treponemataceae; genus Treponema_D. Next base: position 6,098 of record CAJORB010000130.1, on the reverse strand, counting down.
TGTAAACTGAATGTCAAATGTATCGCGGAGCTTTGTAATCAGTTCACTCTGAGCATTAGGATTCTTGCGGTCTGCCTGATATTCATCAAGATAATCCTGAACAAGGTCTTTTGCATTATTCAATACACGCTGTGCAAGATTATCATCTGTGAGGATGTTGTCACGTTGTGTGTAAATGTCACCGCGCTGTTCATTTAATACGTCATCAAAGTCGAGGAGGTGTTTACGGATTTCGTAGTTTCTCTCTTCTACCTTGTGCTGTGCCTTTTCGATCGATTTGTTGAGCATAGGGTGGTCGATAGGTTCACCCGGCTGCATACCGATGCGGCTCATAAGGTTTTTCATTCTTTCGCCGCCGAAAAGACGCATGAGGTCATCGTCCATCGAAATAAAGAACTTAGAACGTCCAGGGTCTCCCTGACGACCAGAACGACCGCGAAGCTGGTTATCGATACGGCGTGATTCATGGCGCTCAGAACCGATTACATAAAGACCACCGGCTGCCTTTACTTCTTCCTGATCTTTTACATGAAGCTCTTTTTCTATTTTGAGTGCTGCCTGATATTGTTCTTCTGATGCATTTGTTCCGACTTTTTTGCGTGCACGCATTTCAGGGTTACCGCCGAGTTTGATATCGGTACCACGACCTGCCATGTTTGTTGCAATTGTTACAGCGCCTTTTGCACCTGCTTCTGCAACGATCATAGCTTCGCGAGCATGGTTTTTAGCGTTCAATACTTCGTGTCTGATTCCCTTGCGTGTAAGAAGGGCAGAAAGGTGTTCTGATTTCTCTACGGATACTGTTCCGACAAGAACAGGCTGTCCCTTTGCATGTGCTTCTTTTATTTCCTGGGCAATTGCTTCCCATTTGTCTTCTTCGTTAAGGTAAACTTCATCGTTTTCATCGATACGTGCAACCGGCTTGTTTGTAGGAATTGCAACAACATCGAGTTTATAGATGTTGTGAAATTCGATTGCTTCTGTTGCAGCAGTACCGGTCATTCCGGAAAGCTTTGTATACATACGGAAGAAGTTCTGGAACGTAATTGTAGCAAGTGTTCTTGACTTCTGCGCAATGCGAAGGTGTTCTTTTGCTTCGATTGCCTGATGGAGTCCGTCACCGTAACGTCTTCCTTCGAGTACACGACCTGTAAACTCATCTACAATCTGAACCTGTCCGTCTTTAACAAGGTAGTCAACGTCAACTTTATAAAGTTCGTGAGCGCGTACTGCCTGTGTAAAGTAGTGAACAAACTCAAAGTTTTCTTCGTCGTAAACAGAAGTTCCTGCAGGAATTAAATTATGTGCATGAAGAATTTCATCGATGTGGTTCATACCCTTTGTGGTAAATGAAACACGCTTTGATTTTTCATCAAGAGTGTAGTCACCCTCTAAAGCTTCCCTTTCTTCCGGCAGCATCTGAACTTCATCAGGATAAAGACCCGTTTTAGGATCCTTTTCCATTTCTTTAAGCTGGCCTACATATTTATCTACTTCGTGATATTTGTATGTATCGTCTTCTCCACGACCAGAAATGATGAGAGGAGTTCTTGCTTCATCAATTAAGATAGAGTCGATTTCGTCGACGATACAGAAGTTAAATCCCCTCTGAACTTTTTCCTTTATATCAATCTGCATGTTGTCACGCAGATAGTCAAAACCAAATTCGTTGTTAGTTCCGTAAGTGATGTCGCATGCATAAGCTTCTTTTCTTGCAGCATTATCCATGTTCGAAAGAATCGTACCAACAGTCTGTCCCATATAACCGTATACAGGTCTCATCCATGCAGCGTCTCGTTCTGCAAGGTAGTCGTTTACCGTTACGATATGAACACCTTTTCCAGAAAGCGAGTTTAAGTAAGCGGCTGCAACGCACATGAGGGTTTTACCTTCACCGGTTTTCATTTCTGTAATTCTTCCGGAGTGAAGTACAAGAGAACCCATAAGCTGAACATCATAAGGACGTTCACCTAAAACACGTTTTGCAGCTTCTCGTGCAAGGGCAAATGCTTCTGGTAAAATATCGTCAAGCGTTTTTCCGGAAGCAAGCTGTTCCTTGAATATCTTAGTCTGTTTTGGAAAATCTTCTGCAGAAAGGGATGCTGCCCAGGCTTCTTTTTCGTTGATGGCAGCAACAACTGGCATTAAATTTTTTACATCACGGTCATTTTGTGTACCGAAAATTCCGGTTAAAATCTTATCTAATAACATAATATCGTAAATATACTAAAGATTGGGACAATTGACAATAATTTATCATATGTTTATTCTATTTATATATGAAAAAAACTAGTTTTATCTACCTATTTTTATCGATTTTCGGCTTGTTTTTCCTGCCTTGCTGCCACAGAAATAATGTCGTGCCGTCTATAAGGCGTGACGACCTTTTTTCGCTCAAATACGGAAGCTTTGAAAACCAGCTCAATCTTTTTGACCTTTCAGAAATCGGAAACAACATAAACACAACGATTGCAATGAAAAACGGTTTTTTCTATATTTCCAACGGTGAATCAAAGAAAATCCTCGAGATGAATTCTTACGGAGATCTTCTCACGCTTTATTACAACAGCCAGAAAAATCCTTCGCCTCTGTTCAACTCATCAAATATAAATGCCACGGGAAACCAGGTTAAGACTCAGGAAATAAGTACAAAAAAAATAATAGACTATCCTCTTAACAATCCGTCACATATCTGCGTTGACTCAAGACAGCTTATCTATGTAGTTGAATTATACCCGGAACAGCAGTTTGAAACAGATAACAACAGAACCTTAAGACAGATTGTCCTTCGTTTTGACGGTAACCAGTGTATCGGACATATCGGACAGCAGGGACCTGGAGGAACTCCATTCCCGTTTATAAAAAACATTTACACTACTGCAAATAATGAACTTGTAGTTATCTGCATTGTTCCAGAAGGGCTTGAAGTATTCTGGTTTTCAGAATCGGGATATCCGCTTCATAACATTCTGATTAATTCTAACGACGCACCTAATCCGCTTTCTGATAAAACAGACACGAGTGTTTTCTTAAAAGTAGAAAATGTAATTCCTGACAGCAGGGATTCAAAGCTTTATGTAAAAATCGATTACTTTAATACACTTATAGATGAGACAAGTAAAATTCAGTCAGGAATTGAATATAATTCAACTTATATTTATCCGCTTGATGCAGTTTCTGGAAAATATGGACGGCCTATTGTTATTCCGGCTTATGAAGAAGTAATAACACAGGGCTTTAGCAAGCAGGTGTTTAAATGTCCTTACGACTTTTTAGGAATTTCAGAAAATGACTGGATGTTCTTTACGATTCCGACAGAGCAGGGGTATGTAGTTCAGATTGTAGATTTATCAAGCAGCAAGATTATAAAAAGACTTCTGCAGTTTGATAACGAAAAAGTTGTTTATCATAATTTTTCGCTTTCGGGCGAAGGAATAATAAGCGCACTTCTTGCGACAAAAGAAAAAGCAGAAGTCGTGTGGTGGAGAACAGATTCTCTTATCGATGCTCTTCTAAAATCGTAGGCTGGTAAAAATGGGATTTGGTGACAGACTTAAAGAAACTAAAGATCCTTCTCAGGAAGAGTTTGACTACGAAAATTATAAAAGTGAAATTCATGAAGAGAGAATACGGAATGCACCAAAGATTGTACGCGATTATTACAACGGCACGGGAATAAAATTTACAAAAGGTTTTTTTAAGGTTCTGGTTGCAACAAAATCAAACAGAATAATTTTTATGGTAATGCTCATGTGTGCTGCCATAGTTTTGATAAAGGCAAATCTTTCTGGAACCGACAATATAAAAGTCATAAATAATTATGAGTGCGAGCTTACTTCGTTTTCTTATGATGATGTTGTATTTGCAAGTGTAAAAGTTCATCCGCTGGCAAAATACAGAAAAGAACTCGAGAAAAAAGCCTCAAAAGATGCGGGTTCTGAAAATGCCGAACCGTTTGAAGTTTTTATAGAGTTTACGGGAGAAACGGGGGACGGCAGAACCGTCGTTTTTGAAAATACGTGTTCGGGACAAATTTATGATAAAGTAGTTTTTTTCAGGACAAGCACGGCAGATTGTGATATAATTACCGTGTCCTGTACGGTGACTATAGATTCACAGAAAGCGAATTTATCTGTAAAAGTAAAGCAAAAATTGCAATAGGAGAAAAGAAGCAGCCATGGTGCAGTTTTATTTATTATCGATTTTGATGAATATCCTTATCGGAATTGTACTGATTTCTTCGAACAATTCTACAGAACTTGATATCGATAAATTTGATTATGATGAAAAAAGTTCGTCAAAAATCAACAACATGAAGAACGCGCTTGAAGGCGACAGCATTATTACCAACGAGACTTTTGCACTTGTCTGTGGTGCAATCGGAGCCATTGTAGGCTTTGTAAAACTCTTTTTTGCATATTCAAGAACGGGACACGGAATCCCTGTAATAGGTGATCTTCTTCCTGCAGTTGCCGGTCTTTTGGGTGGCGGAACTATTCTTCTGGAATATTATTCAAAGTCGTTTGCAGAGCATGATCTTCCTGATATTTTTGAGACAGTGTTCTTTAACAATAAAAAATACATCGGCTTTGTATGTATGATTATTGCGATAATTCATTTTATAATTCCGAACTTTATAATTTTTTAATAAACTGTTTCAGCGTAAGATATGAAAAAGTCCATTGCCTGTATCATCTGCAATAAGGGAAAAGTTTTGATTGCTCACAGAAATCCTACAGGGCAGATGGGTTCAAGGTGGGAATTTCCTGGCGGTAAAGTTGATGATGGCGAAACCGAGCAGGAAGCAATAAGGCGCGAAATGAGGGAAGAGTTTGATGTTGATGTTACCGTCCATGAAAAAATAACAGAAGGAAAATTCTGTCATAACGGTAAAGATTTTGCACTTGAAGCTTATAGAGTAAGTGTCGCCCATGACGGCATAGAAAAAAAATATAAACTTACCGAACACACAGAATATAAGTGGGTGGATATAAATGAAATTCCGTCTGAAAATTTTGTAGATTCGGATTTAATGATTTATCCTGATGTAAAAAAATATCTGGCAAAGGAAAAATAAGATTGTGAAAAAGATATTTTATATTGCAGCAGCTTTACTTTTTTTATTGATGACAGGCTGTTCAAAAAATAAAGATTTAATTTCCCTTAACGAAGATGACATTCTTGCAATGAATCCTACGATTCAATGGGCTGTAGTAATAGAGCCTTATGCTGTATTCAGAAAAGAAGCATCATGGGAATCTTCTGTTCTTGATCACTGCCGTTATGGTGATGTCCTTATGATCGAAGGAAATGCAATTTTAGACAGTTTTACAGATTCCTCTTCAAAAGAAATATGGTATCGTTTTGATAAAGGATGGCTTTCAAGTTCCAGCGTTGTCGTTTATCAGAATAAATATAAGGCTCAGAAAGCATCTGCTGACCTGATGAAATAATTAAAAGTGCGAAAGCATAACTCCCGAACCAGAACTTACATCACAAGTTAAGGTTTTACCGATTAATGTATCGTAATACTCTGGTGATATTCCGGGGGTAAGAATTTTTTCTGTTCTTAAAATTGCAATATCACCTTCTTTTATCACGTCGCCTTTCTTTAAGTCATTCATATAATGAAGGCTTCTGTTTGTTCTTCCGTAATTTTCTTTTTCTGATGGAGCAAGTTCTTTTATTCCGCTGCCTAAAACTTTTTTAACGCGTTCTTCTCCATACTGTTCTGAAATCTGTTCGATTATTCTTTTTGAACCAAGGTCTGCACCGTAGTGATTTATCGAGGCAAGGCTCTGATTTACAGCGTGACACATAAAACCAAACTGCTCAGGTTCTAAGGCAACAGGGTCATCAAGTCCTGATGTCTTTCTGCTTAAAGTTATGTGCTTTTCTATTATTGTTCCGCCACAGGCTATGCTTAAAGCCGGAACTAAAACAGGGTCGAGCGAGTGATCGCTTACTCCACATTCGATTTTAAATTCTTTTTTGTATTTTGTGATGAGTTTTAAATTATATTCTTCTTCGGGAGCGGGGTAGCTTGTTATGCAGTGAAGAAGACTTACGTTTTCTGTCCCTGTAATCTTTAAAGCCTT
>CAJORB010000129.1:0-15143 GCA_905236565.1 uncultured Treponema sp. | reverse complement strand
GTGTTAAGACGACAGAAGAAGTTGTCTTTAAATTTGATTCCGATTTTAAAAATGAAGTCATAAGCTCAATAGATAAATTGGATTATCCTGCGATAGAAAAACTTATGAAGATGCAGGAAAAAGGTTTTTCGGTTGACTACTCATTCGGGTCAGGAGAAAAATTCAGCAAGTCTAATTTTATAATGATGCTTATTATGATAATGGTACCATGTGGTATGGCAATCTATTATTTGGGTGAAAAGAAACGCTATGGCAATGCTTACTGATATTACGAAAAAAGATAAGAATCCTGTGCAGAGAATGACGACAGGATTTCTTCCTGCAAAGATTACGATTCCTTTGTGCCAGGAAGACGGGTTTGAGTGTACAAGCTCTGTTAAACCCGGAGACTCTGTGCGCGAAGGTCAGGTAATTGCAGATGTATCCCGTGATGAATACGGCTCAAAATCCTTTGGGGCTGCAAAAATCCATTCACCGATTCCGGGAACTGTAACAGAAATTAAAAGCTGCACATACCCTAACGGAAAGCAGGGTAAAGCCGTAGAGATTTTCCTTAACGGAAGCTTTACATATCTTGGAAAACAGCAGACTGTTTTTGACTGGAAAAATTATTCGCCTGCAATGCTTCTTCGTACGATAAGCGAGGGCGGAGTAATCAATACTTTTTCCAATAGTTCATATTCATCTTTCGAAATCGAGATGAATAAAATAAAAGACGAAAAGGATAAAAAACTTGTAGTACGCCTTTTTGACGAAGATCCTTCGTGTCAGGCAGACTCGATTTTAACACGCAGTGAGTTTGAAAAAATCGCGACAGGTATTTATATTTCTGCAAAGGTTCTTGATGCAAACGAAATCATCATTGCATATGCAAAAAATGCAAAGCTTCCTGCAGCTGTCGGTATAGAAACAAAAGAACTTTTCGGTTCGATTCCGGTTACGTTTATCGAAATCGATACAAGGTTTTATCCGTGCGGTGGAAAGCGCGAATTAATCAAAGCCTGGCAGAAACAGCGCCGCGCTGCAGTTTCTGATAAAGAAATGTTAAGAACATGCTTCTTTACAGATTCTACGACAATGTTCCATGTTTATAACGCTGTTGTACTTAATATTCCTGTAGAAACGGTAAACGTTTTTGTTACCGGCGATTGTCTTCAGGCAAATGCGCTTTTAAAAGTCTGCGTGGGTACTTCATTTAAAACAATTGCAAAACAGTGCGGCGGCTTTACAAAAAAACTCGGCAAAATAATCGTTAACGGTCAGATAAGCGGGGTAGCGATAAACTCCCTTGATACGCCGGTAACAAAATATGTAAAGTCAATTTCATTTAATTCGCGCCAGGATAACTATGACAGAAGTGTAGGTGTGTGCTTAAGATGCGGACGCTGCAGAAGTGTATGCAGTCTTGATCTTAGCCCTAACATCATATATGCAAAAAAAATAAATAATGCTCAGGTAGATCCGATTTACCTTGAATCTGCCATGCTTTGTACAGAATGCGGTTTGTGCAGTGCAATCTGTCCTTCTAAACTGCCTCTTACTCATGTAATCCGCTTATTAAAAGAGGAGTCAAAAGAAAATGTTAAGTAATTTAAATATTAATAAAATGTATAAAATGGTCAATTTAAGTCCGTTCGTAAATAAAAGGTCAACTGTACTTACATATCTATTTATGATTCTGGCTATTGTTCCGCAGGTGATAATGCTTTTTGTTACAAAAAGTTATGACAACCTTCTCATAATCGGGACAGCAATCCTTGCATGTTTTTTTACAGAGATTTTAAATTTCGTAAATAAGCGTCATGTAAACCTTTCGATTCTTCTTTGCATCCTTAAAGGAACGCTCATCGGATTTTTCCTTCCTGCAGGTTATCCGATTTTTTCTGTTTTTTTCATTACGCTCATTTCGATGCTGTTTGTAAAATACGCTTTCGGTGATTTACGCGTTTCATGGATTAATCCAGTTGTTCTTACTGTTGCAATCTGCTGGTTTATCGGAAGAATAAGTTTTCCTGGATTTTTACTTACAAGAGATTTTCTTGCAGCAAAGAATCCTTCGCTTACACTTATTCAGGAAGGAATTTTCCCGACTTACGCTTTTGATGAAAAAATAACTGCAATGTTTAATGATACGACATTCAGCCTGTTTGGAGTTTCAATTCCTCAGGGGTATGTATCGCTTTTCTGGGACAGCCAGTCGGTAATTCCTGCGTTCAGGTTTAATTTCCTTACAATCGTTTTTGCAATTCTTTTGATTGCATTTGACGTTATTACTTTTGAGATTCCGTTCTTTTATTTTATGACATATCTTATTCTTGTTAAATTTCTTTCTCCTGTTTTTTCTGGCGGAATTCCAATGCAGGGAGACATGCTGCTTGCTTTACTATCAAGCGGAACTTTATTTGCCGGCTTTATTCTCGTTCAGTGGTTTGGAACGATTCCGATGACTAACAAAGGAAAGATTTTTTATGGAATTGCAGGCGGTGTAATTGCATTTATTTTTGCAGGCCCGGGAACAACGCCGATTGGTTCGATAATTACGGTTTTATTTTTAAATATTTTGTCTCCGGTTATTCAGTTTGTTGAAAACAGGATTACAAAAGTTAAATTAACAAATATGTTGAGGAATGAAAATGCTGGAGACATCGGACAGTAAACTTAAACTTAAGACATGCATAATTTTTACGAGCGTCATTATGGTAATGACACTTTTACTCATAGGATTTTCTTTTCTTGCAAAGAAGAATTATAACTACAAGTTAAAGAATCAGGTCGAAATTGTAATGCACAATCACAGACCTCTTGAGTTTCCCGAAAAATATCAGATTGGAGATCAGATTAATGTAAAATCTTCGATTGCTGTAAGCTCTAATATGTATTCTGTAGTAAACTCAAGCAACAAGGTTGTACGTTATGTTCTCATTACACGCGTAACGACTTTTTACGGACCACAGGCTGCAGTTTTTCTTTATGACAAAGTGCAGGGCGTAACCTTTGAAGGCTTTTGCTGCGTAAACGAAAGATTAAGCTCACAGTTTGAAAATCCGAACAGTGACCTCATAATCAAATACTGGAAAAATCAGGCACTCAAGATATTTAAATCATCTGTAGATGAAATCGGAGGTCATAATGAATAGAAATCTTTACTATGTATTTACTGCAATTTCATTTGCACTTCTGGTTGCAGCTCCAGGCAGATTTGCCTATGGAATCATAATCTGTTTTGAACTGTTTTTCCTTGTTCTTTCTGGATTTTTATTTTCGTTCCTGCTTAAAAAACTTATGCTCCACGAAATGAACTCAATCGTAACAGTCCTTGGACTTATTTTTTCTACAGTGCTTTACAAGCAGATTATCATGGCGATGTATCCACTTATAGCTTTGCAGATGAGTTTTGTTTTTTATCTTCCTGCAGTGTCTTCGTACATGATTGGAATAATCTATAAAAACATTGACGTTTCTACAAAGGTTTCTGTAATCGACAACTTAAAGGTTACAGGTTACTTTTCTGTTCTTGCATTAATTTTCTATGCTGTAAGGGATATTTTTGGTTACGGAACATTTACGCTTCCTTCGTCAAACGGGCTTTATGAAAAAGTATTTCTCGATAAAGACACAATCAGCTGGGGAACATTCTTTGCATCAATTCCTGGTGCACTTGTTCTTGTTTGCATTGCGATTTTAGTATTTATTTACGTTCAAAATAAATTTAAAATCATTAAGAGAATAGAGGATTCAAATGCTGCTTAATAGTTTCGTTTATTATATATTTTTTGGTTCTGCCGTCCTCATTTACGGAATCGGATTTAACAGAGAATCTGTTATGTGCAATTATCCAAAACAGGTTTTGTTTTCTGCAATTAAATCTTACGGATGTGTTGCAATAACTTATCTTTTGACATACTGCCTTAGCATGAATTTTTTAATTCCGCTTAAGATTGTAGAAATATTTCCTTTTATTGCGCTTTTGGTTTACATTACGGTTTCTGTTTTCTTTGAAATCCTTATCCAGATTACGACAAGAAGAACGGCAGCAGAATTTGCAGTTTCTTTTTTGACTGTAATCCTTGCGTTAAACGAAGGCGTTGCTCTTGTTGACGGTATTTTAATCTGCTTTAGCATCCTTACATGTTTTTATGTTCTTATACCGATTCTTTATGCACTCGAAAAAAGAATGCTTGCATCTACTGCAAACAACCTGTTTAAACAGAAATGTCTTATTTTCCTTAGCATGGTAATCATAATGATTGCAGTTTATTCATTTAATATTTCGTGGCTCAATGTCGGGGTGATAAAATGATTCTTCAGATTCTGTTTATTTTTCTTTTTGTAATTCTTGCCTCGTTTATCCTGTATTTTATTTACGGAATTTTCATGCCGGCAATAAAACTCCAGACAATTGAAAACCAGGATCCGCTTTTTTCTCAAGTTGAACTTAATTATATAGGCAACACTGATGAAAAAAGCGTTGAAGTTTCTGATAAAATTGCATTTGTTTTATGTAATCCGGAACGCTCGTTCAAAAAAGAACGCCTGGCTTATAACGGAATCCAGAGCTGTGCCTTGTTTAATTCAATTTATGACACACCAAATGACTGTACATTCGGATGTATAGGCTTCGGCGACTGTGTAAAAGCATGTCCGCAGGAAGCTATCCTTATAAAAAACGGAACAGCAGTAATTACACAAAACTGCTGCGGCTGCGGAGAGTGTATTGCTGCCTGCCCGAAAAACATAATAAAACTCGTAGAAAAAAAGGAAATTGGTTCAGAAATCAAGCTTTGTGCTGCAAAGGAAGATTGTCTTACGACATGCGATAAATGCAATTCCATGAGCAAAATCGAAATTCCTGAACAAAAATACTTTAAATTCTGGAAATCTTGCTATAAAATATTAACTCAGCACTAATCAGGAATTTGGTACGGATTTATAAAAGATGGGCGTTCTAAACATTTGTTTTGAATTTTCGACAGAGACATCTGGTTTTTTTGATTACTCAGACTACAAGTCGGTTTATGAAAGTTTCTATAAACCGCTTGGTCAGTTTCTGTATGCCCATGAAGAATTTAAATTTACTTTTTATTTTTCCGGCTCACAGTTAGAATTTTTTAAACAGAAGAATCTGGAATTTCTTGAAATCTTAAAAAATCTTTCCAACAGAAAGCAGATAGAAATTTTAGGTGGCGGATATTATCATCCGGTTTTTCCGCTTTTGTTCCCGCTTGATAGAACAGGTCAGATAGAACTTTTAAGTTCTACAATAAGAAAAATTGTAGGTAAACGTCCGCGCGGTGTAATGCTCTGTGCAAGTGCGTGGGATCCGTCTCTGGTTACATCATTTGAAACATGCGGCGTTGATTTTGTTCAGCTTGACAGCTCACTTATCCAGAAAGAAAAAAAATTATTTTTACCTCTGATAATTTCTGACCGCGGCAAATCACTTAAAGTTCTTTCTCTTCATAAAGAATTTGTCCCGGAAGAAAATGAAACACCAGAAGGTTTTATCCAGCGATTAAAAAAGAATGTTGATAAGATTGTAAAAAATGACGAAGAAAATCCGGATGCCGACAGGGTAGTTGTAATTCCGTTTAACAAGACAACTATAAAAAGACTTTTAAACGAAAAACTCGTAAAAGAATTCCTTGAACTTTTAAAAACAAAATATGCAGATTCTATAAAGCTTGAACTTCCGTATAACTGCGTAAAGAATTCTGAAAACTTTGTTCAGACATATATTCACGCAGGAATTACAGAAGAAATTGCAAAATGGTCGATTGAGCCGTACAAGCAGATAGAAATTAAACCTAACACTTCGATAAATGTTTATGACTTTATGCAGACTTATAAAAGAAGTCAGGCTTTGTATAACCGTATGATCTTTGTTTCTCTTCTTGTAAACCAATGTAAGGGCGACAAAATGAGAAAAAAGACTGCACGCGAATATCTCTGGGCAGCTCAGACCGGAGATGCTTATGTTTATCCTACAAGCGGCGCGCTTTTAAGTTCGCAGGAAAGGCAGAAGGCATTTAAAAAACTTACAGAAGCAGAATTACTGGTGCGTGAATGCGAAGACTTTCATGAGTCGATTTTAAATTATGACTATAACTGCGACGGTCTTAATGAATACCTTTGCCGCATGGAAAAATTTAATGTATGTATCAACCGTAGAGGCGGCGCAATTTTTGAACTTGACGTGATGAAAAAATCGTCAAACTATGCAGATAACATGTCGCGCGTAATGCCGCTTGATAAATGCAATGACAACTATGAAAAAGGAATTTTCGTAGACCATCTTTTTGAACCAGAAGAATACAGCCGTTACATAAAAGGGCTTCCTTGTAAAAACGGGGTTTTCTCTAACAATGTCTATAAAGAAGTAATGTTCAACTCGACGAAAAGAGAAATCTGTCTTGAAACAAAATCTCATTTCCCGAGCCTTGACCAGGCAATTTCGATAAGAAAAAAATACATCATTAATTCCAACGGAATAATGGTTCAGTACATCCTCAAAAACTTAAGTCCGATTTCGATTAAGGCAAAATTTGTCGTAGAATCCAATTTTGCCCAGCTGGACTTTAAGAAAGAAGTTTTTGACAGCTATAAAATCGATGTCGTAAACAACGGCCAGATAGAAGAAAAAACTTCGCAGAGCCTCGAATTTATGAAAAATGTAGATGCGTTCCAGCTTACAGATCTTGATAACAACGTTGTATTTACATTTGAACCAAACGAAATGGCAAACCTTGTTTCTTATCCTATAACCCTCATGCGTTCTAAAATCGACGCATCCGGTCTACAGCCTGCAGGAAGAACACTTTCTCTTTCGCTTGCCTGGGATGTAGACCTTGCATGCAATATGGAAATGGAAAAGACCATAAATCTTACGATTATTTCCAGCAAAAGAAAAAAAAGCATAGAATTGTAAAAAATTTGATAATCTGCTAAAATACCTCAAATCAAATCACTTTAAGGACAAAATAATGGACAGAAGACTCATTACAGCTGCTTTACCTTATGTAAACAATATTCCTCATCTTGGAAACATAATTCAGTCGCTTTCGGGAGACGTTTTTGCTCGTTTCTGCCGTAACCGCGGATACGAGACTTTATATGTTTGTGGTGTTGATGAATACGGAACAGCTACAGAAACAAAAGCGCTTGAAGAAGGAAAAGATCCTCGTTCTCTGTGCAATCATTATTATCAGGAACATACAAAAATCTATAAATGGTTCAACATAAACTTTGATAAATTTGGCCGAACGTCAAATCCTCAGTGTACAGAAATTACACAGAGTCTTTTTACAGACCTTGATAAAGCAGGGCTTGTTAATGAACATACTAACAAACAGCTTTTCTGTCCTCATTGCAACAGGTTTCTTGCTGACCGTTATGTAGACGGAACATGTCCAAAGTGCGGTTCTACAAAGGCACGCGGTGACCAGTGTGATGAATGCGGAACTCTCTTAGATCCGATTGATTTAAAAGATCCTAAATGTCATACATGCGGTTCAACTCCAGAAGTAAAAGAAACAAAACATCTTTACATCGACCTTCCGGCATTAAGCACAAAGTTAAATGAGTGGATGGAAAAAGCTGCAAAAGAAGGTAAGTGGGCAGACAACGCAGTTAACATGACAAAGGCATGGATTCGTGACGGACTCCAGGAACGTGCAATTACACGCGATTTAAAATGGGGAATCCCTGTTCCAAAAGAAGGATATGAAAATAAAGTATTCTACGTTTGGTTTAATGCACCTATCGGATATCTTTCGATTACAAAACAGCTTGCAGATGAACTTGAAAAATCCGGACGCGGAACTTTTGACTGGAAGAGCTGGTGGTGTCCTGATGAAAGTGAAGAAGCAAAGGAAAAAGGAGAAGTAAAACTTTTCCAGTTTATCGGAAAAGACAATATCCCGTTCCATACAGTCGTATTCCCTTGCACGCTTTTAGGTTCACCTCATAACTGGACAAAACTTTATCACATGTCTTCTACAGAATTCTTAAACTACGAAGACGGAAAATTTTCTAAGAGCCGCGGAATCGGTGTATTTGGAAGCGATGCTGTTGAGTCAGGAATTCCTGCTGATGCATGGCGTTTCTATATTTTCTTTAACAGACCGGAAAAACAGGACTACCAGTTTACATGGAAAGACTTTATGGAAAAACTCAACGGCGAGTTAATCGGAAATCTCGGAAATCTTGTAAACCGCACACTCCTTTTTGTAAACAAATATTTTGACGGCGTAATCCCTGAAGCTCCGGTTGACGAAGAACTCTGGACAAAGGTTCGCGAACTTGAAAAGAAAGCAACAGATTATCTTGAGTGGGCTGAATTAAAAGATGCATTCCACACGATTTTCGAAATCTCTGACATCTGTAATAAAAAATTCCAGGATGCAGAACCTTGGAAGAGCAGAACAGAAAACCCTCAAGAATGTGCAAAGCTTATTCACAACCTCTGCTATGTAATCAAAGATTTAATGATTATGGCAAATCCGTTTATGCCTCAGTATACACAGGTAATCATGTCTTACTTTGGAAAATCGATTCAGGAATCTAAAGTCGGAACAGAAACAAAACCGGGTTATACCTGGGCAAACCTTGGTGAAACTACAGGACTTGATAAAGTAGGACCGACAGAAGTTTACTTTAAGCCTCTTGATCAGAAAACAATGCTTGCGTTTAAAGAAAAATTCAGCGGAGCTCAGCAGAAAAAAGCTGAAAAAGAAGCTAAGAAAGCAGAAAAGAAAAAGGAAGAAAAACCGGCTCTCACACCAGAACAGCAGATAGAATTCTTTAATAAGAACATAAATCTTACTGTAGCAAAGATTACAGATATTAAGCCAAACCCGGAAGGAGAAAAGCTTTATATCGAAACTCTCGATGACGGAAGCGGAACACCTCGTACAATTCAGTCGGGACTTCGTATGTACTTAAAAGAAGAAGAGCTTTTAGGAAAACATGTAATCATCGCAGAAAACCTTGCTCCTCGTACAATGCGCGGAGTAGAAAGCCGCGGAATGCTTTTAGCAGGTGACTACAAAGATGAAAACGGCAAAGAATGCGTAGAAGTTCTGGATGCCGGATGGGCTGCTCCTGGTACAAAGGTTATCCTTGAAGGTGCCGATGTAAATGCAGTTAAAAAAGAGCAGATTACAGGCGATGAGTTCTTTAGCGTTTCCATCGAAGCAAAAGACGGCTTTGTCCAGATTGCGGGTAAGAAGCTTCTTGCTGACTCAAAAGAAATCAAAACCGCAAAGGCTCTAAATTCCGAAATCGGCTAATAAAATAGAGTAGTGATACGACGCGACGCAGGTTTTTACGGCCTGCGTTTTTTTTGTTTTTGTGATATAATTGTAGTCCAGGAAGTAAAAGTGAATAGAAAAAATGTATTAACAAAAATATCTTTGATTTTTGTTTTATTATTTTGTGGATGTAATAACAAAGATCAAGCAAAATCTCAGGTAAAAGGTAACCAGAATCATAATAAACAGGTTGAAGAGTCTTTTTATAAACCAACAAGTGAAAGAATGGTTCTTGATATAGCGTATTTACGGTTATACTCCCGCATTTATAATTCTCCGTTAGTAAACTTTTCAGATGTTTTACCACATTTTAATTGTAATAAAACAAATCTTAATAATCTTAAAATTTTTCTGGACAATGATAATCTTTTTATAGATGAGGACTATTCAAACGGCTTGTTAATAAAGAGGTATACTCCATGTCCTGATGAACGCTTTTATGAATATCAGTATTTTGAATATGATGAATGCCAGAGGCTTAAACGTTTTTACAATAAGAAAAATGACGATGATGTTAAAATTGCAAATGAACTGTATTACGAGTATTATCAGGATGCGCAGGATAGAATCTATCAATTTGAAATTACTGATAAGCTTGGTGCAACTAAAATTAATAAAACTTCACAGGTACTTATTCAAACTAAAACAGATTATGGATTTATGATTGAAGAAATTCATTCATTTTCTGAAGATATGCGCGAATTAAATTATGATGAACTTCCTGAAAAGTTAAGTCGGAATGTCTTTCTTATAAATACAGAAAATGGAAAAATTAATGGTATTACCAAAAAAGAAAAACTGTATAATACTGTCCTCGAGATTAATATAAGTTACTCTGATGAATTTATAAACAGAATTCCATATACAAAATATCAAAACAAAAACAAGATATTTGAAGAAATCATTGACTATGTGTATGACAATGAATTATTGATAAAAGAAAATCATATGCAGAAAGTGTTTGACAAAGAAGAAAAAGAATATTCATTTGAATTTGGTTATTCAAATTTTGATAGTTTGGGCAATTTTAAGAATCAAACTTTTTATGGATCAACATATAATTTTGCCAGTGTATATGCAGCTCCTGTAAAAAAAGGTTCTGAAGAATCAAGTGTAGAGTGGGAGTGGAATGGAAAGTAAAATATTGAATAAGAAAATGTCTTTGATTCTATTTTTTATTTTAATCTCAAATCTTTATGCAGTTACTCTCAACTGTCCGGATGGTTCAACATATACTGGAAGCATTGAAAATAATCTTTTTAATGGATATGGAGAACAGCAATGGCCAAATGGAGATTATTATAAAGGAAATTATAAAGACGGACAGTTTCATGGAAAAGGAATATTAAAAAACGGACCAAACCTTTATGAAGGCGATTTTTATGAAGGCAGTTATAACGGTAATGGAATATTAACATCTGATTTTGGATATAAATACATAGGTTCTTTCAAAGACAACCTTTTTGATGGAAGGGGGTATCTTGTATATTCCACTAGAGAAAGCTGGAAAGGTGAATTTATAAAAGGAGAGCTTGATGGAACTTGTATACATACATTTGCAAATGGAAAAAAGGAAGAATTATTTTATGAGGATGGAATGATAATAGATGTATATAAGCCGTTAAGAATTATGATTAAAATTTTATGCATAACAGGCTTAATAATTTCATTGATTTTTAATTATAACCATTTTCGAATGAAGAACAAAAATGGTTATAATTAAAAGAGTTTATTAATATTCTGGAGTCTAATTATGAAAAATGATCTTAATTTGCATGATTCACAAATTTTAAAAATAATAACAAATCCTATTACAGAAACTATGCAGATTATATTATCTTATTATCCAGGAAAAATTATGGAAATAAGAATAAAAGGTATTCAAAAAATAAATCAAAATAATATAGATTCTTTATCACTGTTTTATGATTCAGCAGGAGGAATTGACTCTGGATTCATTGAAGAAAATGAAAATTCAAAGATT
The DNA here is from genome assembly GCA_905236565.1 of uncultured Treponema sp. Lineage (GTDB taxonomy): Bacteria > Spirochaetota > Spirochaetia > Treponematales > Treponemataceae > Treponema_D. Next base: position 3,851 of record CAJORB010000129.1, on the reverse strand, counting down.
TTATATCTATCTGGAATTATAAATGATGGATCCGAGAAATATGAAACGATAAACTGGTCTTTTTCTGTTATCGCTGATGAAATAAATTTTATAAATCATTCAATTTCCGAGAATAGGGAAGATTATCTTTATGATCAAGAGTTTTTAGATTTCGATTATTCTCTCGAATCTAACTAATCCTTACCCCTTAACCTCATTATGCTCATCTACCAGAATGACTTTAGGCTGCCAGTTTTCTGCAGTATTTTCTTCTATGTGAGTGTAGGTTACGATAATCACTTTGTCGCCGACTGCGGCCATGCGGGCTGCAGCTCCGTTAAGGCAGATTTCACTTTTTTTACCCGGAATAATGTATGTCGAAAATCTAGCGCCGTTATTTACGTTAAGGACATCGACTTTTTCCCAGACATGCATGTTCGCTTTTTTTACAAGTTCAATATCAATCGAAATTGAACCTTCATAATTTAAATTTGCATCTGTAACTGTTGCTCTGTGGATCTTTGATTTTAAAACTTCTATCTGCATTTTTTATTCCTTAATTCAATTCAAGTACTTTTTTTAATCCGATGTGAACAAGCTCCGGAACAATTGAGTCAAACAGTTTTTCATTTTCATAAAGTCTTGAAAAACCGCCTGTTCCGATTAAATAAGGCTTTTCTCCGTTAAATACTTCTTTTGTAAAAAGTCCGATTATTTCTTTTACTCCGCCAAGCTGCCCGAAATATATTCCAGACTGAATCGCTTCTACAGTAGAAGTTCCGCATGAGCGCTCTGGTTTTACGATTTCTACTGCAGGAAGTTTTGCAGTTCCAGAGGCGAGGGAAGAAGAAGACATTTTTATACCCGGTAAGATTGCTCCGCCAAGATATTCTTTTTCTTTTGTAATTATGTCGATTGTCGTTGCAGTTCCCATATCTACTACTATAAGGTTTTTGCCTTCGTAAAGATTGCTTGCTCCGATTGCAGCTGCAATTCTGTCTGCACCGATTTCCTTTGGATTTGAATACTTTAATTTTAATCCTGTTTTTATTCCCGCCTGAACAAAAAGACAGTCTATCTTAAAATATTTTTTAAACGCGTTCGAAAGTGAATAATTTAAAGACGGAACAACAGAACAGCATGCAATCTGTGTAATTTTCGTATAATCAAATCCGTTAAGCTCAATTACATTTCTAAAAAAGAGTCCTGCTTCATCAGAACTTAAATCACGGCTTGTCGAACGGCGAAAAATCAATACATTCTTTCCGTCTTCATCAAATAATCCACCCTGAATCGTCGTGTTTCCTACATCAATTGTTAAAATCATATAAACTCCTGTTTGCAATTTCTTCTGCCATCGCTTCTACTGTATCACATTCACTTATACAGTTTAAATTTTTATCATATATTCTGCACGGATGAATATCTCCATGTAACTCAGATTTATCATTTGATATAACATAATCAGGATAAAACTGGTCAGATTCCGGGTTTCCTTCAAATAATTTTTTAACCGCATCAAGTCTTTCTTCTAAAGCAGCATGATCTGTAAGCTTAAAGCCAAAAAGAATGCATGGAGCTTTTGACCATTTTTTTATACTGTTAATAAGCTTTGGATTTGCCTTAAATTTTACGCTTAAATCTTTACCTGATGGAATTTTTGTTAAAGTTCCGGTTTTAAATTCTTTTCCGTCGATAATGATTTTATCTGCACTGTAATCACTTACAGCCGCTGCGTGAATTACAATATTATAGCTTCGTTTTAAAAGTTCAGTTTTAAGTGCAGACTGTAAATCATCAAAGCTTCTGTATAAAACAGTCTGGCAGTTTTCTGGTTTTACTGCCTTGTAACTTGTAATGCATGTTACAAGATGACCGTTTTTTACAAAATATTCAGAAAGGATTTTTGATGTTTTTCCTGTAGAAAAATTACAGATGCTCCGAACATTGTCTATTGGTTCTTCTGTTCCGCCGCCTGTTATAAGTATGTTCATGCAAAATATTCCTTAATCTTATTAAAAGCATCTTCCGGTTCTAAAAGCCGGCCCTGACCACTTTCTCCACATGCAAGATGCCCTTGAGGGCTTTCAAGAATTACAGTTTTCCAGCCCTTAAGTTTTTTAAGCGATTCCTGAACGCTAGGGTGTAAAAACATCTGTGTGTTCATCGCAGGAGCAATAAGCAGTGGCTTTTTATAATTATTTGCAAGGCATATTGCACCGAATAAATCATCTGCAAGACCGCATGCAAGACGGTTTATGCAGTCTGCACTTGCAGGATATGCAATGATTAAATCTGCCCATTTTTGTGCAAGTTCAATATGAGGAATTTCAAACTCATCGTCAAACATATCTGTGTGGAGCTTGTGATGAGATAAACCTTCAAAGCTTGCTTTTCCTACAAACTTGAGCGCGTCACGACTTGCAGCAACCCGTACGTCAAAGCCGTCTTTTGTAAGAAGACTAATAAGAGAGCACGATTTAAAACATGAAATTGAACCGCTTACATAAATTAAAATATTTTTATTTGTATTCGACATTATCGATTAACCTCACGTTTTCTAAAAAGGCAGCTGCAAAAAGTCTTTTATCTTTTACTGTAAGATAATCAACTGTAAACCCTGCATCTTCCAGTTCTTTCTTTTTTTCTTCTAAAGTTGAATCATTACATAAAATTTCATGAAGACGTGGTGCAGTTTTAAGTCCCTTCTCAGAAAGCTTTCTGTTTCTTGAACTTATTGCAAGCCCGTTTTTTTCGCGGACTATAGGACACGCAACGATATTGATATCCATAAAAAATGCTTTAACCATTCCTCGAAGAAGTTCCAGCTGCTGAAAATCTTTTTCTCCAAAATACGCGTTATGAGGTTTTACGATATTAAAAAGCTTCATTACGACAGTTAATACACCGTCAAAATGACCAGGACGGCTTGCACCGCAGAGGAGTTTACTTAAATCATTTTCTGTAACTTTATAACGGTAATCGTCAGGATACATTTCTGTATAAGTCGGAGCAAATAAAAAATCTACGTCGGCTTTTTCAAGCAATTTTTTGTCGTCATCAAAATCTGCAGGGTAGGTAAGTAAATCATTTTTATCGTTAAACTGTGTCGGGTTAAGATAAACGCTTACAACCGTAACATCATTTTCATTTACAGATTTTTGTACTAAAGAAAGATGTCCTTCATGAAGTCCACCCATTGTCGGAACAAATCCGATTTTTCTGTCGCCTATATTTTTTCTAATTTCTTTAAACTCATCGATTGTCTTAATTACTTTCATTTGATACTCCGTTTTTTACATCGCGCACATATTCATTAAGTGCAACGGTAATAAGATTTCTTCCATCAAGATATTTTTTTACAAACTTCGGAGTAAAATCGCTCATTCCAAGAAGATCCTGCAAAACAAGAACCTGACCGTCACAATCGTTTCCACATCCGATTCCGATTGTAGGAATTAAAATACTTTGAGTAATTTCTTCTGCAAGTTCCTGCGGAATACACTCAAGTACGACAGAAAAGCATCCGAGTTCTTCTGCCATCTTTGCTTCGCGTTTTATTTTTTCTACAGAGTCTTCTGTTTTTCCCTGTCTTTTGTGTCCACCGAATGCATTGTAAAACTGTGGTGTAAGCCCAAGATGGCTCATTACAGGAATTCCGCTTTTAACAAGATGAGAAATTATATCTTCCTGACCGTCAACACCTTCGATTTTTACGGCGTTTGCTCCGGCAACAAGAAGCTGACCTGCACAATCAACGGCATTTTCAAGTCCTTTTCTTGTCGTAAGAAACGGCATGTCAGAAACGATAAATTTTTTCGTTTTGCTTCGCACGGCCTTTGTGTGCGTAACCATCATGCCTATGTCTGCAG
>CAJORB010000128.1:0-18878 GCA_905236565.1 uncultured Treponema sp. | reverse complement strand
TGATTCTTCATATTTCTGACTATATAAATAGTAAACAATTAAAAACAGTCCTCCTGCAATTAAAATTGCAGGCCATACAAATGCAATGAATCTTCTGAAAGAAACTTTTATTATATGGAATGAAAAAAGAGAGAATACTGTTCCAAGAAAAACAAGTACGATTGCAGGAATAAGATAAACGGTTCTTATTTTTTTAAATCTAAGATAACCGCTCGGAATCAATGTAATTCCAAAAACAATCATAAAAAGAGGCCAGATTTTTGACATATGCACCGGAATAAGTTTTGTAGTAAAAATTTCTGCCGCAACAGAATAAATGAATAAATTCATTCCGCTGTATAAAAGCACGGGTTTTAAAAGAACTAAAGACGCATAAGTCAAAAAAGCTGCGAGACACATGAGAACAAAGAAAAATATAAAAAGGAACCCTTCTGTATTTTTTGCAGGAAGTATAAGAATCAGAGATAATCCTATCAAAATACACATAAATCCTATCGCAAGCGTTGTCCTGAAAAACTTAACTTTACTCTTCTCTGCCATCTGTTCCACCTGTTCTATCTAGCATACTACAAAAAGTGCAATCTTGCCAATAACAAAAGCATATGATAAAGTAAAATTATGATTATGAAAAAAATACACGTTGTTTTGAGTGCATTCAGCCTTTTTATATGTTCAATTCTGGCATTTTCATGCTCAAAACGCGATTTAACGCATGAAACATACCAAAAAACCATAGAAGAACTTACATATCTGTCAAATCTTGAGCGTACGACAGACGATGCAAAGGCAGCAATGATGAACGCCATTGCAAAAACCTATCTTGCAAACGGCCGCGACACACAACTTATCGTATACCTTACAGAATGGGTCGAAGAACACCCCCAGGACAAATTTAACGCATACTGGCTTTTAATGGTAGCATATTCCTACATGAATACAAACGCAGAGCCTATGGCAGAGTTCTATTTTGAAAGAATCATAAAAAATTACCAGGATTTAATTGTGATGGGACAGTCGGTTCACTTTTTATGCCTCGAAAACCTCATAAAAATCAGCCGTAACCCTGAAAGCCGCATCAAATACTTTAACCAGCTCATAAACCGCTTTCCTGCAAACATAAGCATCACAGAAATCTACATGCGACTTGCCCGCGAATATGAAAAAATCGGTGAATGGACTAAAGCCTTAAAAACCTACAATATGTTCATCGAACAGCCGGACAGCGCTACAATACAGATTGCAGATATACCTGATGCGTACAACTACGCAAAAACACTCATAGACTTCAATAATTCACCTAAAAACTGGACTTTCAAGTCGCTTGGTGCACTCGAAAATGCGATTAAAGAAGCTATTTTCCGCTACCAGCCTAAAAAACTTGATACATACAGATCAAAAGTTAATTTCTTTGCAGTTTCATGGAAGCAGGACGAAAACGCAAGTACAGGCCAGGTAGACTTTTCGATGGCAAACTATATGCATGGAAACAGAATCACATGCGATAAAGATCTTATCCCGGGTCCAACCCCTAACGAGGCTTACCTCAGAACGACAGGCTGGACTACAATGCCTACATGGTATTTTTATTTCAGAGAAGTAAATTTCCCGGCCGATCCTGACATTCATGGTACATGGGAATGGGCCGGAATTTACATCGGAGACATGCTCTGATGTCACAAAAGGCCAGGCGCTTTTTCTCTGTTTTTCTTTTTTTCATACTGAATTTACCAATTACCGTCTTTGCTCAGGAAAAACAGGAGTACCGCGCCCTTTTTACAGAGGGGTTTGACGAAGAAACCCTCGAATACTGTCTTGAAAACGGCAGGATTTACTGTTCAGAAAAAGATCTTGCAAAAATGCTCGAGTCAAGCACAGACTACAGGGCATATATAAGAAAGCGCCTTAAAGAAGAAGGCCTTCCATGGTGCCTTGAATACCTTCCTATAATAGAGTCAAGCTACAAACCCACCGCAAAACCCGTAAACGGCGTTTCTGTCGGAATGTGGCAGTTCATGCCAAACAGCGTAAAGCCCTACATGGAGCTTTCTGAATACGTCGACGAACGGCGCGACCCGTGGATAAGCACCGATGCCGCACTAAAAAAGCTTTCAGAAAACTACAGAACTTTTAAAGACTGGCCTCTTGCACTGGCTGCCTATAACTGTGGAGCCGGAGCGGTTAGCCGTGCCCTTCTAAAAAGCGAAAAAAAGACTTTCAAAGACCTGTGCGAAAATGACCTTATCCCGCAGCACGCTAAAGTTTATGTACCCAATTTCTGCGCTGTTGCCGACTCCATAGGAAACGCAGAGTACTACGGCAACAGCGCACTTTCTAAAGCCTCCGATATAGACTGCGGCGGGGCCTCCAGTAAAAACTACTTTTTTTACGATGATTTTGACTATATAACCGTCACAGAAAGCGTAAGTCTAAAAGCTCTTGCAAATGAACTGCGGCTTGATGAAGAAGTCCTGGAAAAGCTAAATTTAAGCCTTATAAGGGGCGTTACCCCGCCGCACAGGACATGGACTTTACGACTTCCACGCGGAACGGCACGCTCGGCGCATGACATTCTTTTACAAAATCACATCATTTCTACTATAAACTATTAAATTTATTAAGCCGATAATAGAACAGAGATAAGGTTTTATGAGGTATTTTATGAAAAAGTCTTTATTTTTAATCACTACTCTGTTTATGACTACTGCAGCTTTCTGCCAGGTTTCGCTTCTTGAATCAACTTCAAGGGTAAACTGGACGACTCAGGAATTTAAGTCAAACATAAATCTTGATATAGACAAGACAGACATTTTAATGCCTTCTGGAAAACAGACTGCTATAAACCTCATAAATACACGTGTCCCTGATCTTGTAAAAGATCCTCTTTTGACGCTTAATGTAGATTCAACCAGAAAAATCTGTGACCTTGTCGTTGATGAAGAAATAACATATCACGATTTAACACAGATAATTTCAAATTCAAAATGCACGATGGGTTATTTTAAACAGGATTCATCTGTATTCAATACAAATCATACAATTGAACTTACTAAAATAAGTTCACTGTTTGTAAAACATTCAGTTCCTTACAAACTCGGTAAACCAATTGACCAGGTTTCTACAAGAAAATATTCCGGCATAATAATTGATGCACGCGGTAAAATTCCTGTTCATGGAGAATTTATGAAAGAAGAAGTTTCTCCATGTTTTTTCCCGCGCATCTTTACTGATGAAATGGATTTGATTTTCGAAAAGAATATGGTTGAACCTTCTTGTGTAAAAAAAATGGGAATCTGTCACTATGATTATTCTGACGATGAAAGCCGCTATAAAAATATCGTAGGAAACAATCCGCTTCATATTCTTGCAGCAGAATCTTTCGGCGACAACAGAAGTGATATAGTAATTAAAAAAGAAGATGCATTAAGAATCATATGTCTTAATGATAATCTCGAACTTCTTCGTCAGGGGAAAATCGTCATTCTTCTTGATAAAGAACAGCTTGTATATAATGTTGCTGCTCCACTTAAAGATGAACCATATTACACTGCAATTGAAAAAATAAAACTTTATCCAGTTCCTCAGGTAATCGGACCGGACGCAATCATAGTTAATGAGTATGTAATTAAATTTCTTTACAACTTAAAATTTATTCCGGATAGTCCTAACCTTCTTCCAGAAGAATTACCAAGAATCAAGGAATGTGCAAATCTTCTTAAAGAAGCACTAAGTTATAATGCATTTACGATTTTTGTAGGCGGACATACTGCAGATATCGGACAACCTGTAAACCAGATGAATCTTTCGAAAGACCGCGCAGTAACGATTATCAATGCGCTTGTTAAAGAAGGAATACCTCAGGAATTATTCTCATACAGAGGATATGGTGCAACAGTTCCGGCTCCTGGCGGCGACAACACAACTCCAGAAGGCCGTGCCGTAAACCGCCGTGTAGAAATTACATTAAGACCAAGAACTACATACATTCAGAGAGCTAATTAGGAAAGAAAAAAAAAGCCGGACTTAAAAAGTTCCGGCTTCTTTATTTAGCACACCCCGATTGAATGCATATAATCACGAAGAACACATGTAAAATGTGTCATCTCTTCTGGTTTTATGTCACCCATATTTGCAATTCTGAATGTATCGATATTTCCGAGCTTTCCAGGATAAATTGTAAATCCAAATGAGCGCGCATAATCATGAAGTTCATTAAAATTATATTTTGGTGTCTCTGGAATTAAAATTGCAGTAATAAAATGGCTCTGATACTTTCTATCAACGAGCATCTTGAGTCCGATTTCATCCAGTGCTTTAACAAGAATTTCCCAGCATGCGGTAAAGCGTTCAAAACGTTTTTCGATTGTTTCTACTTTTGTTTCGATGATTGCCTGTCGCAAAGCATAGAATGTCTGAACAGGAGGCGTAAAGCGAGTCTGCTTTGTTTCGAGGAAATATTTATACTGGTCATAAAGATTTAAGTAATAGTTTCTCATCGGCCAGTCTTTCTGTTTAAGAAGTTCATCGCGTTTACATACTACAAAACCAACACCTGCCATACCACCGATGTGCTTGTTTGAAGTACTTGTTGCAAAATCAATACCAAGCTTTCCAAGATCGATAGGCATTCCACCGTAAGCACTTACGATATCACATATTGTAGTCATACCGTATTTTTTTGCCATAGGGCAGATTGTTGCAAGATCATTTAAAAGTCCTGTCGTAGTTTCGTGATATACGATTGCAAATGTAGTATATTTTTTTGACTGCATCTGTTTTTCAAGAGCAGCAATGTCTATCGGTTCATAAGTTGAAGATTTAAATACGTCCATATCAATGCCGTATACACTTGCAATCTTTGCAAGACGCGCACCGTACGATCCGTTATCAACAACTAAAAGCTTTCCATCCGGCGGAACACATGAACTTACCATTGCTTCATCTGCTCCAGTTCCAGAACAGCCGAACATTACTGTTATATAATCTTTTTTATCTGCACAAACCTCTGTAAGCCCTTCTGCAACTTCTTCCATAAGGTTTCCAAATTCAAGCTCACGAGGACAGATATCTGCAACTACCTGCGCGTATTTTACGCTGTCAGTTGTTGTAGAAGGTCCAGGATTTAAAAGAACTTCACGGCGAATCGCAAGAAGAGATTCGTTTTCTTTAATGCGAGGCCATATTTCTTTTTCTGCACGTTCAAGCATTGATTCGTCATCAATTTCTGTCCATGCATAATATTCAACTTTATGAACGTAAACAGGCTCATCCATTTTTGTAGAAACATATTTGAGCGCGTTTTCGTAGTCAAGCTTAATCAAAGATGAATCGCTGTTGTAATAAGAAACCATCTTATCAAGGCAAGACTTGCTTATTTTTGTAATTCCGACAAGTTCACCTGCAGGATCCGGAATTATACTCTTATCTTTGCTTACTTCAAAAAGAACACCGTCTTCATCTGCATCAAGATAAACTTCGTCATGACTGTTAGATTTTCCGCTTGCAAGAATTACATTATTTCTTTCATCGTTAATTAAAACCTTAAGTCCGACAGCATCGTAAATCAGATCGCTTTCAAGAAGGATAAAATCACCTTTAACAAGCGGAGCACAGACAGCAAGAGTTCCCATGCTGCTTGTATTTGCATAATTATCATTTCTTACTGTTTTAATCACGTGATATTTTTTTGCAAGTTCATCATAATATTCCGAGCAGTGGCCTGTTCCGATTATGATTTCTTCAATTCCGGCTGCAATAAGTTTCTGCACCGAGCGCTCCACCATTGCAACGCCATCGATTTCGATAAAACCTTTCGGCATTTCTTTTGTTCTGTTTCCAAAGCGGCTTCCTAATCCACCTGCCGCAATTACTGCCTGTTTAATCATGTTGTCCTCACAAAAAATATTTTATTTTAAAAAGTTCATCAAAGCGTTTTTATTTTCTACAGGAGTTGACTTAGGTCGTCCAAGATCTTTTCTTGCACCTTTTGTAACAAGAACTTCAATAAAAGTAAGTTTTTGTTTTGTGTCTTCCTGTTTTAAAACAGCGTCCAGCTCTTCGAGAGTGCTTACTTTAATTACATTTTCGTAACCGCATCCTTGTGCAATTTTACAGAGATCTATTTCACGGCCGACAGTAGGCTGCCCGCCGACAGAATCATGTGCTCCGTTATTTAAAACAAAGTGAACATAATTAGAAGGACGCCTGGCTCCTATAGTTGCCATTCCGCCCATCTGCATGATGCTTGCACCGTCTCCATCTACACAGAATACTGCGCGGTCTTTTTTCTGCATTGCAATCGAAAGAGCAATCTGGCTTGCATGTCCCATTCCACCGACTGTAAGAAAGTCTCTGTCATGTCCCATATTATATTTGTCACGAAGTTCATAAAGTTCGCGGCTTATCATACCCGTTGTAGAAACAAAAGCAGTTTTGTCATCTGCTGCAAGCATGATTTTTTCGATTGCCTGCTCACGACTCATATTTCCCGAAACCGGAATATTATTTTTTAAAGTATAATCATCAAAAGTTCCTTTTCTGATTACAAAAGCATACTGCGCATTATTTTCTTTTATATATTTGTAAGCTTTTTCAAATTGAGAAGGAAGCTCTGCTTCGTTGTCACTCAATACTTCATACGGAACTTTCATGGCATCGAGAAGTTCACATGTTACTTTACCCTGCTTTACATGCTGCGGTTCGTCATGAACTCCAGGTTCACCACGCCATCCAATTATGATAAGCATCGGAATTGAATAAACATCAGGATCTGCAATAGACATAAGAGGGTTAATCATGTTTCCCTCTCCAGAGTTCTGCATGTAAATCATCGGAATCTTACCTGTTGCAAGATGGTAACCTGTTGCAAGACCTGTTGCGCTTCCTTCGTTTGCAGAAATTATATGATTTTCTGCAGGAGCATTATCTGTAATATAAGCGCAGAGATTTTTTAAAAGTGAATCCGGAACTCCGGCAAAAAAATCAGTTCCGTTTTTAATCAATAAATCGTAAAAGTAAGATGGTCTAATCATTATTTTGTCCCCGGAATCAACTCAAGAATTTCTTTTATCGGCATACAGATGTCATTAACTTCTAAGCTGCGTTCTGCTTCAAGAATTTTTTCTGCACATTTTTTCATTGCAGGATAACTTGCACGAAGCATGTGGTTTGCATAAATGATTATGTTTGCACCCCATTCAGCGAGTTCCTTTTCTGTAAACTGATTGTATGTTGTCGGAACAAGAACAATCGGGATATTCTTGTATTCAGCACGGAACTTCTGACAGAACTCTTTAATGTCCATTCCGCTTTTATCTTTAGAATGAATCATAACTCCGTCAGCGCCTGCTTTAACTGCAGCAAATGCTTTTGCAATTGCTTCGTCAACTGTATAACCTGCAATAATTTCTTCGATGCGGGCAATAATCATAAAGTCTTTTGTAACCTGAGCTTTTTTACCTGCAGCGATTTTTTCACAGAACTCTTCTTCTGTTGCAAGAACCTGTTTAGCTTCTGTTCCAAAAAGAGAATTCTTTTTAAGACCTTTTTTATCTTCGATGATAACAGCACTTACACCGTTACGTTCAAGAGTACGAACCGTAAATACAAAGTGTTCAGGAATATCACCTGTGTCACCGTCATAAATAATCGGCTTTGTTGTACATTCAAGAATATCTGTAAGAGACTGCATACGGGTCGTAAGGTCTACAGCTTCGATATCCGGTTTTCCTTTTGAAGTTGAATCTGTCAAAGAAGAAGACCACATTCCGTCAAAGCGATGGATTCCGTCTTCCTTTTCGATTTCTGCATTTTCAACGATAAGTCCGCTCAAACCGCTGTGAGCTTCCATGATACGAACAATGGGTTTTGCAGCGATGAGGCGGCGTAAAGTTGCACGACGTACATCAGGAGTTGTTCCGATGCTCGATGCGTTTTCTGCAAGGGCAGTAGAATTGATTCCCTGAGTATAAGGGATTTCTACAACCTGGCCACCCCACTCTTTCATTACTTCAAAAACTTCGTCACGGATGTGGTTAAGATAATTTGTCTTCCAGTCATCACCGTGAATGATATAATCCGGTTTTAATTTTTTAAGGTTAGGAACATAGCTCCAGTCTTCCTGCGGAACAACCTTTGCAACGCCCTTTATATTTTCTACGACAGTCTTTCTCTGGTCATATGTAAGGTAAGGAAGACGCTTATGAGAAACGATTGCGCTGTCTGTCAAAAGACCTATTGTAAGTTCTCCAAGTTTTGCACCTTCGTTAATGATATTGATGATTCCAGGGTGAATAATATCTCCTGTAATTCCAAGGTAAACAGTTTTCATCAGTTATATCTCCTGTATTTATTTATTATCCATTGTTTGCACCATAAAGTCTACTATGCGTTTACCAGCTTCTCCGATATGCATCCATGCTTCTGCCTTTGCTTTAGCACGGGCATCTGCAAGTTCTCTGCTGTCACTCATATTCTTTATAACTTCTTTTATATCAGCAAAGTCTTTTTCATCCAGTTTTTTACCGAATTTCTCAAGGCTTTCATACTGCCATAATTTTTTTTCGCCAAGATCATATGCATCGTAAGGCCTTAAATCAATTTTATCACTTACATACATGACAGGCTTATCACAAAGGAATGTATAGTCAAAAATAATTCCAGAAAAATCCGAAATCATTACGTCAGCTTTCTTTAAGCTGAATATATTCTGGCGTTCATAATCCCATTCAACATTTTTATTATCTTTATAGCGTTCTTCAAGACGAGAAAGCATATCTGCTTCGGATTTCTTTGACTGTGGATGTGGCCTTACAATGATACGCCATCCGGTTGCTGCAAGTGGATCAAGGAGCTTTTCGCCGTATTTCTTTAAAATTCCTACATCACCCCAGCTTGGAGAAACTAAGACTGTGAAAGGATGATTTTCTTCTTCTGGAATTTGTGCGATATTTTCTTTATAAACATCAAGATAAGGGCAGCCAACCGTAACAAGTTGTTTTTTGTTTATTCCGCGCTGCTGTTCGAGAAACCTTATATCTGTTTTCTGATAATCTCCAGAAAGGAGAACTGAATCAAAATAATCAAGTCCAAAAAGTCTGTATGTCGTTGCATCATTAGGCATATGAAGAACATGAGCATAATGCTTTACATTTTTGCTTCGCTTAAGTTGATAAACCTGCAGGCCCGGTGTCGTCATTAAAACAATTCCTGCACTGAGCATATTGAGTTTTACAAAAGCGATGTTTCCCTCACCTATAAACTCAGGCTTTACAAATTCGTAACCTGCTTCAAAACAAGGGTCATTTTTTGCAGAAGTATAATATGTAAGTTCAATTCTGCGTTTTTCAAATTCATCACAGACAGGCTTAAAGGTATTCCAGTACTGGATTCCTTCATTATAAACTACATATTTCTTAAAATGCTGGTCAGCGGCGGCAGAAACACCATTTTTACGAGCTGTAAAAAGAAGTTTTACCTTTAACCACGCTGCTCTCGCAAGAAAAAACAGTGTTGCCGCTGCTCCAAGTATAATCGATATGAGCATTGACCCCGTTCCAGGGTCAATGTATAGAAAGTCAAACTCATTTACCACCATAAACTGATTATACCAAAAATCTTACTTATGTAGCAAGAATTCAACGCGGCGGTTTTTCCACCAGTTTTCTCTGTCTTTAAGCGATGCGATTCTTTCGCGGCCGCCCTTACCTTCTGTCTTCATTCTTGAGCTTTCGATTCCATAAGCTTCAAGTCTTGTCTTTACAAAGGCAGCGCGGTTTTGAGAAAGCGGTACAAGCGGAATGTCGCCAGATGTTTCTTCGGCTTCGGTTCCGGTTATGTTATTTGCATGACCTACAATCGTAATCGTATAGTCAGGGAATTTCTTAAGGATTTCTGCTACACGCTTAAGAACACGCTCGTTGTTTGCAGCCTGTTCAGGGGTAACTTTACTTCCAGGAGCTTCTTTTGCAGTCTTAAAGTCTGCCGCATTAGATCTGAATATAATCGCTGGAACAGCCATCTTTAATACGTTTCCGTCACGGATTACAAGAATATCAACAGAAATCTTTCCTGTAACCGTAGAAGTAAGTCCAAGAGAATCTGTTACGGTAAACTGCCATGGATAATCCATTGCCGACTGAACTCTTTCTGCCTGTCCGTTCTTTTCTGTCGAAACGTTACTCAAACCGTTCCAGATAATCTGTTCTGTAATCTTTGAAGTTCCGGAAGTTTTCCAGAATGGTTTTCCGGCTCTTCCCGATTCTTCAGGATTTAAAATAGTAAATGACCATGCAGTAATTTTTCCTGCACATCTTGCACTTAACTTGATAAAAAGATCATCATCTGTTCCGTCGTTATCAGGACTAAAGAACTCCGGAGCTGTAACTACATTCAACTTAGGTGCAGAGTTTGAACAAACAAACTGCGAAGATTTTTCGTAAACGTCATTTCCTTTTTCATATTCCATAGAAAGTTCGCCAAAGAAAATTCCGTCTGCATAAGTTCCGTCTTCTTTTGTACCGTTCCAGATGATTTCTTTTGGAAGCGATTTATTTTTGTCATCAGACTGAACTGTATAAACGCTGTTGCCCTTTTCGTCGACAACATCAAATTCCCAGAACTTGATTCCATCAGGAATTGAAGTCCTTAAATTAAATTTCTGTGCCTTAACACCATTTGTAGAAAGAGGAGAAAATCCTTCGTATTCTGCAGTTACATAAACTTTAACAGGTCTTGTATCTACAGTAACAGAAGGGAGTGTTAAATTAAATTTATTTCCTGCTTCGTCAGCAGATTTTACTGCAACAGAATAAGTTCCGTCAGAAACTTTGTTTCCGGCTTCATCTGTTCCGTCCCATTTAATTACAGACGAAGAACTGTTGTTTATATATTTATTGAACTTGTATTCTTTAACGGCTTTTCCGCCTTTATCAGAAATTACAACAGTCCAGAGTTTTTCTTTTGAACAGTTTTTTGAATGAATCAAAAGTTCATCCTTTCTTCCGTCGCCATCCGGGCTGAATATTTTATTTTCAAGAGAAAGATCTGCACTCGGAGCTACAGTATCAATTACAAGTTGCGGAACTGCTGCTTTTGCAACAGAACCGTTTGCAGATTCTGTAGTAAGCGTTGCAGAATATGTTCCGTCTTTTAATGTTTTTTTATCAGGAGTTTTCCCGTTCCATACGATAGAAGAAGGAACACGAGACTGTTCTTTTTTAGAGAACACTACCTGACCTGAAGCATTTTTAATTTCAAAATTATATTTTACGACATCAGCATTTTCTTTTACTACCGGAGTAAATGTTACTGCATTCTGCGAAACCGCATCCGGAGAAATATATGTATAATCTGTTGCAAGAAGAACTTCTGTTTTAGAAGTATCAAGAACAAAATCTTCGTCTGTCTTTACTGTTATTGAGTTTCCAGCCATATCAGAACCAGAAACTACGAACTCATATTTTCCGTCAGAACAGAGCTTTCCGTTTTCATCAAGTCCGTCCCATTTAACTTCTTCCGGAACAAAAAGACCAAACTCAAATTTCTTTACTTCGCTTGCGTCCTGCTTGTTTTTTATTACACCCTTCCAGAAATCAACAGGCGATCCGCCTTTCTGATCTGTTGCTATGCTGAATGTAATAATATCCTTTCTTCCGTCACCGTCCGGACTGAAAATATTTGAGCTTGCATCAATTTTTGCATAAAGCGATGTAGTATCAAACGTAAAAAGGCTTGTATTTACAGGAGTTGTTTCATATCCGTTAAGATAACGCGCTTTTACGGTTGCAAAATATTCGCCTTCTGCAATAAGGCTTCCGTTATCGTCTTTTGCGTCAAATTCAATTACAGAAGGAGGAACTGTTTTACCGGTTGTCTTTGCATTGTAAGTTCTTATTGTCTTTGCATTTCCTGCATTATCTTTCTGAGAAATTACGACGCTCCAGTCTACGAGCTTGTTTGCATTTTTAGGCTGCGGAATATCTACATCAAAAACAATTTTTGTCTTTTCGCTTTTTGATGCAACAGAAAAATATTTTGTTCCGTTAATCGAAATATTTGTCGCAGGTTTTTCTGCAGAAAAAATAATGTTTTTAATTCCGCGCTCTTCGCTTACGTTACCTGCCCTGTCTTCTCCGATAAGAACATAATTGTAAACACCATCAGGAACAATCATTCCGGTGTCGTCAGTTCCGTCCCATGAAAAGTTTGCAGGCTTATTGTCGTCCCAATTTAAAGTACGTACTTCTTTACCGTCACGGTCAGTTATTTTTCCAGTCCATTTTTTTTCTTTTGAACCAGTCTGCTTAATCTGGAAAACCGCTTTAGCACCTTCTCCAAAAACAAGATCTTCACCGGTCGGAACCGTTACAGAACTTTCTGGTGCTGTGTTATCAAGAAATACATTGTATTTTTTTGTAGTAGATTCGTTATCACTTTCGTCTTTTACACTGATGTAATAAAAATATTCTCCGTCAGGAGCCATAGTACCGTCGTCCATGGTTCCGTCCCAGATTACACTCTTTGGAATGATAACGCTTTCTTTTGCGCGGCCGAGAGATTTAATTACACCACCGGCCGTAATCTTTGAAGGAAGAGTAGATTTATTTCCGATAGTTCTTACGACCTTACCGCGGGAATTTTCTATAACCATCTTCCACGAAACAATGCGCCCGTCATCAGAAGCAGAAAAAGGAAATTCTAAAACATCCCTTGTTCCGTCATTGTTTGGTGAAAAATATTTTAATACAGTAAATCCAAATGCAAGAGTACATGCTGCTGCAAAAACAGCTGCTGCAATTGTAATCTTTGTCTGAACTCTCATAAATCATCTCCTGTTAAAGACTCCGCGTCAGCGGTGTTGCGTGGATGCACATGTGTGCAACAAAACTCAGTCTTCTATTCTTCTTCAATGTTCGCATCTACATTAATGCTTGGTGCCTGTCTGTCCGGCTGACCAAGATTAAAGGCAGCTCCGGCAGAAAATACATTTACACCGTCATGAACATTTTTGTATGCAGCTCCAACCTGCATATCACTCTTCTGCCATGCATCTTTTTTTGTAAAAGATGTATCGAGGGCAAACTTAAAAGTCAAACCTACAGTAGGAAGCCAGCTCATTTTTCCTTCTACACATTCAGCCATGTTAAATTCCCAGCTTGAAGAAAGAATGATAAATTTGAGCATATGCATTTCTACACCGGCATCAATAATAAAGTTCTGAAAAAACGGAGTGGTTACATCTACAGAAAGGCCTAAAACAAAGTTTTTCTGGTTGATAAACTCTGCAGCAGCCCCTGCCTTCATAGTCAAAAAGCCCGGAAAAGTACTCCACTGACTGTCATCATGTGCACCTTTTATTCCATATATGTGAGCTTTATTGTAAACTTTTCCTGCATTTAAAACTGATGCTGCAAGGCGGAAATTCTTCATAGGACCAAGTTCGCCCCATTTATAAACGGCACCTGCATCAAACACGAGGCTCCAGTCTTTTTCGCCGTAACCCCAGAGATAACCTGCACCAAGACCTACACCGATTGCAAAATTTTCTGCAACTTCCTTTGCTGCAATAAGCTTTAAGTTAGCAGAATCAGCAAAACACATTTTGTAGGATTCAGACCAGATACCAAAAAACTCACCGCCAAAGTTACACCATTTAGTCGGAACGATAATACCTGTTCCAAAACTGTGACCGTAAGGACTGTTGTCATCATCTGCAACGATTGCAGTATAACCGATATCAAGACTTGTACGGTTCTGATAAGCTGCAAGGCCAGGGTTTACCATAGTTCCTGCAGGAGTAATATTAAAAAGCGGACCACCGGCCGTAGAGAATCCCGAAGTAATCTGGAAAGGATTAATAAAACCCGTCATGTTCTCACCCTGAACAGGTGGATTGTATGCAAAAGCCATAAATCCCAAAGCTGCAAAAACTGCACCTAAAACAACTTTTTTAGAAAATCTCATAAAAACCTCCGAAAGTAAAACACTTTCAAACTGTATAAAGTTATGACAATTTTACCAAAAATGTTATTTTTTGACCATAGTTTAGAGAAAACTGTTTTTTCTATGCTGAATTTACCAAAAGCCCGTTTGGGTTCATATCAATTGGCATTGATGTGACATATGAACTTACGCATCAATAGAAAAAAGTGTGCCGTTCTGAGGTTTTACGCCTGCAAGAAGGTATGGTGTTGACTGTGCGCTGGCTACTGTCTGCTTAAGCTGAGCCTGGTAATTTTTGATAAGGTTATTTACCTGTTCGTCCGAGAGGTTTGTCTCTTTAGAAACCGGATTTACTTTTGCATTTGCCTTAATCTTTGAAAGATTTTCGATAAGGGCATTTAAAATCTGGATTTTTGTAATAGAAACTCCGTGCTGGCCGCCTTTTGCAGCAATGCCCGAAATATGGTCAAACTGGGCATAAACCACGCTTGACGGGCTTACAGGAACGTAAAGCTTTGAGCCTGCACCATAAGAGGCAACTGTATTATAAGAGTACGGACTTAAATTATGCATGTTTGTAATCATATACTTTTGCCTCCTTAATATTAAGTTTCTACTATATATATCGGAAGTAAACAAATAAACATTAGTTTTTTTCTGTTGTTAAAAACTGCTCTTCAATATAAAATTACCTATGCTTAAAAAAACATTACCCGTACTGCTTCTGGCAATGGCCTTATTGTCATGCAAAAAGACTTATGAAAAAAGGACGCTTTTATTTCCCTGCGTTCCCTTTGATGAAAACCTTAAATATGAATATTACGATGCAGACAACCCCGACGACACAACGGGAGAAAAAAATCCTTCAAACGTAACTTTCTATGCCCTCAAAGAAATTCCTGCAGGCTATATAGCCCTTCCTGTTAAAAAAGGCGGAACAATACTCTACCCTTCATCAAGTGATTACCCGCTTTTTAGAAGCGAAAAAGTCATTTGTAAAATTCAGCCTCAGACAAAACTGCACAAAGTTTTTTTTGTTGCAGCTGCCGGAGACATCATCTTAAACCGTGGAATTGCAGAAGTACTCGAAGAGGAAAATTCTGCAGAGGCAGTTTTTACCGACACGATGAATCTTTTTAAAGACAGCGACTATGCTATAGGAAATCTCGAAGGCGCCGTAACCGAACACGACATTCCGTGGCCAAAGACATACAGATTTAAATTTAAAAAGAGCGTCCTTCATTTTCTGCACGATGCGGGTTTTGATTACCTCATGCTTACAAACAACCACTGCTATGATTACAACGAAAAAGGTTTTGTTGACACTCTGACTGCAGTGCGTGAAGAAGGTTTTGCAACTTCTGGTGCAGGTTATACTTATTTTGACGCGGCCCGTTTTTACCGCGAAAATGTAGACGGAACAAATTTAAGCATCCTTTCGTTTGGTGCGTTCCCGACAGAAAGAACAGGTTTTGACGGCTTGATTCATGCATCGGCAACAGATACAAGAGCAGGAATTTTATGGAAGTCTGACGAAACAATCAAACTTATCGAAGATGAAACGTACGAAAAACCGGATGATAAAATAATAATCGTAAACATTCACGGTGGATACGAATACAGTTTAAAACCTTCTGATGATCAGATTGAACTTTATCATAAAGTCTGCGATGCAGGAGCAGCTGTTGTATTTGGTTCTCACCCGCATGTCCTTGAGCCGGTTGAAATGTATAATAATTCGATTATAGTTTATTCACTCGGTAATTTTGTTTTTCCGGGAATGGATGACATGCCTAATGCAACGGATACGATGGTAGTAAGAGTCGGTTTTGTAAATAACCGTCCGCTTTATTTTGAAAAGCATCTTGCGACGATAGAAGACACGAAAGTAGTTTTAAAATAAACGCAAAGCGCGCGCCGGACAGACATATGCTGTCAGACACCGCGCACCCTATATCTACGCCTTCGGATATTCAAAGCAGGGATTTGTTTTAAGAATCTCCACGTATTTTTTTGCTTCGTATTTTGCAAGCGTAAGATTATGAAGAAGATAGTTTCCGCATTCTTCCGGTGCTGTTCCAGGGATTTTTCCTTCGTAACCTGCAACAAATTCGAATGCCCTGATGATTATTTTACAAACCTCTTCTGGCGACGGGCGGCCTTTTAAAATCATGTAGCATCCTGTAAGACAGCCCATTGGTCCCCAGTAAATTAATTTTTCTTTATATTCGTCATCATTTCTAAGATAAGTTGCAACAAGATGCTCAATCGTATGCATACCAAGAAGATCCACACAAGGCTCAATGTTAGGGCACTTCATGCGGATATCATAGGTTGTTACTTCAGTTCCGTTTACATCATCTACACGTGAAATGTAAATGCCGGGCTTAAGTTTTGTATGGTCAATCGTAAAACTAGGTATTAAGTTCATTTTTTTCCTCACTTTATAATTTATTCAAATTTAGAAGCAGTCTCGCTTATAAGGTTTAAGGTTGCTGTAGCCTTCGGGTCTATAAAAGCAAGGTCAGCATATAAATGACGGAACGCTTTTGCAACGCACTCTTTATCGTCCGGATTTAAGCCTGATGAAGTACCGTCAGCTTCTGAAGCACTCCAGTCCTTATTCATTACAGGATAAAGGTTTTCTGTTCCCTTTATTATTGCATAATGAGTAATCATTGTATACTGAGCAAGAGCACGGTTTAAAACTGCAGTGTAGTGATATTCTTCGTCTTTAGAAATCTTTTTTGCACACGCATATTCACCGAGTGCAACCATAGCCATGTACTGGGTTTTAAGAAGCTTTTTATCACTCAATACGCTTCCTTCACTCTTTAATCTTTCGTAATATCCACCGCATGTAGTATCAAATGCCTCGTGAACTACCCTTTCATAAAGATAATCAGCACTTTCTAAATATTCATCTTCGCTTACAAGACGAACTGCTTTTGAAAAAAACTCAAGAAGCTGACACAAAAGATAAACATCAACTTCGTCATTTTCATCAGGAAGTTCTTTTTTCATCTGTTCAAATAAAAACGGTTTGACAAGTTCGCTTGAAGCGTCCTTATAGTAGTCAAAAAGTTTTTCATATTTTTCTTTCATGTCATTATATCCAAAGCGCGGCATACAAAACCTCCTGTTTCATATTATCAGAAAATTCAGGAACACTAAAGAGCCTGTCTAAAACCATAAGTGCGGCCCCTTCTGAAACAACTCTGTCATGTGGTTCTGAAGTCTTTATATCAGGGCACACATTTTTTTCATACGGCCAGAGGTATAAAATTTCTTCTCTTATATACTGAACGATTTTCGTCGTGTATTTTTCATCGATTCCGCCGGCATAAACTATATCAAGATTTAAAAGATTTACGATAAAGGCAACGTTCTTTGCAAGTTCCTTAAAAAGCGGATTAATTTTTTTTGTATCAGATAAATCTTCTATGTAGTTTGTCGAATTAGAAAACTGGTTTTTACTTTCAGGATTCCACATCATACTGCGGAATTCTCCTGCAAGAGAATTTGTTCCGCGGTAAACTTTACCTCCAAGTTTAAAACCAAAGCCTACAGAAATATCTTTCTGCGAACCCTTAACCGGTTTCTGCTGCCTGTACTGTATCATTACGTACATCATGTTTTTTTCGCGTGCTGAATTTTCACAATTACTTTTTTCTGTATAGCAGCAGCACCGTGCATCGTTATCGATAAACACAGGAATTTTTGCAATCTTAGAAGCTTCTTTTGTAAATTCAACTGGCTTGTAAATCATAAGAGGAATTGAGTTAATAATCTTGCCCTCTGCATAATCTACAAGCGACGGAACTCCAACTCCGATTCCTAAAAGACGTATGTTGATTTTTTCTGCGTGTTTTTTTATTACGCTCAATGCTTTTTTAAAAAATCCCATAAAGCCGATTTTTAAATATTCATCGGGATTGATTTTTTCTGTGTACTCAAAAATGAGGTTCCCGCTAAGATTTAAAATTAAAGCATAAAAATGTTCGGAGTTGATTTCGATTCCACCTATAGCAGCGTACTGCCCGTTAAGCTCAAGAAATACAGGTTTTCGACCACCCTGAGGACCAGAGTTTCCCACTTCGGCTTCGCGTATGAGGTTTTTAGTGCAGAGTTCTGAAGTAATTTTCGTGACTGTAGATTTATCCATTGCAAGGCGAGAAGCGATGTCGACACGGCTTATTTTCTTTTCGAGGTAAATAAGCCTTAGAATACGCATGACATTTAAATCTGACAGTGAATTGAGTACACGCATACGGGTATTTTATTTTAGTTTATTGATTTATTCAACTAAATAAAGTACCTTCATATATAAGACAGAAAAACTGCTCCCGCACTTTTTCTGTTTTATACTCTTCTGTACTTTTTTATATGTTTTTTATGTGCTATATTTACAATATGGCTACAAACGACGACAATACTGTTTATATTCTTGATTCATACGGTTTAATTTACCGCTGCTATTTTGCTTTTATTTCAAGGCCGCTGACTAATTCGCGCGGAGAAAACGTCTCTGCACTTTTCGGCTTTTTCAGAAACCTTTATACGATTCTTTCGCATTACAAGCCTTCGTATATTGCGGCTGCAATGGACTCAAAAACACCGACTTTCAGACATAAAATGTACGACCAGTACAAGGCAAACCGCCCTAAAACCCCGGAAGACCTTCATGCGCAGATTCCGTGGATATGCGATGTTTTAAGCGCAATGGGAATTCCTACCCTGCAGTGTGACGGCTACGAAGCCGACGACATTATCGCCACGGTTGCCGCACAGTGCGAAAAAGCAGGACGCCCCTGCAGGATTTTATCGGGCGACAAGGACCTCATGCAGCTTGTTACCGACACAACCCAGATTTTAAAACCTGACCACAACGATGTATGGAAAATCGTGGGAAAAGAAGGAGTTAAAGCTGAATGGGGTGT
>CAJORB010000127.1:0-2902 GCA_905236565.1 uncultured Treponema sp. | reverse complement strand
TGGATTCTGTTTTAAGAGAAAAAGGTTGGGCTTGGTGTTGTGGAAATTTTGTAAAAGCTATCGACTTTATAAAATTTGACAATGGTGTTTGGTTTGAATTGCAGATAAAAAATAGAAGTAATACAGAAAACTCTTCAAGCAGTAAAATTAGAGAAGGTACTTCAATTCATAAATGGTATCGAACAGAAGCGAAAAGTGGCGAAACAATGTGGAATAATGTTCCAGAGCCAATGAAAGGAATGAATCTTTCAGAGGAAGGATTTAAAAAGTTCGTAGAACAATATTTGAAGAAAAATATAAATCTTGGAAAAGGAAATTAGGATAAAAAAAGTCGTGAAAATCAAGTTTTCACGACTTTTTTCTTTTATGCAAATTCTAGTTCTGGTTGCGTTGCGATTTTTTGTAAGCGTTTTTGCATAAGTTTTTTAATAGAAACATCATCTGTATATGTGTAACGAGAAAAAGGAAAATTAACAGGTGGTAAATCTAATTCTTGAGAAGAAACAAGTTTTACAACTTGCTTTCCAATTGCAAATCCCAAACTGATTGGAACAGCATTTCCAATTTGCTTGTAAACATCTTTCATTTCTCCAAAGAATTTCCAATCATCTGGAAATTCTTGAATCCTTGCATATTCTTGAATACTAAGAGGTCTGTCTTTGTCCGGGTGACATAAATCTGTAGCAGGCATTGTTGGATCTGTTACAAGAGTCGGAGAAGGTTCATCCCAACCTACACGGCGGAAAAATCCAGTTTTTCCGCCACCGAGTTTAAGTTTTTCGCCCATTGCCTCATATTGAACTTCCTGTGGCAAATGCTTCCAATATTGTCCAGCTTTAAGCATTCTAAAATATTTCAAACGCTTTTCTGGAAATTTCATTGCTTTTTGTTCATCTTCTTTTAAGTCAGAAATAACTTCTCTTACAGTTCTCCATTTTGGTAATCCAAAATTTCCAAATTCATCATTTGTTGGTGGTAAATATGGTACTTTTTCACCATCACGAGAACAGAAAAATACAACGCGTTCTCGTTTTTGTGGTGCGCCATAGTTTGCTGCATTATAAAGATTAAAAGTTACGGTATAACCGCCTTCCTCTAGTTTATTCAGAATATAAAGTAAAGCTCCGCCTTTTTTTTCTTCTGGTGTTTTTGGTGCAAAACCAAAACGTTTTTCCATTTCTTCACATTCATAAGGAGCTGATAAAATTCCTCTTACATTTTCAATTACTGCAAATTTAGGACGAAGTTCAAGTATTCTGTCAATAAAAGTTAGAAAAACATTTCCGCGTTTATCCTGGAAGCCTTTTCTTTGTCCTGCAGTACTGAAAGCCTGACACGGAGGTCCGCCTATAACCAAATCAATTTCCTGATTTTCTGAAATATTTGCAAATTTTCTAATGTCTTTTGCACTGTAATTATTTATATCACCGATAAGTCCAATATTTGGACGGTTTAATAAAATAGTTTTTCTTGCATTCGGTTCAATTTCTGATGCCAAAAGAGGATGAATTCCAGCTTTTTCTATTCCGTAATCCAAGCCCATTGCCCCAGAGAAAAAACTCAATGCGACAATATCGGGAAGTTCAGAAGTTTTTCGAATCTGATCTGGTATATCCTTACTCAATCTAAACATTGTTTCATTATCATTTAAAACTTCGGGATTTATAACCCATGTCTTTCCCACTTGTTCTGCTGGTATTTTTCCATCTCTGATAAGTTTTCGTGTATATTGTGGAGTACAATTTAACTTGATAGATAAATCTTCTACTGATAGGTACTGCTTATTTGTTTCCATAAGGAAAATATAAATAATCCATTGCCGTTTGTCAATATTTTATGTATATTTATATTGTAATATTATGGATTTGTTTAGTTTTAATACAATTATACTTATTCTCTTTTATGTTCCCGGTTATATATTTATTCATACCGTTGATTATTTTCTCTTA
This sequence comes from uncultured Treponema sp., assembly GCA_905236565.1. Taxonomy (GTDB): domain Bacteria; phylum Spirochaetota; class Spirochaetia; order Treponematales; family Treponemataceae; genus Treponema_D. The sequence goes on along the minus strand of CAJORB010000127.1, from coordinate 953 downwards.
AAAAGAGAGAAAACCCAGTTTGAAATTACAATTCAAGGATTGTTGGCAAGTGTTTGTCTTTTAATTTTCTTTGTTATATGGCCATATCAACCACTCAATGCAAAAAAAGAGTTTATTTTACAATTCTTATTAAGTTTCATTTCATCAAAAGATAAAGAAGTTTTATTTACCAATATTTCACAGAATATAAAATATATTGGAATTATTTATTTCCTATTATGTCTGTATAGCTTTGTTTTTTCAGTTTTTTACTCTTTAATTCGTAGAACAAAATTTATCTCTTTTATTATTCAATGCGTAACCAAAAGAGACTATTTTCAAAGTGTATTCTTAAGATTTTTTCATGAATCAATAAATCAAATGGCTATCGTAACATTAGATGATAATGTTAAATATTGGGGATACATAGTAGGTTCTCCCGATAACGAACAATCAAATCATATTATCCTTTACAATCCATTAGTATTTGATAAAAAGAAATTTGTTCAGTTACAGGCTGAAAAAATTTTAATTGATACAAATAAAATAAAACTTATAGAAGTTTTGCCAAAGGAGGAAGAAAGTGGGAAACAAAGATGAAAATCAAAACTTTTCTTATGTTGGAGATTCTTGGAATCAATCATTAAATCGTTTAGGAGAATCATTTACAAGGTCATTTAATTCAAATAATAATCAATTACCTAAAATTGATCCAAGTAAATATAATGTTACATCAACTGGACAGGTAATAAATAACACAATAAATAATACCCAATCTAAAAAGTAAAAAAACGTATAACAAAGGTTCGTAGCCGACAGCGGGTCAAGCCCGCTGCGGTACAACCAGTTGTTATGCTGACACCCACACTGGGGTGCTTGAAGAGGTTAAAGAATGAATATTTTTAAAATATTATCTTCTTATGATGGAAGTATAAAAGAACCTAATATTTCTTCTTTTTTAGCTTATTTATTGG
>CAJORB010000126.1:0-27771 GCA_905236565.1 uncultured Treponema sp. | reverse complement strand
TTGCGCTCTTCTGCTGCAAGTGCGACCTGTTCTGTAGTTACGAAAAATTCCTTATTATCTTTCATAAGCTGTTCAGGGGACTTATTTTCTTTTTCACAGACCTTTTTTAATACAAGCATCGTTGCCATCGCATCATCTACACTCTTATGAGAAGCAAGAGCGCTCATATCGCATTCTAAAAACTCTGCCCATTCAAAAAGTTTTTTCTTCGCATTAAATGTTTTATCAAGCAGGTTCTGAACATCAAACGCGCGAAAGTTTATGTAATCCCTGTTATATCTTTCGCACGCGCTGTTTACAAAACCAACATCGTTTGCAACAGCAAAGCCTGCAACATAAGTATTCCCGTTTGAAAAAAGAGGCTTTAGTTTTTTATAGAACGCATCAAAATTAGGCTTTGAACGAAAGTAATCTTTTGAATACGCAAGCTGACATTTATTTTTCGGACTGAATAAATACCAGTCAAATTCTGTTTCGGGATTCATGACAACATCTTCGCTTTCGATAACGTTAAGTTCATCGTCTGTAAGAACATATCCGAGCGAACAGATTTTTCCTACTCCGTCAAAACAGTTTGCACATTCACAGTCAAAAAATAAAAAGTTCTTGTGTTCCATAATTTTCCCTACCTTACATCATATGATACAACTTTTTCCTGATTACCGCAAACCGCTCTTATATAATGCACACCCTTTTCCATCGGAATATCAAAAGCGCACGGTCTTCCGCTTGTACGATAAGGCTGGTCATCAACAAAAATTTCAATGACTTCTTCAGAACCACCGATTACTTCTACCTGGATACTCTGGTTAAACCGCGAATATTCGTCGTAAAAATAAACAGATTTATTTCTTGGACTTAAAATCTTTAACTCCGAATCCATATAATTAAGCTCAACATCTTCTGAATACTTATTCTGATTTAAAAGATACCACTGCTGGTAAATGGCAGGAAAAACTGTTTTTACCTTATTTCCCTTTTTAACATGCCATATACAGCTTTCGAGAGCCTCGCCATTTTTTACATATTCAGTTAAAGTCGTACGGCAGTTTTCTCCGGGCTTCTTGCCAGAGAGAGAGCAGATTTTTTCTTTGTGATATTTTTTTGGCTCTTCAAACGGAATACTATCAAGCTCGTCAAAGTTTTCAAGATAATCAAGAATAGTTTTAGCAACATAAGCTGGGAGAGAACTTCCCGTTTTACCAATTACAGTTTCACCAGAAAAATTTCCCATCCAGACACCGACTGCATAACGCGGAGTCGCACCGAGAGCTGTAATATTCTGAAACTGATTCGAAGTTCCTGTTTTAAAAATTGACGGATACTTTGTTTCGAATGTCTGATAGTATCCAAAACCGAGCGACCTTGCACCTTTATCAGATAAGAACGAATCAATTATTCTTACAGTGTCGACAGAATAAACCTGCTTTGACTTGCCGCGAATTTCTTTTTTTTCATCAGTTCCGGATAAAAATTTAAGCGGAATATATTTTCCATCACGCGCAAGCACACTGAACGCCGGAACAAATTCGTAAAGCGAAACTTCACCTCCGCCTAAGGCAAGAGCATAACCTGTTTTTTCTGCATTTACCTTTATATCTTTAAAACCAAGCTCTTCAAGTTTATCTGCAAAAACATCGATCCCGGTTTCGTCAAGAATTTTTACAGCCGGAATATTTAAACTCGACGCAAGTGCAACACGAAGACGTACAGGTCCGTTAAAGCGGTTGTTAAAATTAAAAGGAATATACGCCTTCTCTTCTCCGTATTCAACTGGAACATCTGCAATAACATCAGTCGGTTTTACAACTCCGTTATCAAGTGCGAGTGCATACAAAAACGGTTTTATGCTTGAGCCCGGCTGATTTTTAAATCTTACGCCGTCAATCTGACCATTATTCTCGTTGTCATTAAAATCATTGCTTCCAACCCAGGCTAAAACGGCGCCCGTCTGAACGTCCATTACAAGAACGCTTATATTTGAAATTCTTGAAAACTCTGCTTCTTTAATCGCGTCGTCTGCACAAGTTTGTGCATAAGACTGGACATCAAAATCTACACTAAGATTTATTTCATACGGAACATCAGATTTGTAGACGCGCGATTTAATTTTTTTCTGATTAAGAAAATAATCGTTGTCTTTTAAATAACGCACTAAATGCGGCATAAAATACGGATACTGATATTTGTTTTTAGGACTGTAAAACGACGGGCGCCGCGGAATTTTAGAAAGGAGTTCAATCTGCTGCTCGTCGAGAGAAGAGATTTCTTTTCCAAAATAAAGCCTCGAAGCAGACATTACTCCTTCTGCATTATTTCCAAATGGAATTGAATTTAAATAAAGCTCAAGAATTTCTTTTTTAGAAAAACGTGCTTCAAGTTTTAAAGCGCAGAATGCTTCGTATATCTTTTTAGAAATATTTCTTTTTACTTTCGACTGATATTCATTGTTCTGGTTTTCATAAGTTGCATTGATTATTTTTGCAAGCTGCATCGTAATCGTCGAAGCCCCACTCACATTCTTTTTATTAGATGCATTAAGGAAAACAGAACGGACAACCGCGATTAAGTCAATTCCGCCATGAAAATAAAACCTTTTATCTTCTGCTTTAATAAAAATTTTCTGAACATCGCGAGGGATTTCTTTTATCGGAACATATTCGCGCCTGAGACCGTTTTTAAGAGGAGTAACCTGTAAAAGATTTTTTTTCCTGTCGTAAATCCGCGTACTGTATTCTCTTGTTAAGAAAAAATTCAACTGTTTGTATGGAAGAATCTTTAAGAGAATGCTGCAGCCAATGGCAAGAATTACAACTGCTGCAGCAATTTTTATTAAACGGAATGCACCACTGCGTTTTTGCAGTGATGCAATTATTTTTTTTACATTCATCGCTCAAGAAAGTTACTTAATGATATAAAGATAACCGTCTGTGCGACCAAATACTTCTGGTTCGTACATAAGCTCTGCTGTTACAGGAGGCGTTGGATAAACACCTTTTCTTGCTGCACGAATTGTAACTGTCTTACTCCAGTTTCCACCAGGATAGTAGTTGCTAAAGTACTGAGCTTCGTTGTCATAGAAGTATTCGTAAGTTTCTGGAGTCCAGTCCCAATACCAGTCATCCCAGAAATCATACCACCAGTCACTCCAGATGCTTGTCTTAGAATTCTGTACAGTATCACCACTTGTATTTTTACTTGCACCTGTACTCAACGACGTATCAACAATTTCTGATCCAGACGGAATCGGAACACGAAGCGCAATGTAATGCACGCACGCAGAAGAGTTTACAGAAGTTCTGATCTTGTAAGTCTTTCCGCTTTCGAGAACGATTACTTTTGAATCTGCAGATGGAGGTGTTACAACGTTTCCATTTTCATCAACAATCTGCATTACAACTTCGAGACCTTCATTGCGTGCTCCATATAATTCACTTGGAATTGCATAGCGCATTTCTGTCGTGTAATAAAGAGAACCTTTACCGTCTTTTGTATATTCAATATCAAAAGCTTTTCCTTTCGGAACAGAAGCAATTACAGAATCCTTGAAGTCGACTGATGATACAGTTGGTTTTGCACCTGCACCTTTAAACTTACCTTCTGCAACTGTATTAGAAGTTGAACCATACTTAACGACTGCCGATGCTTTAAAGTCAAGAGAATCAAGTTTACGAAGCTTAATGAGTTCATAAATAGATTCAAATACACGGGCTGTTGTAGCAGTACTCTGCCAGTAACCGTCTTTCTGAGACTGCAAAAGTCTAAAGAGAATCTTTCCTACAATCTCATCGTTTGGATTATGTCTTGCAAAAAGCTGCATTATTGATGCAAGCATTTCTGCATCATTGTCATACATGTCGTAGTAATAACTATACGAAACATATTTTTTGTCAAAGTTTACACTGCGTGCAGTAGGAGTAATGCATGATCTAATGATAGACATAATTTCTTCTGCACGTTTTTTTGATGTTGGATCGTTTTTGTTCTGATATGCAAGTCCTGCATAAGCAAGGGTTTCAAGTGACATATTCTGTCTTCTTGTTACTCCAATATCGTAAATATCGTTAAGAACATTATCAAGGCCATTGTTTCCAAGCAATGTAAATACATAACATGCATATGCACTGTAACAGTTGTTGAAATTCTTGTAGCGCTTGTAATTAACTTCGGACTTAAGGTATGAAAGAAGTTTATCGATGTCATAGCCGATTTCATTCTTTGAGAAACCTCTGTCGATTGCAAGTTTATACATATGAGCAAATCTTAACGAAACAAATGCGCTTGGATATATACCGTTAGGCCAGTAAGGAATTCCTCCACCAGAAAGCTGATTGTCTTTAACGCTTGCAAACCAGAGTTTAATAGTCTTTCTAGGATCTTCTACTTTTGACTTTAATCCGAATACATCAATATAATCGGTAAATGCAAGAAGCGGCCAGATTCTTGAAGACTGCTGTTCAAGACAACCATAAGGATAGTCGAATACATATTTAACCGATGAACCAAGAAGTCCAAGCTGTGTCGGATCAAGAGTAATCGTCAATTCTCCTCTGTCATCATCTGTCCATGCAGGAATAAGAACTTTTTCTTTTCCCGTTACTTTTTCTGCCTTAGTATACGAAGCACTTTCTACAACACCTGTAGTTGCAAATGTTTCATATACATACGGTTTTTCAACCAGAATCGGCGAAACAAGTTTTTCTTTAAGAACATCAGACTTAACGTGATAAACAAGTTCAACTGCACCAACTTTATCTGCACCGACTTTAAAGTAAATCGGTTTTGTTCTTCCTGCAGGAACTTTTACAGTAATTGTCTTTTCTCCCTGAACAAAAACTTTTCCGGCAACAGTCTTATATCCCTTCTCTTCGTCTTCAGGTAAATTCTTAGAAGGAGCAAGGGTTTCGATTGTAACTGTTACATCATGATCAACTGTATCAAGGTTAGTTGCAATTACACCACATTCAGCAGTATCACGGATTCTCATTCTTCTTGGCTGTACTGCCTGAATGTTAATCGGATTCTGCACCTGAATCTCTGCTTCTTTTAATGCAAAGCTGTTTCCCTGTACACCAAATGCAGTTACACGATATGTTGTAAGTGAATCAGGCATCTTAAACTTAACGATTGCACGTCCCTTTGAGTCTGTCTTTATAACAGGTTCAAAGAGTGCAGTCGGTCTAAAGTCTTTTCTCTCCTGCTCTTTAAGTTCGTCTCCACCGTCTTCGTCACCACCCACGAGCGTCTTAACCTGATAAGTTACAGGATCCATAAGATAAGATCGTGAGTCACCACCAATTACAGTAAGAGGATAGTTATAAGGATTGTAGAAGTACTGCATAGGATCTGCAACGTGATAGTTAATCAGATCAAGAACACCGCGGTCTACAACCATAAGGGTAAACTCTGCATTTGCAAGAGGTTTACCGTCCTTTTCTGCTTTTACTTCAAGTTCAACTTCGTCGCCTGGTCTGCATACTTTTTTTGTTGCATACAGTTCAGCTTTAAATGAAACTGTATCAAGATCAACTTTAATTGCAGTTACACCATAATAACCTTTCGGTTTATCAAGGTCAGGTTCACCGTACTGATGTGTCGGTGGTCCGCTTCGAGTTGAATAAGAACATATAGAAACATATATGATAGGAAGATATTCTTCCTTAACAGGTATTTCGATTACAGAACATGGAGTATCAAAATGTTTTATTTCTGCAGTGTAGATATTATTACGTTCAACTGTAATCATATAATCACCTGCAGCAAGCGGGCTCTCAAGAAGAATCTGAGCAGTTTCACCAGGCTTGTAAGAACTTCTGTCTGGGCTCAGGTTAAGAGCAGATGCGTTTGTACTGTCAAACCACCAGTAATCGTTTCCTGTTACATAAAAACGTTTTTCTGTTTTTATAAGATTTCCTTTTTTATCATTTGCAAGAACTCTGATTGTATATTCACCGGCATTCTGCGGAGTAAATGAAATAACACCTTTTGTCTGAGCTTTAATTGAACCAGATGTAACGTCTTCATCTTTTTTTACCCAGCGAAGGTATACACCATCAACAGAATCTTCGCTCGAAGTAGTCCAGTACTGTCTTGAAATTTCGTACTTGATGTCTCCGTCAACATTTCCAGTTCCTGCATATGCCCCGTTTGGTTTGAACAATGCAAAAGGAATATCAACTTTTGTCTTTGCAGAAGGGAATCCTTTACCGAGTCGTTTTGCAACACCGATATAGAAAGTTCCCGGATGAATAATCTTTGCAGCTCCTGTAAATATTGTCTGATTAGAAATATCAGTTACAGAAATTTCTGTTCTATAAAGATAAGCCTGTCCGTTGTAAGTTTTTTCTGTGTCACACTTAATCTTTGTAGGTCCGTTTTCATTTATCGCACCAGAAACTTCTGCAATTTCCTGAGGAGAATAACTTGATCGGGTCGGGCCAAATACATAGTTATTTGCTTCTGGTACCGGCGGAATAAAATCTGTTTCCTGTTTATACCATGTAGCTCTATAAGATCCTCCGGTAAGTGCACCACCTGCAAGATAAGAAGCAGAAAGCTCTGCATTAATAGATTCACCAAGAGTATAATTTACATCAGGAATTTCTGCAGTTGCCTGGAATTTAAGGCGTTCAAAATATGCAATGGTTACATATGCTCTGTCACATTCTTCGTCACCACATGAAATCGAAATTGAATAAGTTCCCGGCTTTATATCTTCTGGAACATCGAACGTTCCGTAATAGCCGCCTTCGCGTGAGAAGTAACCATCCGAAGTTCCGTATGTCTCTGATTCATACCATGAACGCTTTTCGAATGTCGCATAATATCTTTTTCCAGCATAGATGTTTTTAAGTCCATCTGGATCAAGAGAACGTGCGATTCCTCTGTAACTTATTGTTTCACCCGGTTTATAAATACCACGGTCAGTGAAAATAAAGTTAAGCATTTTAGTATCTTCGTATGCATAACGAGGATTTCTTGTTGTAACATCAAAACGCGATGCGGAATGATTATAGATATTGTATACAAGTTTATCATCACCTTTCTTAACAAAAAGTGCAATATCATATGGTTCGTCTAAGAGAGAGTTTAAATCTTCGTTTGAAATGTTAATTTCTACAAAACCATTGCCGTCTGTTTTACCATGTCCATAATTTGAACTTGTTTCTGACCAGTCATCATACCAGCCGTCATTACGACAAAGATAAACATCTGCTCCTGCAACAGGTGAATTATCAGAAAGCTTTCTTACCATTGCAACAACTTTGTTAAATCCCATTCTCGCACTAACACCAAGATCTGTTACCTGTATCGTAACAGCGCGACTTGGTTCTGAAGTATAATATCTTTCATCCCATGGACTGTAATATTTGTATTTTCCTTCTGCTGCAATTCTTATGAACCCAAGACCTTTTCTTAGATAAGGATCAAGATCAATTACATCGCGAACACGCATATCAGGATGATTTAAATTTAAACTTCGTGATCCATCATCAAGATGAGAATTATAATTTTCAAGCGGGTCATTAATTTGAGCTACACTGTATCTTCCTTCTTCAAGATTCTGATGTTCGATAATAAATTTATGAGGGAATTGTGCTTCAAGAATTTTATTTCCGTCATCAAGGAATTTTAAGAATGCTCCCGCTTCTGGAACTGTAAACGAAGTATCCTGTACTCTACTTAAACTCTGACCATAGATATCTTTAATCGATGTACTTGCATAACATGAATAACTTGTTCTGTACTGTGCAGCAACATTATCGATATAAACATATCTTCCGTTTACTTTTATATTATCCGGACTTATTTTAATTGAAGGAGAAAAAGAAATTCCTGATGCAACCGTTTCTTTCTGTATCGGCTGATTAAATTCAATCGAAAGGCGCATTACATCTACATCAAAATACATTCTATATAAAGTTAAACGTTTTAAAGATGTATATGATTTTGAATTTTTTAATTCAGAAACTGTAGGATTTGCAATAAATTTTACTTCTGCTTCTTTTGGAGCCTGCTTTTCCATTTTAAGATAGAAAAGATTTGATTCTTTTACAGTTTTGTATTTGTAAGTTCCATTGTCTTTTTCATAACGTATAGGAGTTGCAGTATAACCAACTTTGTCATAAGTATTATGAACAACTTCTACATTCTTTTTAAATTCATCGGCAGTAAGATTTAAATTAACCTGAACAAAACAATCTGTCGTTTTTTCAATAGGAAGTCCCGAAGATGAATTGTAATAATAACTTTGTTCTGGAGTAGAACCCGGTCTGATATCAACAATTCTTATATAATCCATTGAAGTGTTGAACGTTGTATTACCAGTTATTTTTGCACCTTCAAGACTCTTTAAAGATGAATTAACTTCAATCTTATATTTTGTAAAAGGATCAAGCCTTTCTGAAGGATAGAAATTAATCTGTCTTGTACCTGCCCAGCGGAACACACCCTTTACCTTAGGGAAAATCGAAATTACATCGCTTTTTTCTGCAGGAAGATCAACTGCAGAAATCATGTGAACCGGTTCAGAAAAAATTACATAGAAAACAGGTTGTGTCATAAGACCAGGGATTTCTTTTTCTGGTCCCCATGAGACAACTTTAAGTTCCTTTACCTTTTTTTCACTTACATTTCCTGCAGGAACAGAATCAGGTTCCAGAACAGAATGCAGTTCTGCAAGTTTTTTTTCGAGATCGATTTTTTTCGTACTGTATTTAATCTCGTAAGTATCAAGGCTTTTTATTGCTTCATCATCGGTCAGCACTCTCTCCTGAGCATCCGAATTATCCGCATTTTTTGTTGAACCATATGTATGCCCAAAATTGGAAAGCGGATAAAAAGCAACACCGTTGTCATCGTAATCGATTACAGGTTCTTCTTCTGGAAGATAAAAATCATCTTTACTTGAAAAAGAGTTTCCGCTGTAATCGTTCGAAAAGAACGAACTGTCATCACTGTTTGTGATTTTTTTATTTACATTTTTTTTCTTGCAGCCAAAAAGAACTACAACCAACATTAAAGAAAAGAGTATGACTTTCTTGATTTTCATAAAAAAAACCTCTGTGGTGATTTTAACATATTTCGGTAAAAAATGTCATGACCTGTGGAATGGCAGTATTTAAAATAATATAGGCTGAAAAATAATAAAACCTTTTACATAACGTGCGCGAGTAGCAATGGGACAAAAAAAGGTTCTGAGCGTTCGCGAGTCGCAGACGAGTCGAATACCGCTTACGCTCAGCCAGCTTTTTTACGTCGCATTGCTGCGTGAGCACGTAATATAAAATTTTTATCTGACTTATCTACTATTTTATTACGAAAATACTACCATTTGACCTGCCAAAGACTTCCGGTTCGTACATACATTCCGCATGGACTGGCGGGACTTTATACTCGCCGCGGCGCGATGCACGTATTTTAATCTTATAAGTGTAAGTTCCTGTATGCATGTAGTCGTTAAAATACTGTGCCTCGTTGTCATAAAAATATTCATAGCGGTCGTAGAAGAATCTGTACGGATTTACAAAAACTTCGCTCGTATAACCTGCGCCGCGCTTTGAACGGCTGTAATTTACTACAGGGCTTTCATCAAAATCAGAAGCGCCGCTGCCTGTAATTAAAGACGAGTCAACAATTTCTGTCCCAGATGCAACCGGAATCTTTAGTGCAACATACTGGCGTGACTGTGATGTAACGACATTTACTGTAACTTCATAAGTCTTTCCGGATTCAAGATAAATTTTACCGTCTTTATTATTCGGTTCAACTTCATTTTTATCTTCGTCAGTAATAATATAACTTACATCAAGACCTTCATCGCGACTTTCACATACTTCTGGAGATACAGCGTATTTCATTACAGTCGTATAATAAAGAGTTCCCCTTCCGTTTTTAGTAAACTCAAGCTCAGCTGCCTTGTCACGTTCGAGCTCAGAAAGTTCTTTACCGGTAAAATCAAAAATCTGTTTAACAGGTTTTTCTCCTGCACCTTTAAACTTTGATTCAATAAGAGTTTGTCTGCTGCCGTTCTGAGAAATAACTGCACTCGAAACAAAATCAAGTTTTTCAAGTTTTCTTGATTTTATAAGTTCATCGATTGCATTAAATACTTTTGCAGTCGTTGCAGTACTCTGCCAGTAACCATGCTTTTGAGAAAGTAAAAGCGTATTTAAAATCTTTCCGGTAAATTCACTCTGTGGTTCACGTTTAACAAAAAGTTCAAGCATTACTGCAAGACCTTCTGTGTTGTTGTCGTACATTCCGCTTATATAGAAATTTCCACATGGAACATTACCGAGAGAAATCGAGCGACCACTTTCTATTATGTATCGTTTTAAAATTGAACACAGCTTATCTGCTTTCTGAATCGAAGCTTTATCACCTTTGTTCTGATAAGCAAGGGCCGTATAACAGAGCATTGTAAGAGACTTATATTCATAATTTAAATCATCAGCACAGTATTTATAAAGCTCATCAAGTTTTTTATCGAGAGCATTATTATTTATTGCACTGTATACATAACATGCATAAGCAGTAAACGCATTGCATCCGTCATTTTTTTTAATATACGGCGTAATATACGAAATTAATTTTTTAAGATCATAGCCGATTTCTTCATCTGTATAACCGTGCTGTTTTGCAAGCGCATAAAGATGGGCAAACCTTAACGAAACATACGGACTGTCATAAGTTCTTCCAGGCCAGTACGGGAAACCGCCTGACGTATGCTGTTCATTCTTTACTTCTGAAAACCATGTCTTAACAAACTTGCGTACATCAGTAACTTTGTTTTCAAGACCAAACGTGTCGATGTAATCTCCAAAAATTACAAGCGGAAGAATTCTTGCAGACTGCTGTTCAAGACATCCGTAAGGGTAATCGAAAACATAATTTACAGATTCTCCCAGAAGTCCGAGCTGGCTTGGATCAAGTGTAATTTCGATAAGACCATCGCCTGTCGCACCGCTTCCATTTCGTGATGCCGCGCCGTCTAAAACTGTACCATCGCCTGATGGAATAACAATTTTTTCTTTAGACGAAATGTTTTCTTTTTTATCAGGATCATTTCCAGTCTGCCCGTAAAGCGCAACAGTTTCATATACAAAAGATTTTTCAATTAAAATCGGCGAGACAAGACGCTCGTTTAAAACGTCACATTTTACTTCGTAAACAAGTTCCGTCCAGCCTTCTTTTTTTGCATTAACTTCAAAATAAACCGGAACAGTTTTTCCAGGTTCAACAGTTATTTCTTTATAAGTCTCGCCTTTAATTTCTGCTTCTGTCCTTACTGTCTTTAAGCCCTTTAATTTATCGCTTTCATAATCACCTTGAGGCTCCCGCGCCGTAAGAGTAACCTTTACCTTTTTCTTTTTTGCATCATTATTTGTAATTATAACACCGGCTTCTGCAGTATCTCCTGTTCTTAAACGGCGCGGCTGGAAAGCCTGCACGTTTACAGGATTATTTACAACCATTTCTGATTCATCAAATGCAAAATTATTTTTAGAAACTCCGACTACAGTAACCCTGTACGTCGTAAGCGAATCAGGCAATTTAAAGTTTACAGTTGCTTCACCGTTTTTATCTGTTACTACAAGCGGAATAAACGCCGCTGTCGGATTAAAATCTTTTCTTTCTACAGGTTCTTCTTCTGCAAAGCCTTTGGCATCAAGATCAAAAACAAGTGATTCTGACTGTGATACCGACTCATCAAATGCTGTATCAGCTGCCATCTTTGACTTTTCAAGACGAAAGGCTTCGTTTTTAACTATTTCCTCTTCTTCATAAACAATGTTTGAATTGTTTTTATAAATTAAATAATCCCTTAAGTCATATCCACATGCATACCATCTGAACTTAAATTCATCATAAAAATACTTAACAGGATTTTTAATACGATAGCCGATTACATCAGTTACAGCCCTGTCTGTAATAATTAACGATAACTCTGCATTGTTTACAGGCTTTCCATCTTTTAAAGCCTTAAGCTTTAATGAAATATTTTCTCCAGGCCTAAAGCTTTCTTTTTCTTTTACAACTTCTACATCAAAAGAAACTACATCAAGTTCAGTTTTAATTTTACATACACCATAACATCCGCATGGCTTTAATCCTTCTTCATCCTGGAGATTTTTTTCATTGCCGGTGATATACGAACTTACAGTAACATAAACACACGGAACATATTCTTCTTTTACATCAATTTCAAGTACCGAACACGATTCTTCGATGTGACGGATTTCTGTAGTATAATTCTTATCGCGTTCAACCGTGATTATATAATCGCCTTTTTCTAAAGGAGAATTTAAAAGTATCTTTGCTTTTTCTCCAGGCTTATAGATTTCTTTATCTGCAGTAAGTTCGATTTTATTAAAATCAAATCTTCCGCGAGAATAATCTGAACCGGTTACATAAAAACCTTTCTGCGTTTTTATAAGATTTCCGTCTTTGTCTTTTGTTTCAAACTGAATTTTATAATAACCTGCTTTCTCTGGGGTAAACGATACACTTCCTTTTACAGAAGGTTTTATAGTTCCGTCTGCAATATCTTCAAGTTTTGAAACAGCCGTATGGTTAAAGCCGTTATAAATATCTCCATAAATTATTTCAGAAGTCTCTCTCGTAATATTATATTTAATTTCTTCACGCACATCGCGTATATCTGCTGTTTCGCCGTCCGGTTTAAATAAAGCAAAAGGAATATCAAGTTTTTCTTTTGCCTTAGGAAAGCCGTTTGCTAATTTTTTTGCAGCACCAATATAGAAAAGCCCCGGATGAACTGTTACACTCTTTCCTGCAAAAATTCTCTGATTTGAAACATCAGTTACATCTACATTAACTTTATATGAATATGTATATCCATCAGAATCAGGAAGCTCTAAAGAAATTTTTGCTTCACCGGATTGATTTAAACTTCCACTATCTTCGGCGCTAAAGCCTGCATAATCATGATCGATTGGACCAAAGACATATTTTTCTGCTTCGCGTGACGGCGGCATAAAGTAAACTAAATTTCTATTCCATCTTGCTTTATAAGTTGAACCAGTTAAAGAACCGCCGGCTAAATAAGAAGCCGATATTACTGCATTAACCGTTTCACCTGAAATATATTCTTTTTTATCTGCTGAAACACTTGCAGAGAATTTTACTTTTTCAAAATAAGAGACTTTAAAAGTTTCTCTTCCGATAACTTTATCGCCTTCAAGTAAGACAATTTCATAATCATCCGGTTTTACATCATCCGGAACCCTAAAGCTTCCCGATAACCCACCGCATTCAGAATAAGTTCCTTCAAGCTCGCCGTATTTTTCTTTTAATCTGTACAGCTTTGAAAATACAACTTTATATTTTCCAGAAAGCGGTTCATAACCATTTCTTGTCTGAAGCCTTGCAATTCCTCTAAAGCTTACTGTTTCTCCAGGTCTGTAAATGCCGCGGTCAGTAAACATAAAAAGATGTTTTGTGTTTAAAAGATAACCTTCTCCAATACTGTTTGAACTGTAATTACCCCACCATTTAGAATAATTTCCAATTTTTATACATGACCTGTCGTTGTCTTTTTGTGCCATGATACAGAGTTCTTCTCTGTCAGTAAATGCTTTTTCAAGTCTCCTGCTTTCTTCTATATCAAAAATTACAAAACCATTTTTATCTGTAAAACCTTTTGCAATTACATTTTCAGAAGCATTTGCTTCAAGAGATTTTGTTCCGTCGTTTACATAAAGAACAACGAATGCTTTTTCTACAGCACTGTCATCAGAAATGTGTTTTACCATTGCAGCAACTTTGTTATATGATGCCTTAAATGAAACACCGAGATCAGTTACCTGAATATACACAAAATTTTCTGTAAAATATTTATTTTTAAAACCCCATTCAGATGATTTTGATTTATATCCGACTTTAACAAAACCATAACCGTCTCTAAGATAAGGCCTTATATCAATTATCTCATTATGAACTTTATTGTCACGTTCTCCAGAAAATTTCTTTATATTCTCATACTTAAAACTTTCATCAAAATCTTTCCTTTCCTCAAAAGGATTAGAAATACTTTTTGCAGAATAATAAGTTTCATAAATATTCTGGTGAGTCAGCATAATCGGAATAAGCTTCTTTTTTGCCATTACCTTCTCACCGTCTTCAGACAGATTAATAAAGCTTGCTGCTTTTCCGGTTTTAAAAGTTTTAGAAAGATCTCCGGTTATCTTCTGTCCGTAAACATCTTTTAAATCAGAAGAAATTTTTACTGTGTATTTTGCATCGTATTCAAGATTAAGATTTGAACAGACTGCAGTTAACCCGCTGCCATGAACATTATCTTTTTTTATTTCTACTTTAGGTTCAATCTTTATAAATTTTTCAAAGCCTTCAAAATCTACAGGCTGGTTAAATCTAAAACTAACTTCGCGGCTCCATGAATAATATTCTATAAACATGAGTTTAAACGGAAGTAAAGTCTTATATTCTCTATTAGTGACAGTCTTTCCACTCTTGCAGACAATTTCGATTTTCTGATTCTTTTTTAATTCTTTTTTTATCGTGATTAAAAATTGATTTGATTTTTCAACTTTTTCGTAAATCGGTTTTTTATCATTCTCGTTTTCTTTTTTTATTTTTCTATCATTAGCAGGAATAAATCCATGTGTGTCCTGTATGCTTTTAACCGGAACAATTTCGTAGCCAGCATTTTTTCCGTCCACGCTTACAGAAAAACATTCAAGAATTTTTTCTTTATCTGCAAAACCATTTATCGTTATTAAACAATTCTTTGCGCGATCAAGAATAACTCCGCTTTCTTCATTATAATAATATGGTTCGTATAAATCATAACCCGGATTAATATTTACGATTGCTAAATCCTGTGCTTTTGTTTTAAAAACTTTTTCGCCGGTAAATTTAAAATCCTTAAATCTTTCTGCCTTATCATTTACCGTTATCGTATAAATCTGACTCGGGTCTAGAGTCTGTTCAGCATAAAAATAAAGAGAGCGGCTTCCTATCCAGCGGAATCTTCCTTTAATCTCAGGCTCAATCGAAATGATGTCAGATTTTGTAATTACAGAACCAAGTGCAGAAAGTTCTTTTACACTCTCGCTGAACGTAACAAAAAAAACGGGAGCTTTTATTAAACCCGGAACTTCATCCTTTGGTCCCCAGTCTAAAACTTTTAATTCTTTTGTTGTTTTTTGATTTGATTCCGGTTTTTCCTGAGCGAGAACTTTATCACCGCATCCAGAAAAAACACTTAACAAAAATATAGAAGAAAATAATACGAAAATCTTTTTTAAAAACATTTACACACCTCAAATTAAAAGTTCATATAATTTAAAAAATAACACAAGGTGTGTAAAGTTACTACTCAGTTTAAATTCCGCATAGCATACAGACTGAATAAACTAAAAACGCCATTATCCATGCAACGAAGCACTGCCAGAATATTACAAGAACTGCAGGAATTTTACCCAGTTCACGACGTATTGCTGCAATCGCTGCCACACACGGAACATAAAGCAGACAGAAGATGAGCATGCTCATTGCAGAAGCAGATGAAAGAACAGAAGAAATCGAAACAGATGAAAATAAAATTTCAAGAGTTGATACGACGCTTTCTTTTGCAATTACACCGGTCACAACAGAAGTAACAAGACGCCAGTCACCAAGCCCGATCGGTTTAAAAACCGGTGTTATGATTCCAGCAATTTTTGCAAGGATACTTTTATCGATATCAGATGTAAGAGTAAGATGCGTATCAAAACTCTGCAAAAACCAGATTACGATTGTTGCAAGAAAAATAACCGTAAACGCGCGCGTTGCAAAATCCTTTGCCTTTTCCCACAAAAGCCGGCATGTAGTTTTTACTCCAGGCATTCTGTAATTAGGAAGTTCCATTACAAAAGGAACAGGTTCTCCTTTAAAAAGCGTTCCCCTAAAAAGAAAGGCTACAAGAATACCTGTTAAGATACTAAAAAGATAAAGACCTGTCATAAGAAGTCCACCGGCTTTAGGAAAGAAAGCGCTTACAAAAAAAGCATAGACAGGAAGCTTAGCGGTACAGCTCATAAACGGTGTCAAAAGAATCGTCATGTTTCTGTCGCGCTTTGACGGCAGGGTTCTCGTTGCCATTACCGCAGGAACAGTACAACCAAATCCTATAAGAAGCGGCACGATACTTCTTCCCGAAAGGCCAATCTTACGAAGAAGCTTATCCATAAAAAACGCAACGCGCGCTATATAACCAGAGTCTTCCATAATCGAAAGAAACAAAAAAAGCGTTACGATAATCGGCATAAAAGAAAGAACGCTTCCGACACCGGCACAGATTCCGTCTATGACAAGAGAGCGCAGCACTTCGTTTAAATTGCACGCGATAAATACATCATTAAGTTTTCCAGTAAGAAAATCGATTCCACTTTCCATAAGCTGCTGCAGAGTTCCACCGATGACATTGAATGTAAGAAAAAATACGAGAGCCATAATCGCGGCAAACAACGGGATCGCAGTATATTTTCCTGTAAGGATTTTATCGATTGCACGGCTTCGTTTTAATTCTTTACTTTCACGTGGCTTTACAACAGTTTTGCGGCAGAGATTTTTTATAAAAGAAAATTTCATGTCTGCAATCGCAGCCGAGTGATCAAGATATCTTTCTTCTTCGAGTTGAATGATGATGTGTTCTATCATCTTTAGTTCGTTTTTAGAAAAATCAAGCTTCTTTAAAATAAGTTCATCACCTTCGATGATTTTTGTTGCCGCAAAACGAACAGGAACGTTTGCTTTCTGAGCATGGTCTTCGATTAAGTGCATCATCGAGTGAATCGCACGATGAACAGGAGCATCATGTTCTTTATCACAAAAGTCTGTGCGACCGGGACGTTCCTGATATTTTGCAACATGCAGGGCATGTTCTATAAGTTCGTGAACACCTTCGTTTTTATTTGCACTGATTGGAACGACAGGAATACCGAGCATATCTTCCATTTTGTTGATATCGATTGAACCGCCGTTTCCTTTTACTTCGTCCATCATGTTAAGTGCAAGCACCATAGGAACATCAAGCTCAAGAAGCTGAAGCGTTAAATATAAATTTCGTTCGATATTAGTTGCATCTACAATGTTTATGATTCCTGCAGGGTGTTCATCAAGAATAAACTGACGCGAAACTATTTCTTCTGCAGTGTACGGACTCAAAGAATAAATTCCAGGGAGGTCTGTAACAAGAGTTTCCGGATGTCCGATTATAGAACCGCTTTTTTTATCAACCGTTACGCCCGGGAAATTCCCTACATGCTGGTTGCTTCCTGTAAGCTGGTTAAAAAGAGTTGTCTTTCCGCAGTTCTGATTTCCTGCAAGGGCAAAAGAAATTACTGCATCTTTAGGAAGAGGGTTTTCTCCTTCTTTTACGTGATACTTTCCGTCTTCACCAAGTCCAGGGTGTTCTATTTTTTCTTTTTCGTCTTCGCCTTCGTACTTTTGATTCTGAATAAATTCTTTAGCCGTACATTTTTCGACTTTAATCTTTGCTGCATCGGCCAGACGCAGAGTAAGACTGTATCCGTGGATTTCAAGTTCCATCGGATCTCCCATCGGAGCAAACTTTGTAAGCTTCAAATATGCTCCGGGAATTACACCCATATCAAGAAAGTGCTGTCTTAAAGCACCTTTACCACCGACTGTTTTAACAACGGCGCACTCGCCTTTCTTTAATTCTTTAAGCGTCATAAGTAAACCCTGTAAATTATATTACAGCATTTACGACTTTTTGCCAAATAAAACTCTTATCGCATTAAGAACACACAAAACCATTACACCGACGTCTGCAAAAATAGCAGTCCACATATTGCTTATTCCGAGTGCACCAAGTACAAGACATGCAAACTTTACACCAAGCGCAAACGCGATGTTCTGATAAACGATGCGCATGCACTTTTTAGAAATCCTTATAGCCTTTGAAATCTTTAACGGGTTGTCGTCCATCAATACGACATCGCTTGCTTCTATTGCAGCATCGCTTCCAAGTGCGCCCATCGCAAAACCGATATCTGCACGAGATAAAACCGGCGCATCATTTATTCCATCCCCGACAAAGGCAAGATTTTCTCCCGGAGCTTTCTGACTTAAAAGCTCTTCTACTTTAAAAACCTTACCCTGCGGCAATAACTCAGAATAAACTTTATCGATTGCAATTTCACACGCAACTTTTTCTGCAGTACGCTTGTTGTCGCCTGTAAGCATTACGGTTTCTTTTATTCCGATAGCCTTTAAGTTTTTTACAGCCCGCGCAGAATCCGGTTTAATAATGTCAGAAATTACGATATGACCTGCATATTTTTTATCGATTGCAATGTGAATTATAGTTCCTGCACTGTGGCATTCTGTAAATTCAACTCCTTCAGAAATCATAAGCTTTGCATTGCCGGCAAGAATATGTTTACCGTCAACAACTGCGCTTATTCCATGCCCGCTTATTTCCTTAACATCACTCACACGCGTTTTATCGATTTCTTTTCCGTAAGCACGCATAAGGCTTTTGCTTATCGGATGATTAGAATAGCACTCTGCAAGAGCAGCAATCTCAAGAAGCTTTTCGTTTTCCATGATGCCGTGGTGGACACCTGTAACTTCAAAAACTCCCTTTGTCATTGTTCCGGTTTTATCAAAAACAAGATAGCGCACTTGAGAAAGCGCTTCCATATAATTTGAACCCTTGATAAGAATGCCGGCAGCAGACGCACCACCGATTCCTGCAAAAAAAGTAAGCGGAATACTTATAACAAGCGCACACGGACAACTTATTACAAGAAAAGTAAGCGCGCGGTAAATCCAGAGATTCCACTGTGCATCAGAATTAAAAATAAAAATTTTTACACAAGGCGGAATAAAAGCAAGTACCAGAGCGGCAATGCAGACAACCGGTGTATAAATGCGTGCAAATTTTGAAATGAAATTTTCTGACTTTGATTTTTTTGAACTTGCATTTTCTACTAGCTCTAAGATTTTAGAAGCAGTCGACTGACCAAACTCTTTTGTAGTTTTAACACGAATTACACCCGAGCAGTTTATGCATCCGCCTAAAACTTCGTCGCCTTCTTTTACTTCACGTGGAATGCTCTCACCTGTTAAAGCAGAAGTATTTAATGTCGTTGTTCCTTCTGCAATCACTCCGTCAATCGGAATTTTTTCTCCAGGCTTTACAACGATTATGCTTCCGACTGCAACTTCATCAGGGCTTACGGTTTTTATTTCACCAGAAACCTCAAGATTTGCATAATCAGGTCTTATATCCATCAAAGCAGAAATATTTCTTCTGCTTTTACCAACCGCAATCGACTGGAACAATTCTCCGATCTGATAAAAAAGCATTACCGCAACGCCTTCTGTGTATTCACCAAGCGCAATTGCTCCGACAGTAGCAACTGCCATCAAAAAATTTTCATCAAACGGTTTTAAATTTATAATTCCTTTAAATGCTTTTAATAAGATGTCATATCCGATTACAAGATACGGAACAAAAAATAAAAAGAATTTTATTTTCTCCGGAACCGGAATAAGCATGATGATTGCAATTAAAACTGAACTTGTAATGATACGAAAAAAAACCTTTTTCTGTTTTTTATTCATCAATTTCGATTTCACAGTCAGACTCTACCTTCTTGCAGTTCTTTAAAACTTCCTTCATGATTTTCTTTGTATCTGCATCATCTGCAAATTCTACAGTCATTTTTAAAAGCATGAAGTTTACAGTTGCATTAACAACACCTTCTGTTTTTTTTGCAGCTTCTTCCATTTTATTTGCGCAGTTTGCACAGTCTACATCAATATTGTATGTCTTTTTCATAAATAACTCCTTATAAATTCCGATTCAACGGTTTTATCTATTCGTTTATATGTGAAAGTCCGCATTCAATAATCATTGCAACATGATTATCATCAAGCGAATACTTTACTTCCTTTCCTTCTTTTGTTCCGCGTACAAGCTTAGCACTTCTTAATACACGAAGCTGATGCGAAACCGCCGAAATACTCATACCAAGAATCTCTGCAAGTTCACCTACATACATATCTTTTACTTCGAGACAAATCATGATTTTTGTTCTCGTCGCATCGGCAAAAACTTTAAAAAGATCTGCAAGATCATTTATGGTTTTGTCGTCAGAAATCTTATCGCGAATCTGTAAAGACTTTTTCACCTGGCCTCCTACACTTGAACATTCTTTCAAGTGTTCAATAATAATATAAGGCCAATGTATTAAAATGTCAATACTTGAACAAGTATTCAACTAAAAAATTTTTCTTGCTTTTTTGAAAAGGTGTGGTATTATTGAGTTGTGGTCAGGAGCGAGATGAGGACGCACACCGAACACTTGATGGGAGGCCAAATGCTAGTTCCAACAGAATTATCTGGCCAGGACGTGGCTAAACGCTAAACCAAATCTATCAGCGGATATAATGCTGAACCTTATTTAGAATGCCGGTCATTTCGTATGATCCGCGCATAAAACAGGGCACCGAACAAGGTGCCTTTTTTTTAAAAGAGTAAATTTTTAAACCGCAGTTTTAGATATTCATTTGCATTCCGACACGCGAACCTGACCGTTATCACAAATCGGATCAACTTCAAGGCCGTCATTGTAATGGTAGCCGTGATTGCATCTGCAGCAGCCTTCGATTGTTACATCTCCACATCTGTTGTGTACCCTTACAGTGCGAACATTCGTATAAACAGGAATGAATACAATCAATTCCTTTGCTTTGTATGTTTTTGGCCTGAACGGAAGACAACAGAATGAAATAAAGAGATTGCCTCCAGAACAAGTGCCGTATTCTCTTTCGCTCCCATCATTGGAACATGCACGTTCCTGGCAGTATACATATGACTTGTTTGTACGAACAACTTTAACAGGTCCATTATACCAGTCAATTTCGATAGAACTCATGTCATCAGAGTAGTCATCATAATAATAGAATTCTTCATATCTGAAATGAACTTCTTCATCGTCATCATCCCAGTCATCCCAGAAGTCATCAACAACTACTGCACAGCTGGATAAGCAGATTGCAAAAATAGATAAAAATAAAATAGATAATTTCTTCATTTTCAAACCTCTTGTCATATATGACACGCAAGGCAAGAAAAAGTGTTACTTTTTTTACAAAAGAAGGAGAAATTTTGTAAGAGCGATTAAGACTGAATAAACCACAATAACCAGAACTGCCAGGATAAGCCGTCTTTTGTAGTGGTCTTTGAACACGTTTACAATCTCAGGTGCATCCGGGATATCGCTTAATTCCGGGATTATGTTTTTTGCAATTCTGATTCCTGTAAAAATGTACTCAATCGTCTTGTATTCGGTACAGACAAAATCTGCAATTCCTTGAGCAAAATTCTTCTTTCTGTAAATCGAAGCCAGAATCTTTTTTATTATTCTTCCGTATTTTTTAAAATAGATGATAATTCTTACAGCTGAATAAACAAAAGCAACGCTAAAAAAACCGATTGCCGTATAACGCGATGGAACAGCCCCGAACGGTTTAAAGATAAGCATGCAGCAGCCTGCAGCGTTAATTAAAAAAGTAATCAGTGTAGAACGAAGCATCGAAGAAAAAATTTGAGAAAGTTTTTCGTCTATCTTCTGGTAACTTACTTCATAGAATTTTTTTTCGAGTTTTTTTTCAAGCTTTGGGAGTGCGTATTTAGAAACTTCGCGAACGACAGTTAAAATTACGGTAAGATCATCAAGAAGTCCTATTCCGGGAATTGCATCAGGTAAAACATCAAGCGGAAGAACAAGATATAAAAGCGCACCTGCAATTACAATTTTAAGACTTGCAGGAATATCAGGAGATTTTATTTTTTCCCAGAGATATAAAACCTTATCCCAGACTTTTGCGATTACACCTTTTTTCATTGCAGGAAGCTTTTCATCAAGCTCTGCAACTTCTTTTTCTGTAGCGCAGTTTCCGAGGCTGTCTGCTTTTTCTAAAGCTTTCTTCTTTATGCTCGTATCCATCTTACTCGTTTTAAAAAAGAGGCCGCATTTCTGCGACCCCTTTATGATTTAAGCTGCAGCAAATGCTGTCAGCTTCGAAATTAGTTTGACATGCTTCGCCAGAAGTCATGGCATTAAACGTTTTAGGCTGCGCATTGCGTCAGCCTGAAAACATCTTATACTAAACCTTGAGCGATACGGGCATTCGCCCGTTTCGCATAGCGGTATGATTTACGTGCGACTTATACAAGTCCCTGTGCGATCATAGCTTTTGCAACTTTTACGAAGCCGGCGATGTTAGCACCTGCAACGTAGTTGCCTTTCATTCCGAACTTTTCTGCTGTATCGTAAGCATTGTCGTGAATGTTAGTCATGATTTCTTTAAGTCTCTTGTCAACTTCTTCAGAAGACCATGAGAGGTGGATAGCGTTCTGGCTCATTTCGAGACCTGATACAGATACACCACCTGCATTAGAAGCTTTACCAGGAGCAAAGAGAACACCTGCTTTCTGGAATGCGTCTGTTGCTTCGAGAGTAGAAGGCATGTTAGCACCTTCTGCTACAAGTTTAACTCCGTTAGCAATCAATGCTTTTGCATCGTCTTCGTTCAATTCGTTCTGTGTAGCACATGGGAAAGCACAATCTACTTTTACTTCCCAAGGGCGTTTGCCTGCGAAGAATTTTGCATTTGAATATTTTTTAACGTATTCATCAATCTTCTTGTGCTGACCGCGGAATTCTTTTACAAAGTCAAGTTTTTCCTGTGTGATTCCATCTGGATCATAAATATATCCTGATGAGTCAGACATTGTTACAGGTTTTGCTCCAAGCTGAATAAGTTTTTCAACAGCATACTGTGCAACGTTTCCGTCACCAGATACAGCACAAACTTTTCCTTTGAAGTTGTCGCCAACTTTTGCGAGCATACATTCAGCAAAATAAATCAAACCATAACCTGTAGCTTCTGGACGAATCAAAGAACCACCAAACTGTAATCCTTTTCCTGTAAGTACTCCAGTAAATTCATCGCGGATTCTCTTGTACTGTCCGAACATATAAGCAACTTCTCTTCCACCTACACCTTTGTCACCAGCCGGAACGTCTGTGTTAGGACCGATGTGGCGATACAATTCTGTCATGAATGACTGGCAGAAGCGCATTACTTCGTTGTCTGATTTTCCGTGCGGATCAAAGTCAGAACCACCTTTACCACCACCCATTGGAAGTGTAGTAAGAGAGTTCTTTAAAATCTGTTCAAATCCAAGGAACTTTAATACAGAAAGATTTACTTCCGGACTAAAACGGATACCGCCTTTATAAGGACCAATAGCGCTATTAAACTGAACTCTGTAACCACGGTTTACATGGTACTTTCCAGCATCATCCATCCAAGGCACACGGAACATAACAACACGTTCTGGTTCGACAAAGCGTTCCAAAACAGCATTAGCTTCAAGTTCCGGCATCTTGTCCACTGCTGGTTCAAGAGTTGTGAGAACTTCCTGTACTGCCTGCAGGAATTCAGGCTGGTCAGCATTTTTTGCCTGTACATCAGCCCAGATACGTTTTACGTATTCATTTTTCATTATGTTACCTCTATCCGCTTACAAATTAAAACACCGGAACAAATCCCTGTTTCTATAAGCGATAGCAACATTTTAACAAAAAGTAAAAAGTTGTAGAAGTACTTAAGAATAAAAAAATTGAATTTTATTTAAAACAAACGTCTACTTCGTATGGCCCGTACGGAGTTATAAACGGAATTCCGACTACAGGGTAGTTTTTAGGCCATGAAATAACGTGGTCTTTTCCTGTAATCGTAACAGGAGGAGAGACTGTAAGATTATAACTTGAGAGCGCAGAAACCGCACTTCCCGAGATGATATTAGTAACTTCGCTTACAAGCTCCTGCGAAAGTTCAAGTTTTTCGTCAGGGTGAATATCTGTAAGCCCTGAAAGTTCAAGAAGCTTAAAGGCAAGGGTTTTATGAAGTCTTACGGCTACAACGCCGCTGTAATCGCCTGTAACGCCTAAAAGCCCAGAAACTTCCCACTGATGCCCCGAGATGACATCTACAACAAAAGGTTCGTTATTCTTTGATTCAACCTGGAACATCTGCTTAAAAGTCTGTAATGTCGCATTTAAAAACGGATTAATTACTTTAACATCCATAGCCATAGCGTTACCTCTCTATCGTACTAGAATTATACATCAAGAGATTAAAACCCGCCACAGAAAATTAAGAAAATTTACTCTTCGGCAAGATAGTCTTTATAGAAAGGTGTAAGTACAGAATAAGCTGAACAATATGCTTTAGCTGCAACGTTATAATCTACCCATGTAGATCTAAAGAGCTTTATTGCTCCAGGTAAATATTCAAGATCAGAAGGAAGGACATAATTTGAGTCGATTCCCTTTTCGATAAAGAACTCTTTAATGCTGTCTACAGAATTTGCAAGTACATAGGCGATAAAGGTTGAACATACAAATTTATACCTGTCTTTTGCAAATGTATCTTCAGGGCGTTTGTTAGGAATGTCTGCAAAATGTTTTTTTTCTGCCGGAATAAACATATTTCGTTTAATACCGTAGCCGGCAATTGCAAAGTTCTGAATTACACTATAGCGTGTCTTTGGATTTTCGAGGAATTCTGAAACGATTTTTTTTGCACGCGCATATTCTTCGTCAGTTACTTTTATAGCATATGTAATCTGAACCGACTTAAATTTATTACACTTTTTCATGTAACAGTTAGAAAGGGTTTCTGTGCACGACTCGACTTTTAAATTATGTTCACCACCGGTAGTAAGTCCGTAAAAGCAGTCGTTTAAATCAAAACCGATTGCCGAATGACTTGTAGAAACCGGATTTGTATCTATCATCATGATACAGTTTTTAAGAAGGTTTTCTACGCAGAACGGATTGTCGTAAACAGGTTCGTAGAGTCTAAAGAATATATATTTTTCGGAAGTAGCAGAGTCTTCAAAGCCGATATTCTCGTAAAGACAGAATACTTTATCGTCTTTATCGATGTTAAGCTCTTGAATTTGAGAAAGTACGTTCCTGTCTTCCTGTTTTGTTGAACGGCATGACCATGCAAGAATGATGAGGACAGAAAATATAACTGCTATTCGTTTTTGAAATTTAGAAACTCTCATAAACTGAACCGTGTATACAAAAATATACCGAAAAAACGACATTTGGGCAACACAGTGCAAATTTAGGCATGTGTGGTATATGCTCCCGCCGTGAAAAGCACGGAGCCTGCACACTTCGCCTTCGCTCGTAAGTGCCTTCCATACTTTTCCCGGCTCCGCATATACTATCCATGCCTTAATATGCTATACTACAAACCAATTATGGAAGAAAAAACACTTGATGAACTTGACTACACCAGAATTAAGGAAATAATCGCAGGTTTTGCCGTAAGCGAAGAAGGCAAAGATTCGCTTCTTAACCGCATGCCGCTTACAAACCTTAGCGAATATGATTTTCTCAAAAATTTAAGCCGCGAATGGGCTCTCTGCATAAACTCATCAATTGCAATTTCTGTCTCATCGTGGCCGGTCGTAAGCCCGCTTTTCGGTATTTTAAAAACTACAGGCGCTTCTCTTGACCTTGATGAACTTTACGCCCTCGGCCTTTTCTGCAACTCACAGAAAAAAATTACAGATTCAATCAAAAGCAATTCTGCAGAGCTTGGTCTTAAAAATCTTTCAAAGCTTGTTTCAAAAATGCCGGACTTAAGCGGCGCACATAAAATAATTTTTTCTATTATAAATACTGACGGTCAGTTAAAGGATTTGCCGTCGATTAGAGAAATTCAGCGTAAGATAGCTTCTATAAAAACAGAAATTGATTCAATGATTCATAAATACACAATCGATTCTTCGATTTCAAAAGCACTTGAATCTACTGTGCCGGTTTTACGCGCTAACCGCCAGGTTCTTGCTGTAAAGGCAAGTCAGAAAAATATCATCAAGGGAATCGTTCACGAGGTTTCGCAGACCGGACAGACTGTTTATATCGAGCCTGACGATGTCGTTAAACGAAACAACGATTTAATAGAAGAAGAATACAAGCTGAATGAAGAAATAAAGCGCATTTTAACCGAAGCAACTGCAGAGCTTTCTGAATTTACAGATGCGTTTAAAGAAAATCTTCCTCAGATGATTTTACTTGATACAACACGCGCGGCGGCGAGATGGGGCTGCGACGTTAATGCATGCTATGCCCTCAACTGTCATATTGCAAAATCAGATTCTGATAAAGACAGCGAGCCGCCGCTTTTGCTTGGTGCACGTCATCCTCTTCTTGGAACAAAAGCAGTTCCTGTTGATATACGCTTTTCTACCGGAAAAAATGTTCTTATCATCACTGGCCCAAATACCGGCGGTAAAACAGTTACGTTAAAAACATTCGCGCTCTTCTGTCTTTTAAATCAGTCAGGTTTTCCTGTTCCGGCACTCGAAGGAACACGCCTTCCTCTGTTTAAAGAAATTTTCTGCGACATCGGGGATGAGCAGTCTCTTGATCAGTCTCTTTCTACATTCAGCGGGCACATGAAAAACATTGCCCACGCGCTCGATAAAGCAACAGAAGATTCTCTTGTATTACTCGATGAGCTTGGAAGCGGAACTGACCCGCAGGAAGGTTCTGCAATTGCAATGGCAGTTCTTGATACTCTCATAGAACGAAAATCATTCGTGCTCGTTACAACCCATCACGGTGTTCTAAAAAATTACGGTTATACAAATCCGTCATGCATAAACGCAAGCGTAGAATTTAACGACACTACGATGACTCCGACTTACCGTCTTATAATGGGTGTTCCCGGAGAAAGCCACGCGCTCGACATTGCACAAAAAAGCGGTCTTTCTGATAAAATAATTTCTAAAGCAAAGAATTATATAAACACAGAACAGGCAGATGTTTCTACACTAATAAAAGGTTTAAATGCAAAACACGCAGAAGTTGATGCGCTTATTCAGTCTTTTAAAGAAAAAGAAGAACACATGAATAGGAAAATCGAAAAGACTTCTAACCGTGAACAGAATATCAAACGCCGCGAACATGATTTAAAAATTGCAGAAAATAAAAAAGAACTTTCGTTCTTAAAAGAAAGCAGAAAGCGTCTTGAAAATCTTGTGCGCACATTAAAGGAAGGTGAAATTACAAGAGAAAAAACTCTTGCGGTAAAAGATTTTATAAACGATTTGACTTCTTCTATCGAAACACACACACAGATTCTCGAAGCAGAAGAACGTAATTTAAATGAATACGATAAAAAGAAAAATGATTCTGTAAAAAATGCTCAGGGCAAAAAAAAACCGGCAAAGAAAAAACTTGAACCGGGGATGGAAGTTCTTGCAGGAACATCGCGTAACCGCGGCACACTCGTTAAAGAAGAAAAAAGCGGAATGTGGGTTGTTCAATTTGGAACTCTGCGCATGACAATGAAAGAATCAGATTTAGTTGCTGTGCAGAAAAATAATGAGCCGTACAAACCGAGTATTTCGATTGACCTTGCATCAAAAGAAGAAGTGCATTCAAACTTTTCTGATTTTGCACCGTCGCTTTCGGGCATCCCGACAGATCATCCGGTATTTGAACTTCGTCTTCTTGGAATGCGTGTAGAAGAAGCGCTTAAAGTTCTTGAACGCCAGCTTGACTTATGTGCAATGCAGAACTTTCATGAGTTTTCTGTCATCCACGGTAAAGGAACAGGTGCGCTGCAGCAGGCTGTCATCGAATATCTTTCTGAATACCCCGGTGTGAT
>CAJORB010000125.1:0-5953 GCA_905236565.1 uncultured Treponema sp. | reverse complement strand
TTGCGCTGACCATACCATGCATCCATTGCAGCAGTAATTGCTGGATCACCAAAGAACTGTCCGCCGTATACATATTCAACTGTAACATCTTTTGCAATTCCCATTTCTTCTGCAGCTTTGTTACAACCCTGAACAAAACCAAATCCGTAGCGGATTACAGCTGGAACAGCCATACCACCGAGGAATCCGAGGTGCTTGTATCCTTCTTTTACTGCAGCATAAC
Organism: uncultured Treponema sp.; assembly: GCA_905236565.1. Taxonomy (GTDB): domain Bacteria; phylum Spirochaetota; class Spirochaetia; order Treponematales; family Treponemataceae; genus Treponema_D. Next base: position 5,730 of record CAJORB010000125.1, on the reverse strand, counting down.
CTGCGAAGAATCCAGGAATCTCTTCTGAATAAACTGCACAGAAAGCATTTTCTGGAAGTTTCCAGTCTGTCTTTCCTGCATTTTTTGCAGCTTCCATTACATCCCATTCACTTACATCAAGTGCGATGAATGTAACATCCTTATTGTCGTCAACTACAGCTACGAGTGGATCAGCAAAAAGGAATCCCGGGAGAACTACAACATTGTAATCTTCCTGTATAGCCTGAACGATTGAAGAAACGCGGGCTTCTGTAGAATCTCCAGATGGTTTGTAATACTTGTAGTCGAGTTTGTTTGCTTCTGCAAAACCTTTTACGGCTTCATAAGTAGTCTGGTTAAAAGACTGGTCTGTAATGTCTCCAGAGTCAGTTACCATAGCGATGCGCATTGCACTCTTTGAAGAACCAGTTTTCTTTTCTCCACATGAAACAAAAGAAAGAGCTGCGAGTGTAACTGCCATTAAAATAGAAAAAATCTTTTTCATTTTTCTTCTCCCTGTAAAAATTTTACCATATTATATGAATTTTGACATATAAGTTCAACTACAGGCATTTTTTTAAAGGAGCTACGGCTTTTCAAGATTAACCGTTATTTGACACCATTCAACTCTATCGCTATAATCTACGTAATGAATATTTTCCTCGGTATTTCTGCCTCGACAGGAATAAATACTGGAAAAGCCTTTGTTATTCCAGAACCAGTACAGCGAATAATTCCTCAGTTCCCTGTTTCTTCTCAGGACGTAGAAAAAGAATGGAACCGCTTTACACGAGCAAAGGATAAAATCTCAGAAAAAATCAAAAGACAGCTCGACTCACTCAGCAATGATTCAAAACAGGATAAAATCCAGCGTGAACTTTTCGAAACATACCTTCTCATGCTCGATGACCCTGTTTTTCTTGAAGAGTTAAAGACTGAACTTGAGGGAAACCCTTTTAACATTGAATACATCCTGGACATAAAGACAGAAGAATATGCAGGTCGCCTTCGCAACTCTGGTAACGATTACCTTACCGAACGCGCTCAGGACATCTGCGATATTTTTGGCCGCGTACTTAATGAACTTCTTAACATAAGACCATTCAATATCGAACAGGTTCCGGACGGTTCTGTAATCGTTGCAAAAGAGATGAACCCGTCTGATACAATCATTCTTTCAAAAAGAAAGATTGCAGGTCTTGCCCTCATCGAAGGTGGTGTTTCAAGCCACGTTGCAATTCTTGCACGCAACTACGACATACCTGCAGTATTTGGCCTTGAAAAAATTACAAAACAGGTTCACACAGGCGAGCGCCTCATCGTTGACGGTACAGCAGGTGAAATCATACAAAGCCCTGACGAACAGACTCTCAGCGATTACACACGCAAAATCGAAGAAGAAAAACAGCACAAACAGAAAATACTTGAGTTCCGTGATAAGCCTGCTCAGACTAAAGACGGAACAAAATTTAATTTATACGCAAATATCGGAACGCCGGACGAGGCAAAGATTGCAGCCGAGGAAGGCGCCGACGGCATCGGACTTTTCCGAACAGAATTCTTGTTCATGTCAGAAAGCTCAGAATCACAGGTAAGAACACGATCGATGTCAGAAGAAGAACAGTTCGAAGCATACAAATCTGTTCTCGAAGTAATGAAAGACAAGCCTGTAGTAATAAGAACTCTCGATGCCGGCGGCGACAAAATAATTTCTGCTGCCGACCTCCCGTATGAAGAAGAAAAAAATCCGATGATGGGACTTCGTGCAATCCGTCTTACACTACAGTTTACGCAGCTTTTAAAAACTCAGTTCCGCGCACTTTACCGCGCAAGCATTTACGGAAATTTAAAAATCATGCTCCCGCTTATTACAAGCACCGAGCAGGTTATAAAAGCAAAAGAAATTGCGCATCAGGTAATGGAAGAACTCGAGTCAGAAAACATTCCGTTTAATAAAGATGTTCCAATCGGAATCATGATAGAAACAGCCGCTGCAGGAATTACAGCAGACTGTCTTGCAAAAGTTTCTGACTTCTTCTCAATCGGAACAAACGACTTAACTCAGTACACTCTCGGAGTTGACCGCGAAAATATAAGCGTCGCTCCTCTTTATAATGAATTTCATCTTGCAGTTTTACGCCTCATTCAGAAAACAATTGAAGCAGCAAACGATCAGAAAATTCCGATTTCTGTCTGCGGTGAAATGGCAAGCAAGACAGACAGTGTAATGGTATTAGCCGGAATGGGAATCAGAAATCTTAGTATGGGCCCAAGAAGAATTTCTTACATAAAAGAAAATCTCTCTAATATTACGATTGATGAACTGCAGGCAATTTCTGCAAAGTCTTTAAATAATCTTTAATCCGGTTATTTTTTACTGAATAAATTCTATAGGTACTTCTATGGCAAAAAAACGAAAACCTGATTTTTCTAAACCAAAAATTAAAGTAAATAAAACAGAAGACTCATTCGAAGAACAGCTTGAACAGGAAGAAGAAGAAAAATTTGATACATCAAAAATTTATTTTAATCTTCCGCTTCTTGTAATTGCAGGCCGACCTAACGTAGGAAAATCTACTCTCTTTAACCGCTTTATGCACAAAAGAATTGCAATTACAGATCCGACTCCTGGTGTTACACGAGACCCTGTAGAAGGAACAACTTTTATTCTTGGAAAACCTGTTCACCTTATGGACACAGGCGGATACAAACTTACAAGAAGCATCGGAACGATGGAAGCCGTAATGGACGACCTCGTTGTCGAAAAAACCCTTGCAAAATTAAAACAGGCCGATGTAATTCTTTTATTGCTCGAAGCAAGCCAGATTACTCCAGAAGATGAAGAGTTTATCCAGCAGCTTCGTCCTTATTGGAATAAAGTAATTGCCGCTGTAAATAAAACCGAGGGTGGTAAAAACCAGGACTTTGCACTTAACTACATGAAGTTCGGTTTTAAAGAACTTATTTTTATTTCTGCAGAGCACGGCGATAAAATTCCTGAACTTCAGGAAAAGCTTATCCAGAACATGGACTTTTCAAAAGTCACAGAAGGTACAGAAGAAGATGTTCCTGTAAGAATTGCACTTCTTGGAAAACCAAATACAGGTAAATCAACACTTTCAAACAGACTTACACATACAGAAGCTTCTATCGTTTCTGACTATGCCGGCACTACACGCGATGTCGTTGAAGGTACATTCCGCTATAACGACAGAGAATTTAAAATTCTTGATACAGCAGGTATAAGACGAAAGGCAAAAGTAAAAGAGAACGTTGAGTATTATTCAGTAAACCGAGCAATAAAAACAATCGACGAATGCGACATTGTTTTCTTAATGATAGATGCAGAAATCGGTCTTGCTGAACAGGATAAAAAAATCTGCTCGCTTGCTTACGAACAGGGCCGCGGAATTATCTTTATCCTCAACAAATGGGATACACAGGAAAAAGGAAGAACTCCGATTAAAAAAGCAGAAGAAAATATACGCATCATGTTTGGTCAGATGAGTTATGCTCCGATTGTGTGCATCAGTGCACTCGAGGGCGACGGAATAAAACTTTTGATGGACACAGCACTAGAACTTTACTCACAGCTTACAAAAAAGATAAGCACTTCTGCACTTAACGCTGCGTTAAAAGACTGGCTTTTTAAGTATCCGCCTCCGGCAAGCAAAACGACTCACTTTAAAATACGCTATATGACTCAGACAAGCGTAAACCCTGCATCGTTTACAATCTTTGCAACACGACCAGAAGTTGTTCCTCAGACATACATCACATTCTTAAAAAACCGTATCCGCGAAGATTTAGGATTCGATAAAATTCCTGTTCAGCTTGAGTTAAAAGCAAGCCGTCAGAAATGGGAAGACAGGGAATAGCAGATGGCGTATTCAATCGGACAAGTCGAAGAATTAACGGGAATAAAACCTCACGTCCTGCGCTACTGGGAAGAAATAATTCCTGGTTTTGCACCGCAGAAAGATTTTGGCGGCAGAAGAATTTATTCTCAAAAACAACTCGACATGATTATCCGTTTAAAATTTCTGATATACGAAAAAAAATATACGATAGAAGGCGCACGCGATCAGTTAATTGCAGAAGCGCAGGCCGTTGCAGATAACGCAGAAGTCATGCAGAAAATTCAGAGTATAAGATCACAGCTTTCTGACGCATGTCTTTTGATTCAAAAACACAGGAAACAAAAATGAAATCTGACATACACGAATCTCTTTTTAATCCAAAAAAAGTTCCTGCCGATGCAAAATCGATTCTCGAAAATTTTGATTCAATCATACAAGGCATTCTTCCTTTAAACTCGCGTCAGTTTTCAAAACTTCCTGATGACATCAGGGAACTTTCACATCAGCTTACAGACGAAAGAAGTTTGCGCCACATGCATTACATGAACGATAAAGTTTTTCTTTCTGCATACGCACGTTATTTTATGTGGTGGAATTTAATCCGCCTTACTAAACTTTTTTCAAATATAAATTTTGATTCTGTAAATTTATCTGACGGAGATTTCTGCCTCGATATAGGAAGCGGGCCTTTGACAGTCGTAACTGCACTCTGGCTTTCGCGCCCGGAACTCCGTTCAAAAAAAATTACATGGTATTGTCTTGATATTTCAAAAGAAGTTTTATCGCTTGGAGAAAATATTTTTCTTTCTGTTGCGGCAAAAACTCTTTCGGACAGCGAAGAAGAACTTCCGTGGAAAATCATACGCGTAAAAGGTTCGTTCGGAACAATGATAAAAGAAAAGGCAAAACTCATTACATGCGCAAATATGTTTAACGAAGTCTTCCAATCAGAAACTCACCCGCTTACATATCTTGCACAAAAATATTCTTCGGAACTTAAAAAATATGCAGCAGAAAATGCATCTTATCTTATAGTAGAACCTGGAGTTCCGCACTCGGCACGCTTTATAACATGCCTTAGAGAGTGTTTTATTTCTGGCGCTCTTTTTATAACTGCGCCATGCTGTCATACACAGAGCTGTCCTATGGACGGAAAGCTTTTAAAAGGCCCGCATGTAAAAAACGCCGGAACAAAATCCGGTAAGTGGTGTAATTTTGCATTTAACACAGATGACGCGCCTGCAAAATTAAAGAAGCTTTCATCGGATGCAAAGCTTCCTAAAGACCGAGCTGTTTTAAGTTTTATCTTTGCTTCGTCAGAGCCACTCGATAAAAAGACTCTCGAAAAAAAACCGGGCGATTTTTCAAATACCCGGAATACAGACGAAACACTTCTTCTTCGCATCGCAAGTGACCCGATAAGGCTTTACGACAAGACAGGCTTTTACGCATGTTCAAAAAAAGGACTTGTTCTTTTTATTCCAAAAAAAGGAAAACCCGTTTTCTCGGGCGATTTAATTACGGTAGAGCTTCCTAAAAATGATTTACAGCGCGACAAGAAATCCGGCGCTCTGATTATCGAGGGATAAAAAAACGCACCGATGTAAAAACCGGTGCGCGACATCACGTTTCATCTAATCCCGATTCGTGATTTATTCTTTAAAAATTTCTTTTATTTCCTTTGCATAAAGCTCACTCAACTTGTAACGCATGATTTCCTGTTTTGCAGAAAGCTCGCGTCCAACCTCGAACGGCTTTGTAAGGAATGCAAACTTAACGATTTTTTCAAACATCCTGAATCCGTTCTTTGCATTTACAAGTTCCTGAATCTGATCATTTATCATTTTATAAGCTTCAGGTTTTTTAACGAGGTCTTCAAAATCCTTAAACT
>CAJORB010000124.1:0-4057 GCA_905236565.1 uncultured Treponema sp. | reverse complement strand
CAGCCGCAGGATGTTTCTACAATCGAAAGCTCGCATGAGTTTAACGGCCTCTTTCATGTCTTAGGCGGCGTCATTGCTCCACTCGAAGGGATTGGTCCAGACCAGCTTAACATAAAGCAGCTTATCAAACGCATCACAGAAGAAAAGGTAAGCGAAGTAATAATTGCAACAAACCCTACTGTAGAAGGCGACACGACTGCACTCTACTTACAGAGAATGATTGCAGCAGTAAGCGACATCAAAGTAACACGCCTTGCATCAGGTCTTCCTGTCGGAGGCGATCTTGAATATGCAGACAAACTTACACTTGCAAGAAGCTTTCGCGGCCGCACAGAAGTATAAAGACAATGAACAAAGAAAAAACTTTTACAACATATTTTTTTGATTTTGACGGAACAATATGCAACACCTCAGAAGGAATCTTTGCATCAATGGAAAAAGTCTGCGAACACTACGGACTTTCTTACGGCAAAGAAACTTTTGTAAAAATGATTGGTCCTTCACTTAAAGAAAGTTTTTCTACAATATTTAATCTTCCCGAATCCGAAATACAGAATGCAATCGATGTTTACCGCGCATTTTATTCTAAAGAAGGAATGTATATGTGCTCTGTCTATGACGGAGTTGCAGAAACGATTGCAGAACTTAAAAACAGAGGCAAAAAGATTTTTGTCGCAACAAGCAAACCAGAAGTATATACAAAACAGATTATAGAACAGAAAAAACTTTCTGACCTCTTTGACTTTATAGGCGGCGCAGACATTGCAGAAAGAACACGCACAGAAAAAATCGATGTCATAAATTATATATTCGCAGAAAACAATATCACAGACAAAAGCGGCATCCTCATGGTCGGCGACAGAAAATACGACATCCTCGGAGCAAAAAAGGCAGGCTTGAAATCATGCGGTATTCTATGGGGATTTGGAAGCCAGAAAGAGTTTACAGAAGCCGGCGCAGACTATATAATCGAAAAGCCAGACGAACTCCTATCACTTTAAAAGCCTTGCGTTATTTTGTAAATTCAGCATATAAATCAATATAAACCCATCAAACAAATCAAAATAAACCACTTTTTATCAAAAAAAACTATTTATTTCTGGCAGTGGTTTTGCTATATTCCAGATGTATGAAAGACAACATTATAGACATGACAGAAGGAAATCCTGTTAAGCTTTTAATAAGTTTTTCCATCCCAATGTTAATAGGAAATCTTTTTCAGCAGGTTTACAACCTTGCAGACTCAGTTATCGTAGGACAGCTTGTCGGAAGCGCAGCACTTGCGTCAATCGGAACTACGACTTCGATTTCGTTTTTCTTTTTTGCACTCTGTAACGGCATCGCATCCGGTGGCGGAATCATCACCTCACAGTTTTTCGGACAAAAAGATGACAACAAAGTAAAAAACTGCATTACGAACACAGGCTACATAATGATTATCTTTCCTCTTGTTGTCGGAACAGCATCGTTTTTTCTTGCAGGTCCGATTCTTCACGTCCTCAACACTCCGGAAAATATTTTTAATGATGCAAAAGGTTATCTTAAAATCCTCTGTATCGGGCTTCTTTTTGTCTCGCTTTACAACTATGCTTCTTCGATGTTAAGGGCTTTAGGAGATTCAAAAACTCCTCTTTACTGCCTTATCTTTACATGCGTGCTGAACATAATTCTTGATGTCATCTTTGTAAAATATTTTTGCATGGGTGTAAAGGGTGCAGGCTGGGCAACAATAATTTCTCAGTTTTTAAGTGCAGCTCTCTGCCTGTTTCTTGCATTCAGAAAGAATCCTTATTTTAAATTTGAAAAAATAAATTTAAGGATTAATCACGAAATCATAAGACAGACGATTAAAATCGGTGTTCCGCTTTCGTTCCAGTTTTCGATGATTGCAATTTCGTGCATGGCGCTACAGGCAGTCGTTAATGGCTTTGGCGACACAACTGTTGCAGCGTTTACAGCAACAAGCCGCATTGAACAGATAATACATCTTCCATATCAGACATTAAGTGCTGCCCTTTCTACTTTCTGTGGACAGAATTATGGTGCTAAAAAAATTGACCGTGTCATTTTGGGATATAAAAAAGCAATGCTTCTTATGGGAATATTTACTCTCGTAATGTTCCCTATTATTCAACTTGGAGGAGAATCCATCATAAGATTCTTCGTTAAGAAAAATGAAGTCAACGTTATAAAAATGGGTGCGACTGCACTTAAGATTACAAGTCTCTTCTATCTTTTTCTTGGTACGATTTATATGGTACGCGGAATTTTATACGGCGTCGGAGATGCATTCTTTTCTATGCTCAACGGCATCGTCGAAGTATTCGGGCGCTTTACAGCTCCATTTATTTTAACTAAAATTCCTTTTATCGGCCTTTGGGGAATATGGTGGTCAGTCGGATTCGTATGGTCCATTGCCGGCTTGACTGCATGGTGGCGCTATATAATCGTAAAAAGAAGGATAAAAAAACAGTATGAAACAAAAGCTTAACGTTTTTTCTGATAAAACATTTTTACAGAAATTAATTCACCTTACTCTGCCGATTGCATTCCAGAACCTGATGCTTGCGTCCGTTGCCGCAGCAGATGCACTCATGCTCGGTCACTTTAATCAGGATTCAATGTCAGCAGTTTCGCTTGCTACACAGATTCAGTTTATACAGAACATGATTATTTTTGCGATTGTCGGAGTTGAATCTATTTTAGGCGCTCAGTACTGGGGCAAAAAAGATACAGAATCTGTAAACAAAGTTTTCTGTCTCTCGCTTAAAATGTCTGCAATCGTTTCGATATTCTTTTTTACAGCATGCGAATTGTTCCCGGAACAACTCATGCTCATTTTTACAGACCAGAAAGAACTTGTTACAACCGGAATCGAATACTTAAGGATCGCAGGCTTTTCATATCTTTTAACCGGAATCTCGCAGTCATACCTTTGCATGATGAAAATTACCGATCACCCGGAGCGCACAGCACTCATAAGTTCATGCACGGTTGTAATAAATATTTTACTTAATGCAGTTTTTATATTCGGACTTTTCGGACTTCCTGCAATGGATGTTCGCGGAGCGGCCCTTGCAACTTTAATTTCACGCATAATCGAATTTTTCTGGTGCATCGCAAATTCTTTTAGAAAAAATTACATTCATCCGAAATTAAAATACATTTTCAGCTTTAATAAAATTCTTTTTATAGATTTTGTAAAATGTCTTTATCCGCTTTTAGGTGCAAGTCTGTTCTGGGGAGTCGGCTTTACTTCTTACAGTGCATTCATGGGACATCTTGGAAAAGACGCGACTGCAGCAAACTCAATTGCAGCAGTAATAAGAGACCTTTTAACATGTCTTTGCAACGGACTTTGCAGTGCAGCCGGAATTATGGTAGGAAACGAACTTGGCTCTGGCGATTTGGAAAAAGGAAAGTTATACGGCGACCGCATGCTTATAATTGCAACGATTACAGGATTTATAATTACAGCGCTCTGTTTTATAATCACACCGTTTTCGATTCACTTTGGAAAACTTTCTCAAACTGCTGATAAATTCTTAATCCAGATGATGATTGTAATGAGTATCTACATGTTCGGCCGCACATTCAACACGATTGTCATAAACGGAATTTTTGCAGCAGGCGGCGACACGATGTATGACATGTACAGTCTTGCAATCTGCATGTGGTGTATTGCAGTTCCGCTTGCAGCACTCGGAACTTTTAAATTTCACTGGCCTGTATTTTTAGTTTACGCGTGCACGTGTCTTGATGAAGTGGGAAAAATTCCATGGGTAATAGTTCACTTTAAAAAATACAAATGGGTAAAGGATTTAACGCGCGATAATTTATAACGCAATAACTTACAAATCGCGCATACTGAACAAAACAAATCCGCACAATTTTTTTCTGCGCATAAAAAAACCGCATCCGAAGATGCGGCTTTCACTCAATCTAAACTACGCGACTAGCGGAGTAAAGAAAGTACATTCTGTGAACTCTGATTTGCCTGAGCAATCATTGCTGTTCCAGCCTGGCTGAGTACCTGGTTCTTTGTGAAGTCTACCAT
>CAJORB010000123.1:0-10764 GCA_905236565.1 uncultured Treponema sp. | reverse complement strand
TTCTTTCTTTTCCTGAATTGTGTCGTAGTCTACAGTTACACAGAATGGAGTACCAACTTCATCCTGGCGGCGGTAGCGCTTACCTACAGTGCCTGAAGTATCGTAATCAGTTACAAAGTCTTCCTTGAGCATGTGCTGGATTTCCTTTGCCTTTTCTGCAAGTCCGTCCTTCTTCATAAGTGGAAGAACTGCAACTGTGATTGGTGCTAAGCGTGGGTCAAGGTGAAGTACTGTTCTGTAGTCTTCTGGCTCGCCTTCTTTTGCAACATTCTGTTCTTCGTATGCTTCACAAAGGAACATAAGGAAGTTACGGTTAAGACCTGCAGAAGTTTCGATTACGTATGGAACGTACTTCTTGTTGCCGTCTTCCTGGTCGATATAAGACATATCCTTCTTTGAGTATGTCTGATGCTGTGAAAGGTCAAAGTCTGTACGGCTGTGGATACCTTCAATCTCTTCAAATCCGATCGGGAAGTTGTAAGTAATATCGTAAGCATCCTTAGCGTAGTGAGCAAGCTTGTCGTGGTGGTGCCACTTGAGCTGCTTTTCCGGGATACCGTACTTTAAGTAGAACTGCCAGCGGTCTTTTCTCCAGCGGTCAAATGTTTCATCTTCTGTACCAGGCTTACAGAAATATTCCATTTCCATCTGCTCAAATTCGCAGGTACGGAAAATAAAGTTCTTGAAAATAATTTCGTTACGGAAAGATTTACCAACCTGAGCAACTCCAAAAGGAACCTTCATACGGTTTGACTGAACAATGTTCTTGAAGTCTGTAAAGATACCCTGACATGTTTCAGGACGAAGGTAAATAAGGTGGCTGTCATCTGCAATTGGTCCCTGATATGTTTTGAACATAAGGTTGAATTCGCGGACAGCAGTATATTTGCGGTTTTTGCTTCCACAAGTAGGACAGTTGATGTTTGCATCGATAAAAGCTTTCATTTCATCGTGAGTCATTGTGTCTACAGGCTTACCAGGATTTACATCAGGGTTTGCTTGAACAAAGTCTTCGATTAATTTATCTGCGCGGTGGCGTGCATTACATTCAATACAGTCAACCATCGGGTCACTAAAGTGATCAACGTGACCAGAAGCCTTCCATGTTGTGTGATGCTGAAAGATTGCAGAGTCCAGTCCAACTACATCATCATGAAGCTGAGTCATGTAGTGCCACCATTCATTCTGAATATTTCTTTTGAATTCTACACCGAGAGGACCGTAGTCCCATGCACCTGCCTGGCCACCATATATTTCTGAAGCCTGATATACAAAGCCTCTTCTTTTACACAAGCTGATGATTTTGTCGAGCGTACATGCGTGTACGTCTTTTTCGTTATTTGCCATATTTATTACCTCACTTTACGACCCTGGCGTGGGCCATTTTTGATTTTCCTATTCTGAATATTCCGGTGTGAACATAACAGTATAGTGAAAACCATAGTACCATAAATAAAAATAAGTGTATAGACACTACGTTTTTTGAATGATATATTTATCTTATGGCAATTCTTGAAGTACACAATTTATGTAAAAACTATCAGATGGGAAAAATTACCGTTCACGCTGTTGACAAAGCGAATTTTTCTATAGAACAGGGTGAATTTGCGTCTATTTCTGGACCATCAGGAAGCGGAAAATCAACACTTCTAAACCTCATGGGGCTTATAGACCTTCCTACTTCAGGCCAGATTGTTTTAAACGGAATCGATGTGTACACAGGACAGGATTTGCCGTCTTTAAAGTCAATTCCGCCTAAACTTGATAACCACATAACAGCTTTGCGCCGCCAGAATCTAGGATTTATTTTTCAGAATTTCAATCTCATACAGGTACTCAATGTCTACGAAAATGTTGAACTGCCTTTAAAACTCGGGAGCCTTCCTGATGACCGTGCAATGAGCAGAACACAACAGACTGAATGGGTAGATTTTTTAATCGAAACAGTAGGACTTACCGACTGGAAAAATCATAAGCCGTCAGAACTTTCCGGGGGACAGAGACAGCGCGTAGCCATTGCAAGAGCTCTTGCAACAAAGGCTCCGATAATAATGGCAGACGAGCCAACTGCAAACCTCGACTCAAAAAACGGAGATGCAATTCTTGCACTCATGAAAAAACTCAATCAGGAATTAAAAACGACATTTGTGTTTTCTACACATGATTCAAAAATCGTAGATATGTCTGACCATGTAATTAAAATCAAAGATGGAATTATTTTAGACGAAGAAAAAAAATAAAAAAAGTCTAGAATGCAACGCTCAACTTTAACTGAGCAACGACACCAACCTTGCTTATCGAACCATAATAAACAGGGAATCCTACATCAAGATCTGCGCATGGAACGAATCCGTGAATTTTAAATCCTGGAATAACAGTTCCGTATTCTTCTGAAACATCATGGAACCATTTTAAAGCTGCAGTACATTTGCTGCCGCCTATTCTTCCCCACACACCTTCAAAAGTAAGATATTGTCTTAAATAATCATCTTTTTGTGTAGGCTCATCAAGGCCGTACCAGTCAAGAATTGCCTGATACTCAAATATAAAGCCAAGATTAATTTTTTCTCTTGTTGCCCACCAGACAGAGGCAGTAACCTTCTGCCTGGGATATGCCATTTCATCCTCATTGTTCATTTCAAAGTGTGTAAAATACTGAACATAAAAATGAAGATCATGCAGCTGAAAGTTTACATCACCACCTGCTGCAAAAGGATATTTATTAGGATCATTATCTGCCCATGTTCTGCAGAAAACATCCATTGCGAAATTCCATATATTTGCTTCGAGTTTTGCAGCATATGAAATGTTTCCCATACTTGCATTAACATCCTGATAAGCATTTGATGTTTTATTAAATTCTTCGTAATAAACAAGACCGGTAAAATTAAATTTAGAAAACGGAATATCAAGAGAAACTGCAAACTTAGAATTCTGCATTTTCATTTTTTTGTCATAAAGAAGTTCTTCCGGATCAAAAATATCATCTGATCTGTCATCGAGAATATTTGTGTCAAAAATTCTTCCGTTTCCCCATGTAAGTTCTTTTTTTCCGACCATGAGGTACGCAACATCCCACAACGTGTAGTTCATGTAAAGTTCATAAAGTCCAAGTTCCATTTCCGGAAACTTTACAAGAATCGTACCTTTAAATGAAAAAAAATCTGTAGGCTTTGATGTAAAGGAAACTTTACTTTCAAAAACTGCACCCGGAGATGCTTCTGCAGGATAATAGATTGCACCGCCAAGACGAGCCATTAAATCTCCCGAAAGAACGATTCCCCTTTTCTCGCTGGGGATTTCAGTCTTTGCTGTGTCAGTCGTTGCCTGTTCTATAGGCTGGTCTGTATCTTCGCTCTGGGAAAACATATCATCGATATCTTCAAACTCATCCGTAATTTCTTCGTTGAGTTCTTCTGAATTAATTTTTTCTGAAGTGTTTAAAGCAGGATCTTCTGCAAAAACTGAGTTGATTGTTAAAATTGAACATAATAAAAATAATGCAGATTTGCAGAAGATTTTTTTCATTTATCGACTTAGTCACTCATTTCTTCAAGGAATTTCTTCGAGTATACTACATTAGACTGTTTTTGAAAAGACACGTTAGCAATCGTAATCTGAGTCTTTTCGTACTGCATCTTTCCGTCAATTTTTGTTCCGCGAAGATTATCAACTACAAGCATTCCGCCAGGAACAAAACGATTTTCTACTTTCTGATAGCTTGGAATTGCAGTTGTACGCAAAAGCTGTCCTGAAAGACTGTAGTCTTCTTTTTTGCGGATAAGACCATCATCTTTACTTACCCAGAGCTTTACAATCGGATAATCAACGCCTTTTTTTGAAGCAGAAAGTTCATAATAAATACAGTCAAATTTTCCGAGTTTAAGTTCTTTAAACTCTTTGATGTTATAATCATCAGAAATTGTCTGCGGAACTAAATCGCTGTTGTTAAGACAGCTGTTCTGAAATTTGTTTTTTGCAGAAGTATAGGTAAACTGTTTGTCCCTTGGATCATAGAACCAGATGTTCTTATCAAACTGAACATAACCCTTACCCTTATCTGTTTCCGGCGCTTTTATTACAATCGTAAACATACTTGCTGAGTCACGGCGGTACATTACGGCACTTGTTACAGATTTACCAGACCCAGGTTTATCCGTAACAATTGTATAGTCTGCTTTAAAGTCAGTTCCGGAATAATTAGTATTCTTATCAGAAAGCTTTAAGATCTGCTTTGCCATATCAGCAGTTACCTGGGCACAAAGAGGGCTTAAAACCCCGGAAGCGATAAATAAACTGATTAAAATATTCTTAAATGTCTTTTTCATAAATACCTCTGTCGTTTTACACAGGCAGTCGAAAGCTGTCCGTATAAAATAATTTATGTTGTAGCAGTAATTGCCCCTACAGGGCTTATCCTTACTAATTTACGTAATGTAAACAACACAGATACAAGTGTGGTTACTATGATTATTGCCACATAACCGGCAATTTTTAAAGGGTTAAAATCGGCAATAAGATGGCCTCCCGTAAGGAAAAGATCAAATCCCGATATAAAAGAAAGGTCAAATATGGATGCAATCTTTACTGCTATGGCAGAAAAGATAAATCCCGTAAGACAGCCGGATAAAAGAAGTAGTAATGCCTCACTTATAAAAAGCTTCATTATCCCCGAACTTTTCATGCCGATTGCACGAAGTGTACCGCTTTCAAGACTTCGCTTTATTACGATAACCCTGTATGTACTCGAAATTCCAACTGAGATTATTATTACAAGCATGATTACGATTGCAGCAACAATAAGCTTTAATGCCTGAACAAGTAGTTTTAAGTCTGAGACAGTCGAATCAAGGGAAACAAGGTACCCCTTTCTTACTACAGAAGTATCAGATTTTCTAAAATCCTTGTAGAATTCTTTTTTATCCATATTAAGAGGATACATCTGAATTTTCTTTGACATTTCGCCATGAATTCTTTCAAGCTCTTTGTCAGACGGTTTTCCATTTACATAATATAGACTTATTCTGTCAACAAGAGGTTCATAATCCATAGCTTTAATAAGTGAATCATAATTTACATATGAAGTGTACATTCCGAAGACACTTGCATCAAGAAAGATTCCTGTAACTACAAGGTCAATTGTATTTGCATAATTATTATAAGTTACGGCAAAATAAGTTATCGAATCCCCAACATGACAGCCAAGTTTTTTTGCAATAGGTTCAGAAAGAAGGACTGTATCTTCATGTTCACCTTTATGATAAGACCCTTCAACAAAAGTAAACTTATCAAAAAGATCTTTCTCATTTTCAAAATCAACACCGATTATCGCACGCTGTCTTACCGATGTGCCCTCATAATAATATGATTCTCCATGCTCTTCTGGATCATGGTTATATCTTAAGAAAATCTTTACATCATTTCTATTACCGACACTTTCCTTAAGCATCTGAACTTCTTCACGGGCATCAGCTAAAGTTTTTGTAATATGATGACCGCCCAAAAAAAGAATATCCCCACCATAATACTGGCGCGCTTTTTCGTTCATAGATTTTACCATTCCATCCGTAACCATAAGTGCACACAGCATGATGCATACACCAACTGCACAAACTGCAAACAGTGATTTATACTGGCGGCGTCTTTCAAAAATAGATTTTATTGCAATGACAAAATAAAACATATTCCAAAAACTCCTAGATGTGTTCCATTGCAACGACAGGGCTTGTATCAAGTGCAATATGAACAGGATAAAGCCAGCCTATAACTGCGAGTAAAAGAGAAAGACACATTCCGCTTAAAAGATTTAAAGCTGTGACACTTGTCTTTAACTGTGTTCCGCCGAAAAGCTGAATGAGATACGAATTTGAAAAAGTAATTTTTGCACACACTAAAAGCTGATTACCGAGTACACCAAGAATACATCCAAGGATTCCTGCTGTTATCGTAAGCATTAAAGTTTCTAAAAGATATTCAATACCGATAAATTTTCTGTCTGCACCGATTGCCCTAAGCGCACCGGTTTCTTTTGTTCTGTCCATTGCAGCAATGATTAATGTATTGTTTACAACGATAAATCCTGTACCGATTAAAAGAAGAAGGCCGATGTTAAAGATAAGGCGCATCCAGTAAATATACTGGGCAGACATTCCTGCTGCAGCGCGCCACGAAGATGCGACTGCATTAAATTCGTTTTCTTTAAAGAATCTGTTTATCTTTTTTACGACTCTGTCAGGGTTTACGCCGTCCTCGACTTTGCAGATGATGTAGTTCCATGTAGTCTGTTCTGACTGGTCACCGTCGCTTTGAGCATCGAGTGGCGCGCGTTCTGTTTCATCAGAAGCTGTAATTTCACTGGAAGAAGAAGAAGGCGTTTGAGTCTGTTCAGCTATAGAAACATCATTTAAAGTATCGAGAGCTTCAGAAAAATCTTCTTCAAACATATCTTCGCCAAAAAGAACGTCGATGTCTTCTGTATTTGAATTTTCTATGAGAGTTGTTTTTTCTTTTTCGATTTCGATTTCTGCAGACGACATCGACTCAATTCCTAAAAGTGAGCGAAGCGTATCAGGGTCAATCAGAACAATATTATCCTGAAGATCATTATGAACTTCATATTTATAAACTGCAGTTACCTCGGCTGCGCGTAAAGTATATGAAGATCCGTTGCTTGAAATAAGCTGAACGCTGTCTCCAGGAACAAGATATTTTCCTGTATCCTTTTTTATTTTTTCACGCATGATATCAGAAATCATAACACCCGAAGTTCCAAGCTCAAAAGGTTCACCTTCAAGAATTTTTATTCCTGTCATGATTTTAAGGTAGTTCTTTGATTCAATTCCGAATAAAACTGCAACTTTATTTTTTTCTTCCACCTTGAGAACTGCCTGACCTGTAAGCTGAGGACAGATGTATTTGATTTCTTCGAGCGATTTTACATAGTCGTTTATATTGTTATACGGAATAATTCTAGGAAGTTCAGAAAGCTCGCCTGTAACAGGAGTTTCATCTCCAAAAAGGCTCATAGGAAAATCGGTCTTTGGTCTTATTACAACGTCACCTGTAAAACTCGATGAAAATGTTTTTTCGATTCCGTTACCTGTTCCGTCAAAAACAGCATTTGCCATAACCATAACGGCGATGGAAAATGCAATGAACAGGACGATTACGAGAGAACTTTTTCGAGATACAATATTTCTAAAGGCAAAACTTAGCGTGAACAAACCGGCTTTCCTTAAATGCGTATTATTGTTCTATTATAACGGATTAGCGTATAAAAAACAATTATACAGATTTCAAAGGCTTAAGCCCATATAAGATACAGTAAGGCTGCAGAAACTGCGGTCGTAAGAATCGTAAACGGTGCGCTTATCTTTAAAAAATCCCTAAAAGTAATTGGTTTTCCTTCTTTTTTGAGGATTCCCATTGCAACAACGTTTGCAGACGCACCGAACGGTGTAAGATTACCGCCGAGACACGAGCCTACAAGAAGTGCAAACATGTAAAGTTCTTTTTGAACACCGATATTTGCTGCAAGCGTTCCGGCTACAGGAAGCATTACGATTATATACGGAACATTATCTACAAATCCCGAAATCAAAACAGAAAAAAGCAATATAAGGAAAAATCCTAAGAATTTATTTCCACCGGTAAGATTTGCAAGAAATACTGCAAAATCATCAAGGAGTCCTGTCTCAGAAATTGCGCCGACTACGACAAATATTCCGATTAAAAATGCGATTGTTTCCCAGTCAAGTTCCTTTACTAAAGTCCAGATTTCGCCCTTAGTTTTCTTCTGACAGAATTTATACCAGATTAAACCAAGAAGTCCGAGTGCAAGAACAAAAAGTCCCGAGCTGTATCCAAGTTCAGTAGAAAAAAACGAAATTACTGCAAGCCCTGCAATCATTAAAATCAAAAGGTAAAGTGGAACATAAGAAATAACGTTTTCTTTTTCTACCTGAGGTTTTTCCTTTACACGACCGAAGATTGCGTAAAAGAAAATACATCCTGCAATCATTCCGGTTTGAATGATAAAAAAGATAGAAGGTTTTGCAAATTTAAAGAAAAAGTCATTGAATGTATATCCTGCGAAACTTGCAAAAATCATGCTCGGAGGATCACCTACGAGAGTTGCAGTTCCTTCGAGGTTTGACATTACTGCAAGTCCGATCATAAACGGAATCGGATTAAATTTTAGTTTTTTAGAAAGTGCAAGGGCAATCGGTGCCATGACTAAAACTGTTGCAACATTTTCTACAAATATAGAAATGATTCCGGTCATTGCAAGAATGAGGACAACCGCAATTCCTGTGCTTGGAGAAACTGCTACAAGAGCATCTGCAATTCTTGCCGGAACACGGGAATAAATAAAAAGCGCTGCTATTATCATTGAACCGACATAAATCATCAATACATTCCAGTTTATAAGTTCAAAGAAAATATGATGCAATAAAAAAGCTGTGCCGTTCTGAGTTACGGAAGCGCTTTGAGAATTAAAAATACCGGATACAAAAGTTCCGAGAAGTACAAGAATAAGAGCCGCTGCAGTCGTAAAGATAACTTTTTTATCCTGAAAAATGATTACGAGAAGGTACATTACAAGCGCAAGCGCAAGGACTAAAAATTTAATGCTGAACATATTCTGTATTATACGATAAATGTCCTCTACCCGCAACATGAAATACATAAATCTAAAAAATTAGTCGTAAGGCAGAATTTGTGTTATAATATATAGAATGATTAAGGTACCGGTAAAAATAAAGCTTTCATTTCTCTGGGGAAAAGCTTCTTTTAAAAAGCAGAACTGGTCTCAGATAAATCTCATCGTGGGACCTAACGGTTCTGGAAAAACTCTCATCTCACAAAGCCTTGCACAGCAGTTTGCCGATGCAGGTTATTCTGTGCGCATTTTTAATACGGACCTTGTAGACGATAACGAAATTTATTATACGCTCAGCAAAAACCGCGAGCTTACATCGAGAATCGAAAACGTTCTTTCAAACATGTTTTCTAAAACAATCAGATTTGAAATCTCAAATGACAACAGTGTTACGCCGGTTGTAGTAAACAAAGCACAGAACCTTGAATACTCGATGACGAAAAATGAATGCCACGGCTTAAAAAAAATCATTGCCCTTCTTGCTGCCCTTTACGGCGAAGAAGGAGAAGCAAGCTGTCTTATGATAGACGAGCCTGAACTTCATCTTCACCCTCAGTTTCAGCAGTTTTTTATGAATGAAATAAGAAAGACGGCAGAGAAACATCCTTCGCATCTTTTTTTCATCATTTCTCATTCACCGTTCTTTATCGACTTAAAATCTCCTGAAGAACTTATCGGAGTTGTAGCATGTCATATAAACAGTGTTGCAACTTCTATCGATGAGCTTTCAGAAAATGATTATTCGCTTTTTAAAAGATTTTTGCCGCGATTTAATACTTACCACAAGCAGTTTTTCTTTTCTGACAACCAGGTTTTTGTCGAAGGCTATACTGACCACGCAATTTTTTCTTCGCTTCTGCGCAGTATAGAATCTGATATGTTTACCGCAACAACAGGTGTAATCGATGTCGGTGGTAAAGACGAGCTTGGAGTTTTCTTTAAAGTATGCTATCTGCTTGGAACAAATGCAAGAATCATCACTGATCTTGATTCTCTTTTCTGCGGAAAGCTTAGAGACGGAATATGTAAAGATCACCGCGTGCAGGAATGGATAGACAAACAGTACGAAAAACAAAAACCGTTTTTCGAAAAAATCCTTACCCGAAGTGAACATGTAACATTTTTTAAACTTGTTTCGCGGCTCGAAAAATATCTTTTAGAAATTGCAGATGAAATTATGAACATATCAATAACAGTTCCGCATCAGCTGCAGGAATTTAAGAACAGACTTGAAAAATTTACACTGGACAGGGAAGATGCAGAACATCTTGATACATACAAGACAGTAATTTTACAGGGAATTTTAAATATAGGTGATTATATTACAAAATTTGCATTAAACGATGATTCAACGATAATCCCTAATATAAAAAATCTTCTTTCGATTACTCTTGCTGCAGCAGAAGCTGCACGCGTCTACATCCTGCCGAACGGCTGCATCGAGCACTATTACACACAGAACGAAGTTTCGTACATGCCTATCTCAGGCAAAGACCGCCTCTTTCATGAGGAGTATGACTATATACAGAGTTTGAATGAAGAAGAAAAAAGAAAATCGTATCCGGAATTGATATCTATAATAGAAAAGGCGTGTTCAAGAAGTTAAAGGAATAAAAAAAAGACAGCCGGAGCTGAAGGCAACAGCGATGCAACATTCTGCACAAGCGAAGCGCGTATTATTCGCGAAGCGAGATAATAGCAGCGAAGCGCGGTATTAGCAGCAAAGCTTCAAGCTAGCCGTTGCATTCGGTGTTCTTCAGCGGGAGGCTGTCGTTTTAATTTATTTCTTTGCCTTTATCTGTTTTGCAAAAGTCTGAACACCTTCGATAACAAGAATTACAGCAAGAACTGCCATTGCAGCAGCAAAGATCAACTGGAACCAGTTGCCCCAGAAGAATGCACCATCGGCACCCTTAGCCATAGCTCCAACTTTTCCTACGATTGTAATAATAAGAGAAGTCAATGTTGCAGCAAGCATGAAAATCATAGGAATAAAGAACATTTTGTTGTTCTTGCCAGCCTGTCCAAGCCATGCAGCAACTGCCATTAAAGCAATACCTGCAAGAAGCTGGTTAGCAGCACCAAAGAGACCCCAGATTGCA
>CAJORB010000122.1:0-11001 GCA_905236565.1 uncultured Treponema sp. | reverse complement strand
GAAGCTATCATCATCTTGGAATGGGTCACGAGGGAAAAAAAGTTGCAGCATGGTTTAAAAGTCATGGAATCAACGCCTTTGTTTTAAGATATCGTGTTTCACAGGAAGGCTTTCATCATCCTGCAATGCTTGAAGATATCCAGCGCTCGATACAGATTGTGCGTGAGAACGCAGCTGAGTGGAACATCGATACGGGGAAAATCGGTGCAATCGGATTTTCTGCAGGCGGTCATCTTGTCGTTATGGCAGGTTCTTTTGGTGATAAAGAAAATGAACTTTCAAAACACGGCATCAGCACGAGCGTAAGTTTAAAACCGAATTTCATAATGCCGATTTATCCTGTAGTTTCGATGCAGTATGATATCGGACACGCGTGGTCAAGAAAGAGCCTCATCGGAAAAAATCCGAGTCAGGAAATGCTTGATAAGTTTTCGCTTGAAAAACAGATGACGCGTGATATGTGCCCGGTTTTTCTTCTTACAAACAAGGATGACAGGACCGTAATGTATGAAAATTCTGTTCGCCTTGACCAGGCTTTAACAAAGGCAGGAGTTCCGCATGTTTTTATACTGAACGAAACAGGCGACCATGGATTTGGTATGGGAAACGGAAAGTTTGTACAGGAAACTCACTGGAATGAAGAATGGCTTTTACCGTGGGTTAAAGAGCAGATAAAGTAGGGCAGAATTAAGGTAGATTGAGCATAATCAAAAAATTTACTATAATAGAATTCAACTTTTAAGATAAAAATAAGAAGCGCTTTTTGCGCAATATAAGGGGTTTTGTAATGAGTGAAGTTCGCGTAAGATATGCACCAAGTCCAACAGGATTGCAGCACATCGGTGGAGTTCGTACTGCATTGTTCAATTATTTATATGCACGCTCACAGGGTGGAAAATTTATTCTTCGTCTTGAGGACACAGACCGTACACGTTATGACGAAAAATATGTAAAGAATCTTTATGACACAATGAGCTGGCTTGGAATCGACTGGGATGAAGGCGGCGAAAAGGGCGGCGAATACGGACCTTATGTTCAGTCAGAAAGATTTGAACTTTACAAAGAATATGCAATGAAGCTTATCGAAAACGGCGAAGCTTATTACTGCTTCTGTGACTCAGAACGCCTTGATCGCATTAGAAAAATTCAGACAGAAAATAAAATGGCACCGGGTTACGACAGAAACTGCCGTCACTTGACTCCGGAAGAAGTTAAGGCAAATCTTGATGCCGGAAAACCTTATGTAATCCGTCTTAAAGTTCCGATGGAAGGAACTACAAAATTCCACGATCACATCTTAGGCGACATCGAATGGAAAAACGAAGATATTTCTCCGGATCCTGTTTTGTTAAAGAGTGACGGTTTTCCGACTTATCACCTTGCAAACATCGTTGACGACCACATGAT
Organism: uncultured Treponema sp.; assembly: GCA_905236565.1. GTDB lineage: Bacteria > Spirochaetota > Spirochaetia > Treponematales > Treponemataceae > Treponema_D. The sequence continues at coordinate 9,594 of CAJORB010000122.1, read as the reverse complement.
GAAAATAAGTCATGTAATGCGCGCTCAGGAATGGATTCCTTCGACACCGCTTCATGTTCAGATGTATAAGTCTTTCGGATGGGAACACCCTGAGTTCTGTCATCTTCCAATGGTAAATGGTGCAGACGGAAAGAAATTAAGTAAGAGACACGGTTCAACTTCTTTAAATGAATTCCGCGCACGTGGTTATCTTCCACAGGCAATCGTAAACTACGTTGCAATGCTCGGCTGCTCTTATGTTGAAGGAAAAGAATTCTATACTCTCGAAGAACTTGCAAAAGATTTTAAGCTTGAGCATTTAAATAAAGCGCCTGCAGTATTCGACTACAAAAAGCTTGAATACTACAACGCAAACTATATAAGACAGCTTTCTACAGAAGAACTTTATAAGTGGACTCTTCCGTTCATTACAGGAACAGGAGATGCAACTCTTGAAATCAATCCTGAAAACCCACAGCCAAAACCAAATGTAGGACCTGAGTTCTCTGGTGTTGCAATGGGAGAAGACGGAAAGCCTTACTGCGTTGATAAATCAATGAATATGTCGAGCGAAGATGTTGAAAAAACATTGATGGGACTTATGCCTTTGATTCAGGAACGCCTTAAGTTCCTTACAGAAGCTGCAGAAATGGTTCACTTTATGTTTACAGAACCTGCAGTTCCACCTGTTGAACAGATTGTTCCTAAAAAGCTTGATCTTGCAAAGACAAAAGAAGTTTTAGAAGTTGCAAAGGACTTTGTTGAACAGTGCTTTACACTTGACCACGAAGGAGCAGAAAACCTTGCTAAGTCAAAGGCCGAAGCTCTTGGAATTAAACTCGGTGACTTTATGATGCCGATCCGTATGGCAGTAACAGGAAGCCGTGTTTCACCTCCATTAATCGGTTCGATTATAGTTCTCGGGAAAGAAAAATCACTTGCAAGAATCGAAAAGACTCTTGCATCGATATGAAAAAGAAATTTTTTATAAGCATAAGTTTACAGATTTCGGTTTTCCTCATAATCGTTGCCTTTATTCCGGTTGCGGTAATGATGGCGTTAAAGACTTATGAAAAGCAGCAGCTTGATATGATGGAGCGCTCGAATGTTCAGCAGGGACGTCTTGTTGCGTCTGCTCTTGTTTCGGATGTCATCACTTCAGACGCTGCGGGATCTTCAAACATCGCGGTAAGTGCCGGGGATGCTGGCGAAAACAAAATTGATGCCGGCTATGCTTATAAACTGCTTGAAAATATGAACGGTCAGTTTGACTGCCGTATACGAATAATTGCGCCTGACAAAACTTTGATTGCAGATTCAAGCCGGATGGATATTAAGCCGGGTGATGTTTCTGATAAAGACTTGCAAGATAAAGAATCGCGCGAAAGTGAAAAACAGATTCAACAGTCGCGCGCGGGTGAAAAAGAACCTTTTATCTACCGCCTGTTTTCTATTCCGTTCCGTATTTACAGAAAGCTTTTTAAGCCGCCCAGAGCTCTTCTTTATGACACGGCTGATTTTTACATAAATAAAGAAATTTTCGACGGAGCCGAAGTTTTAAAAGCCTTAAACGGAAACTACGGCGCAATGACGCGATTTTCTTCCGGCGGACAGGTTTCGATTACGATTTATTCAGCTATTCCTGTAAAAAACGGGGATGATGTAATCGGTGTAGTTTTAGTGAGCCGTTCAACTTATAAAATCCTTCAGAACCTTTATGAATTAAGACAGGACCTTGCGCGCATTTTTGTAAAATCGCTTATTGCGGTCGTTCTCATAGCGCTTTTTTTAGCGTTCAGGATTTCGTATCCGTTAAAGCGGCTTTCAAAAGAGGCAAACTCGTGCGCCGATAAAAAAGGCCGCATTTTCTTTACAGATTTTACCGGTAAAAAACGCCGTGACGAAATAGGAGAGCTTTCGCGCTCATTTACTCTTTTAGTTGAATGTCTTAACAAACGCATAAAATTTTCCCAGGCCTTTTCTTCTGATATTTCGCACGAGTTTAAAAACCCTCTTACGGCAATAAGAACTTCTGCAGAGCTTTTAGGTTCCGGCGAGCTTGATAAAAAAGAGCAGGAAGAATTAAGCCGCGCCGTTATCGATGAAGTTTCTCATCTTCAAAATCTTTTAAGCGGAATACGGAATATTTCTAAAATCGATGCCGGAGTAGAAAAGGGAGATGCATCAGTTAACGATGAGGCAGAAGTTATTGAAGTAAATTCTTTCATTAAAAATATAATTACAAGGCTTGAAAAAAATTATCCGGACCGCGAAGTCATTTTTTTGCCGCTGCAGGGAAATATTGATATAAAAATTCCTTCTGATTACATCGAGCGTGTCGCAGAAAACCTTATCGACAATGCGTTGAGTTTTGGAACAAAGGTCAAGGTTACAGCGCGTGTCGAGAACGCTTTACGTAATACGGCAGAAAAATCAAGCCGAAATGCAGAATTTTTCGTCATGACCGTAGAAGATAACGGCCGCGGGCTCCCTGCTGAGTCCTTTGAAAAAATCTTTGACAGATTCTATTCTGAGCGTGAAGAAGCGCAGAAATCAAGCCATACTGGACTTGGACTTTCGATTGTAAAGGCAATTACAGATTCGCTTGAAGGCAGTATCGAGACTGGAAACAGTGATGAGCTTGGCGGTGCAAAGTTTGTATTTAGAGTTCCGGTATTGTAAAGAAGGCGAATTAAAATAACAAAATTCTGACACATTTTTGACACAATTCTATCTTACAGTTTAACCATAAATAAATTACTTAAGGGGTAAAATTATGGTTAAAAAAACACTAAAGGCAGATTCAATTGTGTTAAAACTTGTATTTATTTTTGCAATTGTAATCGTATTGATTGTAGCAAACCTGTTTACAGGTTCAAAACTTTCTGACCGTGAATATGAATACAATCATGCAAAGTCTTCGATTATCAATGGCGCAGGAGGAAATTTTGTTATCGAAGATGTATTTCTTGTAATTCCTTATTCATATCAGGAGAAAAGACGTAATTCAAAAGACCAGATATATTATGAAACAGTCTGGGCAAATGAATATATACGTCCATCTTCTGTTAAATCAAGTGCGGATCTTAAAACTCAGGAACGAAATATCGGAATATATTCTTTCCCGATTTATTCAGGAGATGTTTCATATGAGGCAACTTTTGATTTTAGTGAACTTAAAACAAAGACACGGAATACTTACAGCTATGCAAACGCAATGTTCTGCGTAGAAGTTTCTGACCGTTCTTTAATGGAAAAACCGGTTTTTAAAATTGGTGATAAGGTTTATCCTGTTGAATACACAGAAATCGATTATGCCACAGCATATTCAATGTCAAAAAGTGCAAAAATCAGTAAATGCATCACAGCAAAAATTCCTTTGGGAAACAGCCCGGTTGTATTTAAATCAGATTATAAAATTCGTGGAGCAGAGAAATTTTCTTTAAAACTTATTTCGCAGGAAACAAGGCTTGATATTAAATCTGACTGGCCAAGCCCGGGATTTACGGATTATTCGTATATTCCGACAGAAAGAGAACTTACAAAAGAAGGCTTTACTTCTTCGTGGTATATTCCGTTTGACTCAGGTGATGCAAGAAATGAAATCGGATTTGATTATATTCAGCCGGTAAATATTTATAATAAGCTTCACAGGGCATTTAATTACGCATTCCTTTTTATAGTTGTTCCGTTTATAGCATTATTCTTACTTGAGATCTTTGCAGGAATAAATCTTCATCCGGTAAATTATCTTTTGTCGGGAGCTGCAAGCGTATTGTTCTTCCTTTTGCTTCTTGCATTAAGCGAACATATTAATTTTGGTTTTTCATATTTCCTCGGAAGCATTGCATCAGGACTTTTAGTTTCGGTTTACATAGCATTAATCTGTAAAAAAATAAATCTCGGCGGAATAATGGCTCTGCTTTTTGCACTCTTGTACGGTTACCTTTATGTGTGCTTACAGTCAGAAGACTATGCGCTTTTGTTTGGTTCAATCTTTGCATTCATAGTACTTGCTGCAATAATGTTTGTTACAAGAAATGTTAACTGGGCGTCCTTGAAAAAATCTAAAGAAACAGTTTTAATAGAAGAATGACAGTTGCACTTGTAGATGATGAAAAAAATGTCCGTTTGTCTGTAAAGACTGCCCTTAAAAAGGAGGGCTTTGAAGTTACAGAATTTTCAAACGGACAGGAAGCCCTTAATGCGGTTTCTCAGAATATTTTACCGGATATTTTTATTCTTGATATCATGATGCCTGTAATGGACGGTATTTCGTTTCTTACAAAAATTCGTGAACTCAGAATAAAAACTCCCGTGATGTTTTTGACCAGCCGCGATGAAGAGTTTGATAAAGTTTTAGGACTTGAACTTGGGGCAGATGATTATCTGTGTAAGCCTTTTTCGGTTCGGGAACTTATCGCAAGGGTAAAAGTGCTTTTAAGACGGAGTTCTGCAGCACAGGAAGAAGATAAAATCATTTCGTCAGACAATATAACTCTCAATCTTAGTTCTTACAGTGCATATGTCGACGGGAAAAAAATTGAACTTACTGTAACAGAATTCCGCATTCTGGAAGCATTTATAAAAAACAAGGGGAGTGTCCTAACGCGCGATAAGCTTATTGAGATTTCGTATCCCGATGATACATATCTTAATGACAGGGCGATTGATTGCCACATAAAGCGATTAAGGAAAAAACTCCCCGAAAATTCGATAGAGACAGTATATGGACTTGGATATAGATTCTAATAAAAAACAGTGTAAATTGCACGTTTTTTTGTCTTCGCGGAATATCATAAAAGTTGCTAAGTGGATTCCGGCTGTGATAATCGTATGCATAAGCTGGTATTTATCGGGTAAACCGCGCCTTACGCATTTACCCACATTCAGGAATGCTGATAAAGTGGTACATTTTTTTTGTTTTTCGATGCTCTCATTCTGGGTTGCATTCGCTTGTAATATAAGGACTTATAAAAGGGTCTGGATCCCTTCTGTTATCGTAAGCGTATACGGAATTATAGATGAAATCCATCAGAGTTTTACGCCTGGTCGCTCGTGCTCGCTTTTTGACTGGGGAGCAGACACGCTAGGGGCAGTGGCCGGGGCGTTTTTTTTCGTTTACTTTTTACGGTTTTGGCTAGATAATGGAAGGTATGAAAATCGATGATAGAGTAAAACAGTTTTTAGGCATAGAACACTATTCTTCTTATGTAGAAGATTATTTTGAACTTTCCAATGTCCGCTCAAGCATATATCTTTCGTGTGTAATTATTTTGCTTGAACTATGGATGATAATAAGCGCTGTCGTTCGTCATCTTACCGGAAGTTCCCGCAGAACTCCTGAGTGGCTTTTTAAACACCTTACATCATATGTTGTCCTGCTTGCAGCAGGGCTTATCATGCTTATTTATGCTCTTCTTTATATTAAAAATAAAAAGAAGGTAAAAAAAGCAGGCGGAATAATTTATGCGCTCTTTTTTGTAATTGCAATCGGATTTGGAATTTATATTTCGTATCTTGATTATGTAAAGGGTGAACAGTTCATTACGCTCATTACGATGTCGATTTCTGTTTTCTGTTTTATCATCTGGCGTCCGATTCATACGATTTCATTTCTTACAGTTGCATTCCTGGTTTTTGTAAGTATATGTCACAAAGTTATTCCTGCAAGTTATGCAACAAAAGTAAATCTTTTTATTATCTGGATTGCACTTTTAATGTCTGCAATAAGTGCATATCACCAGAAGATAAAGGAAGCACATAAAGATGAACGGCTAGAAGCAAATAATAATCTTTTGTTAAAACTTTCGATAAGCGATGAAGTAACCGGAATTTCAAACATGACTTACTTTCGCGGTCAGATAATCGAGCTTTTAAAAAATAAAAAGATTGATTTTACAAAAAAGATTTTCCTTTTTCTTGATATTGAACATTTTAAATATTACAACGATAAGTATGGTTTTTGGGAAGGAAATAATTTCTTAAAGAATTTTGCGCAGCTTGTAGAAAAAACATTTTCAGGCTCGATTGTTGCACATTTTTCAAATGACAACTTTGTTATTTTTACTGATGATGACGGAATTCAGGAAAAACTTGATGTGCTTAGAAAAGAAATCGTCAATCCAGATTTTGAAATTAAAATGTCTTTAAAGACGGGTGCATACAGACCAGAAAGCCGTGACTGTCTTCCTGTCGTTGCATGCGATCATGCGCGTTATGCATGTTACAGCATAAAAAAACATTACGACCGTGATTACTGTGAATATGACTCATCGATGGCAAAAGATTTTTACAGAAAGCAGTACATAATAAATAATCTTGATGTCGCAATCGAAAACGAATACATAAAGGTTTATTACCAGCCTGTAATTGATGCTGCAAGTGGAAATCTCTGTGGAGCAGAAGCTCTTGCAAGGTGGAATGATCCTACTTACGGATTTTTATCTCCTGCAGACTTTATAGAAACTCTCGAAGAATATCACATGATTCACAAGCTTGACATGTTTGTCGTAAGAAGGGTCTGCCGCGATCTTGCAGAAGCAAAGGAAAAACATAACAGAATTGTTCCTGTGTCACTTAATTTCTCACGACTCGATTTTGAATACATCGATCTTGCTCAGGAAGTAGAGAAGAATGTAAGTGAGCACAAAATCGATAAGGGCTGCATTCATGTAGAAATTACAGAAAGCGCGCTTACAGAAAATAACGAGGGATTACAGACATCACTTCGCGAATTAAGAAGTTCAGGACACTCGCTCTGGCTTGACGATTTCGGCTCGGGCTACTCTGGCCTTAATGTTCTTAAAGAATATGACTTTGACATGATGAAAATCGATATGAAGTTCCTTTCTAATTTTGATTCAAACGAAAAGGCAAAGACGCTTCTTAAAAATATCGTAATACTTGCAAAAGATCTCGGAATGAAAACCCTTTCTGAAGGCGTTGAGACAGAAGAAGCCAGAGAATTCCTTAAATCTATAGGCTGCGAACACATGCAGGGTTACCTTTTTGGACGTCCTATGCCGGTAGAGGAGCTTGTTGCAAAAATTCAGTCAGGGGTTTATCATATTGCCTGAGAGTATAAAACGCAGTTTTTTATATAATTATGTAAAAATGCGTAAACATGGAGTACGTCATGAAATTACACCCCGTAATCGAAAGCCTTTTAGAGACTGACCTTTATAAATTTTCAATGGGCCAGGCCATTTATCATCAGTTTCCTTCATATAAAACAAGATGGACATTTAAATGCCGCAATGAAAACGTAAAATTTACATCAGAAATGCTTGAGGAAATCAAAGAGCAGATAAAACACTACTGTACAATACGCTTTAAGGAAGAAGAACTTGATTACCTTAGCAAAATCGAGTGGCTCCATGAAGATTATATTGACCATCTTCGTCTCTGGAAGCCGCGCTATGAAGATTTTGAAATCTCTTCTGATTCTCCATCAGGACTTTTTCTTGAGGCAAGCGGAACATGGTTAAATACTTCGATGTATGAAATACCGATTCTTGCAATCATTAACGAAGTGTTTTTCAGAATAACATACAACTACGACGATTTGTTTGTTCAGTATAAAAGAAAGCTTGAACAGAAGAAAAACTGGCTCATTGATGGAACTTACAATCTCGGAAGCTTTTCTGAATTTGGACTTCGCCGCCGCCTGAGTGCAGAAGCGCAGGATCTTGCAGTAAAAACACTGTGTGATGCAAACGGAAAATACAAGGACTCATTCTGCGTAGGAACATCAAACGTATTCCTTGCAAAAAAATATAACGTAAAACCTGTCGGCACGATGGCGCACGAATACATCATGTGTGTAGGGCAGGGAAATCCGATGTACAACCCGGCTTATTCAAACAAGCTTGCAATGGAGTCATGGACAAAAGAGTATGGTGTTTTAAACGGAACTTACTTAACTGACACAATCGGTGATAAAACAACCCACATGGATATGGGCTATACTTTCTCAATCTGTTTTAGCGGTGTGCGTCACGACTCTGGCGATCCGTATGAATGGGGCGAAGAGTGGATTAAACATTACGAATCTTATTACAATAAGTATAAGGACGAACGTGTTAATCCTAAAAACAAGACACTGCTTTTTAGCGACAGCCTTGATTTTAAACGTGCTTCTAAACTTTATGAGCATTTTAAAGACCGCATCAAAGTTGCTTTTGGAATCGGAACATACATCGCAAACGACACTGATGTAGAGCCTCTTAACATCGTAATGAAAGTTTCTGAATGTAACGGCCGCTCTGTAGCAAAACTTTCTAACGCAATGGGAAAGACAATGTGTAAAGACGATGAATATGTTGAATATCTTAAAAAGACAATCGAGTGGAGAATTAATCACAGATGAGTGTTTTAAAAGAAGAAGCTGTTGAATGGATAAAAGATTATTTTCTTCATAATGGAGACGAAAATACAAAAGCCGTAATAGGAATTTCTGGCGGAAAAGATTCTTCTACAGTTGCAGCACTCTGCTGTGCAGCTCTTGGAAAAGAACGCGTTATAGGTGTTCTTATGCCTAATGGTGTTCAAAAAGATATTGATGACTCAAAAAAACTCTGTTCTTTTCTCGGAATTAAAAATTATACTGTAAACATTGCAGATGCATATAAGGGTATTTCTGACAGCGTAAAAACTTCTCTTGGAGTAAATGAAACTACAGAACAATTTAATACAAATACACCGGCACGTCTTAGAATGACGACGCTTTATTCTGTTGCAGCAACTATAGGAAACTGCCGTATTTCATGCAACGGAAACTTAAGTGAACGTCTTGCAGGTTTTTTTACGCTGTGGGGAGACGGTGCAGGGGATTTTGCTCCTCTTGCATATTTGTTTGTAAATGAAGTTATTGAGCTTGGCCGTCAGTTAGGACTTCCTGAAGAGCTTGTAGTCAAGGCTCCGAGTGACGGTATGTGTGGAATGACAGATGAAGACAAACTCGGATTTACATATGCACAGCTTGAAAATGTTGCACGCGGAAATCTTGATTCTGTTGATGCTCAGACTGCAGAAAAAATAAAAAATCGTTTCGATGCACTTGCATTTAAGAGAAGACTTTTAAATATTCCTTGTTTTGTTCCGTCAGATAAAGATCCAAACGACTGGAGGTAGAGTTATGGTAGATTACACAGAAGGTTCAGGAAAACAGTATCACACGGGAGTTGGTCCTGATGACATTGGAAAATACATCATCATGCCGGGCGACCCTAAACGCTGCGCAAAAATTGCTGAACATTTTGAAAACGCAAAACTTGTTGCAGATGTCCGCGAATATGTTACATATACAGGAACACTCTGCGGACAAAAGGTGAGCGTAACTTCTACCGGAATCGGAGGACCATCTGCTTCTATTGCAATTGATGAACTTGCAAAATGCGGCGCGCACACGTTTATCCGCGTCGGAACCTGCGGCGGCATGCAGGAAGAAGTAATGGGCGGTGACATCGTAATTGCAACAGGGGCAGTAAGAATGGAAGGCACAAGCCGTGAGTTTGCACCAATCGAATACCCCGCAGTTCCCGACATTGACTGCGTCAATGCGCTCAAGAGCGCTGCCCGGGATGAGCAACGCTGTGTATTCATAACGGAAGG
>CAJORB010000121.1:0-2378 GCA_905236565.1 uncultured Treponema sp. | reverse complement strand
GATAAGTCCTGTAAAGATTTTGCGGTAATCTGCAGCGGGAATGTGTCCCCAAAGTTCGCAGGCTGCGTCCCAAATCTGCTGTTCAAATCCGATTGTGGCGGAGCTTGATTTAGATTTTGGGGATTTTGATTTTGCCATAATGGGTCTCCGGTTTTTTTGATGTTTCATTATACCACACAATCCGGGATTTTTCGATTTATTTGTCGTTGTTGGAGTAAATTCCGCCTTGAGGAAAACGAGTTAATGCGAAATTTTATTTTTTCTTTACTTCTGGTAATTCATCATACATCGAAAGGATGAGGTCACGAAGGAAATCGCGGTTGTCAATTTCTTCGACCAGAAGCATTTCCTTTGCGCCTTCATACGGAATTTCACGAGGAGCGTCAGGCATTTTTTCGAGTGATGATTTTGTAATTTTAACGAGAAAGCGGTCATCGTAAATTCCGCCTATAATTTTTTTCTTATAATAAATTATGTACTCGCCCATCATCTGTCTTGTCGTAATCTCATCCAGAGTCGACAGCTGATCAACGACAAAATTTAGATAATCTTTGCTTGATGCCATTGTATTCCGCCTTATTGGTTATTTATAATTTCTCTTTTTCTTTGGAACTGATTTTTTCCAGCATATACCGTTTCAACAAAAATGTACAAAAATATGGAAAAGTGTAAAAGTTGCCATTAAACCCAACGTTATTTGCGCATAGTTTAATTCCATAATGAATATCTGCGTATTTATCTTTTTCTATAAGATTTTTCAGAGATGCAGTTGTATTGTTGTTTGCCTTAACTTCTACAGGAACAAGTGAATCCGCATCACGAATAAAAAAATCCATTTCAATAGTGGCTTTCTCATTTCGATAATAGAAAAGTTCATAACCCTGTTTTACAAGCATATCTCCAACAATGTTCTCGTAAATTGCTCCTTTGTAAGCATTAAAATTTTTATTCTGGCGTAAATCAATTTGAGCCTCTTCATCAAGTGAAGCAATCAAAAGACCAGTATCACGATAATAGATTTTATATTCTGCAGGATTATAATTTCCTTTGAGTGGAAGTTCCGGCAAATCAAGGTTGTAACAGACATTTACAATTCCTGCATCTTTTAACCAATCTACAGTTCCAATATATTCTCTGTTTCTTGCACCTGCAGCAACTTTAGAAATCTGATATCGCTTATTTTCTTTTGCAAGAAAAACAGGAATATGAGTATATACATTTTTGATTTTTGATTTATCAAGCCCTTTTGCATATTTTAGGATATCTTCTTCATAGGCTTTTTGAATTTGAACTTGTTCCTGCAAAATTCCAGAAAAATTATTTTGCTCAACAAACTTATTTACAACACGCGGCATTCCACCTGTAATCATGTACTCTCTGAAACAGTTCATCCAAACATCAAACTCATTTTCAGAAAATGGTTCAAGATTTTTTATGTGTGAATATATGCTTTCCACCTGTTCTTTTGAATATCCTTTGGCCCAGAGAAATTCTTCAAAATCAAGTGAATGCATTTCATAATCTTCTTTATAGCCAACGCTTACAGATGTAATTTCGTTATAATTTACACCAAGAAGTGATCCGGAACAAATGACATCGTAACGACCATCTATTTTGAAAAACTTAAGACAAGTTGCACAATCCGGGCAGGCCTGCATCTCATCAAAAAGAATTAAAGTATCGTTTGGAATAAATTTAAATGCAGGATTAATCAATGAAATCTCTTTGATAACATTTTCTGGAGAATAGCCTGAAGAAAATATTTTTGTATATTGTGGTTCATCAATAAAGTTGATTTCTACAAAGTTTTTATAGTTTTGGGCAAAATGCTCTATGGAAGAAGTTTTCCCAATCTGACGAGCACCTTTTATAATAAGCGGCATTCTATCCGGATTATTTTTCCAGTTAATGAGAAAATCATCTATTTTTCTGCGAAGTTTATATTCCATAATTGAATGATAATACGGTTTATCACAAAATTCCATAGAATTTTGAGGAAAAATCACATTTTTCCAGGTATTTTTAGACTAAAAATCACATTTTTCCATTTTTATGACATTTTCAGTAAAAAACCAAGTCATTTAACACACTGAGCTTCTGATGACTTGTAGTGTCAATGAGCTTGGCTTGTAAACTAAAAGAAGCGGCCAGAATCTGTAAACGCGGTAATCGCATATTATAGAAGTCTCCAGATTTAATAATTGAATGTACGCTGAATAAATCGATTTCTTCAGAAGTATAATTTTGCAAAGTAATCATAATTTTCCCTTATTTTTTGTATCAAGAATTCCAAAGCATTTATATCAGGAATTACAAGTATTTTCATTAACGAGTCCTTCTTTCTCTCTTAAAATAAAAAAACTCCCTGCTTTATACAG
>CAJORB010000120.1:0-2392 GCA_905236565.1 uncultured Treponema sp. | reverse complement strand
AAGCCGCGTACTACCGCTAACTTGCTTAGCCCTAAAGTTCAATTAATTTTTTCATCGAGCTTGACTCGATGAAAAAATATTCCTTTTATCTATTTCCTTTTGACCTGTTGTGAGTTTTACACAACATTACGCAGTTTGAAATATCAGTAGTACCGCCTTTACTCCAGGCTGTTGCATGGTCGGCATCCATTTCATTTTCTTTGTAAATACGATTTTTATTTGAACCTTCTGCATCGGAACACATCGGACAGTTTGAGCAACCTTTTTCTTGAGCTTCCTTCGTTTGTTTTGTGTAAACGGATTTTATTACAGATTTATCGAATAAGCGAATGTTCAATAAAGGTTTCTTTTCGAGAGCTTCGCCTGAAAGTACATATTCATAAATACCTTTTTTATCATTTATTCGCCAATCTGCAAGAAGTTCATTTATTCTTTCATCAAGTTTATTCACATCGTAAGGAACTCTTTTATATTCTTCATAAAGTCGTCCCCATTCAAGACCACACATTGAAGAATCTACTGTTTTGAAAGTTCGGTCAATCCAATCGATTACACTTGTAAAATACTTTTTAATTTCGTTGATGTTATCATCATTTCGATGAGTTCCCATATATGTTTCGATATTACCTTTAGAAACCCAATCTAATGCAGTTTTGAGATAATCCTGTCTTTTGTAAGTTCCTGGAATGTAATTTTCCCAAGTCTGAATATTTGAATTCTGAGAATTTGAAAATTCTTCACGGCAAAGATTTACGAACGGTCCTGAATATACTGCATTTAAAAGTTCCTGCTCATTTAACGGCACACCGACAATATTTATTGTTTTGAACCATTCCTTTATTTCTTTTTCTGTTCCTTCACAAATGTAAATTGTGAGAGTAGTGTTGAGCAAATCTTCTTGAACATTTTTATCCAATGCATCGAAATTTCGAGGATAGTCATTTACATTTACGGCAAATTTATTTGTTACAAAGCGACCGATTGAAGTAATACGCTGTTGACCGTCTAAAACTTCGTACATATCTCCATTTTTATTGAAGTATATTAAACCTAGCGGATAACCTTTTAAAAGTGAGTCTATTACTGCAACATCTCTTTTTCCATCACCATAAATATAATTACGCTGATATTCCGGCTGAATGACAAGTTTACCATTTAAACCAAACAAGCCTTTTTCATCAAATTCGTTGTAAACAAAACCTTCACAAAGTTGACGGATTGTTATGTCTTTTCTAAAATCTGTATGCATATTATTTTTCCTTATGTTTGATTAAGATTCGAAAGTATTGAGGTACTCCATCAACCATTGATAGATAGTTACCTGCTTTCTTTGTATTTTCATTATCCAAAATACTATAACGTCCGATTCCATCAATAATTTCAAATTGTTCTGGATTATATTTGTCCAAAAATGAAATAGGAACGCCCATCATTCCTTTATAATCACTTGGAATTGAATCTGTGTAAGGAATATTTATTGCATCAATAAAGTCGAATTTCTTATAGCCGATATTTTTTATTTCTTTATGCTTTGAAAATTTTATATTTCTTTCTTCTGTCATAAGAGGAAGAATTGCATGTCTTTTGCCATGTTCTATATTTGTGTACCAACAAGAATTTCCTAATCTGGTAAAGTTCCCTTTGTAACCTAATTTTTCAGCTTTCTCTTTATCTTTAGGAGCAACCTCATAACCTTCTGGGACTCCAAAAACCATGTCTTTACTAAATGCTGTAGCTCCAAGCCATAAACTATTATTTTTTAAGGATGGGAAAACTTCTTTATACGTTATCGCATTCATGTTTCCAATAATAGAAAACTGTTTTTTGCTTTCTAAAAGCCATCCTACAAATTCTCGAAAAAGGCTAAAAGGTGGATTTGTGATTATTATATCTGCTTCATCGCGAAGAAGCTTGACTTCTTCGCTTCTAAAATCTCCGTCACCTTCCAAATAATTCCATTTTAAATCTTTTTCATCTATTTTTCCGTCTTCATTTTCATCTTTAGTTAGTGTAAAAATTTTCCCTTTTACTTTTGAAGTTTCAATTTTAAATCTTGGGTCTACAGTTTCAAATAATGTTGGTTGATAATCGAAATCTACTTTTTTGCTTTCGTAAGCATATGAAGTTGAAATAAGTTTTTTAATTCCATATCGTTCAAAATTATTTACAAAGAATTTTGTAAAATTTGACCATTCCGGATCATCACAGGGCAGGAGAATTATTTTATCCCGAAAAATATTTTCGTCAAATGCAATATAAGCATTTATTTCATTTTGAATATCTGCATACTGTGTGTAAAATTCATCATTTTTATTTTTATCTGCTTTTCTAAGATTTGTGTTAGCCATAGCATTTTCCTTTTTTGGAGAATAAATGCTATGACTAAATTCTT
>CAJORB010000119.1:0-12234 GCA_905236565.1 uncultured Treponema sp. | reverse complement strand
GGATTTGAGAAGGCGTCAGCGGGACGCGGGTTTATAAACGGAGCAAAGTCTCCGGGAAGGTCTTTTGCCGCACTTTGAATAAGGTATGTTGTAGAAGGCTCTGCTTCGTCCATGCCTGCAATTTTATAGATTCCGGTTATGTTTTCGATTTCGAGGGTTGCCGCGGCAACGTTCGAAACGGTCAATTTTTCTTCTGCCCATTTTATTCCCGTAGAAAGGGTAAGATAGCCGTTTGAGCTTCTGTCTTCTTCTGCGTATTTTAAATCCGGAGCCAAAGCCCATCTTGTTGAAAGGGCTACATCTCCTGTAAGGTTATCGCGAAAGTCGTATTTAAAGCCTGAGGCAAAAGAAACCATTCCGGTTTCAAAATCCTTTGAGTCTTCGTACCAGGTTATGTAGATTTTATCTGTATCAGAAATGCCTGATGAAACCGTGATTTCTCCTGTGTTTGTATTATATTTTGCTCCGCTGTCGAGGATTCCGTTTTTGTAAACGCGGACTGTTCCCGAAACTGCTTTTGTTCCGATGTCAATTCTCGATGATGCGGTAAATGATTTTAACATTACGCAGTCGTCGCTTTGAGAGCCAAAACCCAGATAAATGCCCGGGTTAGAATCTGCAAAAGGAAAGTTTACTTCTGGAGATGAATATGTAATTCTATCCGGATCTGTTCCTGAAAGCGAAATTACATAGTCCGGGTTATATGCGTCGACATATGTTCTTTTAGAAGCAAAGAAATCTTTTTTTACGAGGTTAACCGTGTCTGCAATTACTGCAGAATATTTTTTGCTTTTATTTTCTGTTTCGCTTGATGCAATCTGAACATCGTTTACTGCAGCCGTTCCGCCGTCATATCTGTATGAACATGCAAAAGGAGAAAAGCCTGTAGAGTTCTGAACAAGAAGCATTTTCTTTCCGTTAAGCTGAACAAAAAAACCGCCGGTTTCGTTTCCGGAAAAATCAGGAACGCTTGTATGATTTACTTTTTTTCCGTATGAATAAGAGCTTACAAGCGGAATATTACTTGAGTCGAGACTGCTTCCAAAAAATCTCTGAATCTTTCCAAGAAAGCCGGTAGAACTGCCCGGAGCATCCGGTGTTCCGAAATTCCCAAGCGAAGTAAGAACAGATTCTGCGTCCGAATCAAATTCGATTAAGACGCACGGCGAAGTTTTCTTTGTTTTTTCTGAACGTACTTCCTGTGAGAGCATAACCTGATTTTGAAACGGGAGAAGAAGATAATCGTTTGAAGAAATCTTTTTATATGTTCGCCGTGCTTCATCGGTGTAATTTCCCGAAGAGGATTCAACATAAATATTTACGATTCTTGAAACAGACTGTGAGTCAGGCAGAACAAACGAATGTCCGGTTAAATAATTTTCAAGCGGAATCTTTAAATTTGTAACGGCGTTTTTCCCGTAATATGTTTTGTCCTGCTGTGAGAGCATGTCGTATCTTAAAGCCGCATCGAAAGACCATTTTTTATCTGACATGTTTATGCTTACACCCGGAGCTTCGTTATCTGAGCCGCCGATTGAACGGTTTATGTCGCTAAGAGAATATTTTTCGGGAAAAATGATGTTTCTGTTTGAGACTTTAAAAGATTTTATTACTCCGTCAGAATAATATCCTGCAGCGTATGTGTTTTTTTCAAACTTATCTGCAAATGCTCCCTGAATGTACCAGTGATTATCGAGTAAAAACCAGAGCGACATGTCGACTTCCTGTTCAAAAACAGGTGTGCCGAAACTCATTGTAAAATCTTTTCCGTAACCGAAAGTTGCATTGAGCGTTCCTGTTAGGTTTACGTTCCAGAAGCCTTCTGCATTTAATTCTATGTTTTTATCGTTTTGTGTGTAGTTAAAGAGAGAAAAGCCCTCGCTTTTTTTCTGCGGCGGGAGTTTTTTTTCATCTGTAATTGTTGCAGCCCCAGACGGAACTGTCGTTGAAGTACCAGGTCTTACGTTTTTTGAAAAATCAATTTCCTGTGCATCAAGCACTTTTGAAAAAATGAGGGATAGCAAAAAGAAAACAGCAACTGTTTTTGCAGATAAGAGCCGCGCCTTGTGAACTTTTATTTTTGGATGTTTTGATTCTAAATCAAGTATGGCTTTTTCGACAGTCTGTTTTTTTATGTTTTCGTTTTCGAAAAGTTCGTTCTGGATTATCTGGTTTGAATTTATTACATTCTGAACTCCGACTCCAAGAAGGCGCACACCACGTTCGAACTCGTATTTTTTTTCAAAAAGCGCAAGTGCTCTTTTGTATATGTCGTCGGTACATAAAAGGGGAGTTTCAAAAGTTGCCTGAGCGTTTACTGTCGTAAAGTCTTCGTATCTTATTTTAATCTGAACGGTAAGGCTTGTCTTGTTTTCTGATAAAAGCCTTTCCATGACATCTGCACTCAATTGCATGAGGTAAGTTTCTAAAGTGTATCTGTCGGATATATCGTATTCAAAAGTTGTTTCGCTGCTCAACGAGTGTGATTTTGGCTCTGAGTGAAAATTTTCTGGTTCCTGTGCGCGAACTACATTGTAGAGAAACGATGCACAAGCAGAGCCGAAAATGCTTTCGAGAAACGGGAATGTGTGAGATTTTATGTCCTTTGTAGTACGTAAGCCGCATGAATTAAGCCTTTCGAGAGTTTTTTCGCCGATTCCCCATACCTTTTTTAATGGAAGATTTTCCATGAACTCTTCTTCTTCACCCGGATTAATCCTGTAAAGCCCGTCAGGCTTTTTTATGTCAGAACAGATTTTTGCAAGATAGGCATTTGATGCAATGCCGATGGAAATCGTAAGACCTGTTTCATCTTTTACGCGCTGCTTTAAAGTCTCTGCAGCTTTTACAGGATCACCAAAAAGGCGTCGCGTTCCCGTCATATCAAGGCATGCTTCGTCTATCGAAAGCTGTATTACATATGGCGAAAAATCATCTAGAATTGCCATTACTTTTTCTGAGTACTCACAGTAAAGCTTCATGTCAGGCGGCGTAAAAATTCCTTGCGGGCACAGTTCGAGTGCTTTAAAACCCGGCATGGCAGAATGAACGCCGTATTTTCTAGCTTCGTAAGAAGCTGTAGAAACAACGTTACGCTTGTGATGCGGGTCACCGCAGACAATCACGGGTTTACCTCTGTATTCCGGGTGAACCAGCTGTTCTACCGATGCAAAAAAGGCGTCGAGATCAACATGAAAATAGCATTTTTCGATTGTACTGCTCATTTACCTGCTTTCTCCGGAATAAGGCATGTCGATTGCCTTTACGGCTTTTTCTTTGTAGAAAATCTTTCTTCTTGTTCTGAAGTTTGAAGGAAGATTAAGAAGTTCTGCAGGGTAGTCGTCGTGTGAATAATATGCGTAGACTTCGATTATACTTATGTTTGAGTTGTCCGGCGTATATGAAACAGAAAATTTTTCAGGCGGATAATCCGGGATTATAAACTGGATGTGATGAGACTTTTCTGCCTGAAGGTACTGGTTTATCGTGTAGTAAACAGGGTTATCCGATTGTCCTGAAACTATTATATCTACACGTACTGCAGGTTTTTTAGTATCGATAGAAAGGCGTCTTATTGTTCCGCCGTAATAATTTATATCTTTGTAGGATACAGAAAGAAGGTTATTTGCATTTGATTCAACAATCTGTCCCGGCATCCTGAAGTTATCATATCTTACCGAAAATCTTTTTCTGATAAGAAGGCTTAAAAAGAAAATAGCTGCGGCAAAAAAAGCAACTGTACCAATCTGGAAAAGAACATAATATTTTGGAAACTTGGTCTTTACTTTTTCTACCGCAGAGCTTCTCATTTTTTTACCGCTTGTGTTTAAGTTGGAAATTATTCGTAAAATCGTAAGATAAACCGGAGTAAGTGCGCAACTTAAAAGGATGTTGTAAATCGGTTTTGAAAGAATAAACGGCAGAATCTGTCTGTTCGAAGAATACATCATCGATTCGAAGATAAGCTGAAAGTACGGAAGAATACTTAAGATAAAGAATATGTAAATCGAAATGTTTTTCTTAAACAGAATCGAAAGAACAAAAATTATGTAGATTACTGCAAAAAGATAAAAGAGTGTAATATCGATTGCAGAAAAAATAAAGATGTTCATGAAGCTTGAAATAGAAACAAGATAACTGTAGCTGTAATCAGTTGCCCGTTCATGAAATTTTAATTCAGCAAGGTAAGAAATATAAATGAGTACGACAGAAAAAACGAGTTTTATTCCAAAAAGGATAAGAAGGTTCTGAAAAGTCGTCTTATAAAAAAGTCCTGCGATAAACTGTCCGAGCTCAAGAAAAAGGGTAGAAGCAATTATTGTTCCCGGGATAAGATACATTGAGCGCAGTGCACGCTTTGTCATGAGGTTTTTCTGGCTGTGCTTTTTTCTGAATATAAAGCCAAGGTCTGCAATGATTAATAAACAGGCAATGATTGTAAGAATCAAAAGTGCAATCGTTACATGCTCGTTTATCCAGTAATAGTATCCTGCAAGTTTTATCGGAATATAATGAACATCATTATTAAATTTTTCCTGATTTTCAAACTTTTCCAGAAGGCGGGAAAAAACACGGTTTAATTTTTCAAAGTCAGAAAAAGAGGCCGGAAGATTTAATTCTACTGCCGGAATATCTCTTGATAAAAAAGCAGAAAGCTTGCGGCTCGAAGAAAGAAGACCAATCTTGTAAAGAGAAATAAACATTCCGCCGTTTATAACAGGAGTCATTTCGTTTTCTTCGAGGCTTTCTGTTATGATTCTTAAAAGCCATAGCGGGCTTAAATGAAAGTCAGAGCCTGCAGAAAGAGAGCAGAGTTTTCGCGTAGAAAAATTAACCGGAATTGCACACATATTTTCTGTTCCCTCGATAAATTCGCAGTAAATCTCGGTTCCGGTCATTGTCTCGTTTCCAGAAATTTCCTGTATGTCGCCCGAGCTTAAAAGTACAGAAACATTGTATTCAAGGCCGCTTTTTTTTACGGTCTCGATAAGGTTATAGAGAAACTGCATTCTCTGCGCAATTTCTTCCTGCGAAAAAACAAGGAGAATTGCCGTATATTGTCTTTCTTCGATGGAAGGTTCTTTTTCTAATGTCTTTACATTAAGCTGAATATTATAAGGAAAGTTATCTTCTTCTGAGCGGAAAAGCGTGATTTTTCTTGAGTTTATTCCGTTTCTGGAAAGATCATTATAAATGGAATCTGCAAGCGGCTTTCCCCTCAGAGGCTCATCGGCAGCTGCAGAAAAGAGTAGAAATGGCATTATAAGCAAAAGAAGGCGCTTTTTTAGTTCCATTTATATAGAATAAAATAATTATGGATAATCTGCAAGTCAAAGAAGTGCCTTAAAAATTTTTCTTGCATAAATGGGGGATAATTGGTACATTTGCCCTATGATAGTAATGAAATTCGGGGGTTCTTCTGTTGCAGACGCAGACAGAATCCGTCACGTTGCCTCTATAATCAAGGCATATAAAGAAGACAAGCCTGTAGTAGTTCTTTCTGCAATGGGAGATACTACAGATCATCTGCTTGAGGCTGCAGATATTGCAGTTGGTGGAGAAGTTGACATTTCCAAGGTAGAAAACCTTCACAGGGAAACTGCAGAAAAACTTGGAATCAAAATAGAAGAAATCGATGATCTTCTCGAAGAACTTACACAGCTTTTGACCGGTATTTCTATGCTCAGGGAACTTACTAAAAGAACGCGCGATTACCTTGTTTCTTTTGGTGAACGTATGTCAGTAAGAATGATGGCTGCTTTCTTAAATAAGGAAGGCGTTGGTGCAAAATTCTATGACGCATGGGATGCAGGTATTACATCTGACTCTAACTTTATGTCAGCAGAACTTTTAGAAGACGTATGGACAGACATTCCTGAAAAACTCAACGACTATAAATACGGAGTTTCAAAAGAAATTCCTATCGTTACAGGTTTTATCGCAAAAGACAGAAAGGGAAACATTACGACGCTCGGCCGCGGTGGCTCTGACCTTACCGCAACTATGATTGGAAGCGCAATGCAGGCAGACGAAATCCAGACATGGAAGGATGTCGACGGAATTTTAACTGCAGATCCGCGTGTCGTAAAGGAAGCACATCCTGTACCAGAAGTTACTTACGAAGAAGCGGCCGAGCTTGCATATTTTGGAGCACAGGTTTTACATCCACGCTCAATGCAGCCGTGTCTTAAAAGCGGAGTTCCGGTTCGCGTAAAGAACTCTTACAATATCGACAGTCCTGGTTCTATCATCGTAGAAAACCATACAGGCGAAGTTCCTAAAGTAACAGCAATTACTTCTGTAAAACACGTTACGCTTATTGATATAAATTCAACACGTATGCTTGGAAGCGCAGGCTTTTTAGCTCACGTATTCAACAACTTTTTAAAGTGGGGAATAAGTGTAGACGTAATTGCAACATCAGAAGTTTCTGTTTCTCTTACAGTAAACGGAAAGACAGATTTAACAGGACTTCTTGGCGATCTTGATCATGTTGCAGATGTAGAAGTTCAGGAAAATAAAGCAATCGTTACAATCATCTGTGATGCAGATCACTCAAGCTCGATTCTTGCAAGCGGCTTTGGTGCACTTGCAGAAAAAGGAATCAATGTTCAGATGATAAGCCAGGGTGCATCAAAAGTTAACATCACTGTAATCTGTGACGACGAAGAAACTGATGATGTTGTAAAAACCCTGCACAAGGCGTTCTTCGGTTAATGAAGTTTTATAGAGGTGAATGAATGAAAATTGCAATTGTCGGCTTTGGAAAAATGGGACATATGATTAAAAGCTCTGCAGAAAATTTCGGACACGAAGTTGTTGCAACTGTAGATCCTGTTGCAAAGGATGCAGACTGTAAGGTAGAGCAGGGTGATTACGAAGCTGTTGCAAAGGCTGTAAAAGAAAGCGGTGCAGAAGGCATAATCGAATTTTCTCATCCGTCAGCTGTAATGGGAAACATAAAGGCTTTGATTCCGCTCGGTCTGCCGCTTGTAATCGGAACAACAGGCTGGAACGACAAAAAGGATGAAATAAGAAATCTTCTTGCACAGTGTAACGGCGTTGCAATGACAAGTGCTAACTTTTCTATCGGTGTAAATCTTCTCTATAAAATAATTGACGAAGCAGCAAAGCTTGTAAGTGCTTTTGACGAATACGATGCGAGCGTTTTTGAAATTCACCATAACCAGAAAGCGGACAGCCCGAGCGGTACAGCCCTCGATATTGCAAAGCACCTTATGGCAAACTATCCTAAAAAGACAGAAATCGTAACAGAATCGTTCCACGAACGCCCTAAGGCAAACGAGCTTCATGTTGCAAGCATGAGACTTGGTTCAGTTCCGGGAACACATACGGTTTTCTTTGATTCAAACGCAGATACAATCGAAATTACGCACAGGGCAAGAAGCCGTGAAGGCTTTGCAAACGGAGCGGTTCACAGTCTTGAACGCCTTGCAGAAGGAATTAAGAACGGCAGTCTGCAGCGTGGAAAACTCTTTGAGATGAGTGATTTGTTCTAATCCGGCTGTTCTGGGGCAAATTATAAGTGATAGACAGAAAAACGGTTTTCGGGGTAAAATAAAGGCATGTACGATAACAAAGGTTGTGACTTACTTGATTTTGAAGAATCAGATTTTAATACGGTAATGGCTTCGGATATTTCTTTTTCGGGAAAAATCCGTTTTACAAAGCCGTTTATGATAAAGGGACAGGTCAGCGGAAAAATCGAAGCCGACAGTGATCTTGTAATTGCTCAGGATGCAGTCGTAAAAGCCGATATCGTTGCTGAACGCATTTTAGTCCGCGGAAAAGTAGAAGGAAACATCACAGGAAAATCAATGGTGTTTGTAACTTCTAACGGTTCTGTTGACGGTGACATTACTTCGCAGCAGGTTGTTCTTGAACCGGGAAGTAATTTTACCGGAAGATGTACGATGGTGAAAAATGAAGCGTAGTATATTAGTTGCAGTTCTTGCTTTTTTAGGATTTGGAATTTTTGCGCAGGGAAAAAAAGACGCCCTCGTATTATATAGAAACGGAAACTACAAAGAATCTATCGCTGTATGCGAAGAAGAAATTAAAGCTGATCCTTCTCATGTCGACTCATATGTAGTTTTGTGCTGGAGCCTTGTTGCAAACAGGGAATATGCACGTGCAGAACAGAGGGCGTATGACGGTCTTAAAATCGAACGCTATGATATAAGACTTATCGAAGTTCTCGGTGAAGCAAAATTTTATCTTGGTAAAAACGAAGAAGCCTTAAAACAGTTTCAGGAATATATTTCAATCGCAAATGACAGAACGGGAAGCCGCGTAGGAGTAGCTTATTACTTTATGGGCGAAATCTACATCAGACAGTCAAAGTTCCAGCATGCAGACATCGCTTTTTCTGCCGCAGTACGCAAGGAACCAAACTCTGACTCGTGGTGGACCAGACTTGGTTATGCCCGCGAAATGGCAGGAAACTATCCTGAAAGTCTTGCAGCATACAACGAAGCATTAAGGTTAAATCCTTCTAAGACAGATGCTGTTCGCGGAAAAGAACGTGTCTCAGAACATATCAGATAATTTATCAGATAAAATCATTCACATAGAAACACTCGGCTGCAGATTAAATCAGATAGAAAGCGAAGGCGCAGCTAGTGTTTTTTCTGACTCAGGATTTACCGTAAAGATGACCGGTATTACTGCGCGCGAGAAAGAAAACGAAAACGTAATCATAGCAATTTTAAATACCTGTACTGTAACTGCAAAAGCAGAGCAGAAAGCCCGCCGCCTTATTCGTCTTTTGTTAAAAAAATATTTTAACGCGCTCATAATTGTTACAGGTTGTTACGCTCAGGTAAACAGAAAAGAAATTTCTGCAATCGACAGCCGTGTTCTTGTTCTTCCGGGGTTAATAAAAAGCAGGCTTGTAAATGTTCCTGCAATGATTAAAAGTGTTTTTGCTGAATCAAACAAAAGCCCTTCTGAAATTTCAGAAAAGATAAAAGCTGTTTTGAAAAATTCAATTTTAAAAAACGAAAAAGAAAAGACGAGCGAAAATCCGTTCCTGCTTTCTACGGATACATTCTTACATCATTCGCGCGCTTCATTAAAAATACAGGACGGCTGCAATAACCGCTGTTCTTACTGCGAAATCTGCATCGCGCGCGGTTCGTCCGTTTCGCTTGAGGCAGAAGAAATCTTAAAGCGTGTTGAGTCTCTAAAAGAAGCTGGTAATAAAGAAATTGTCCTTACTACAGTAAATATCGCGCAGTACCGTTCAGAATACAATGGCCGCGTCATCGATATAACAGGCCTTCTCGAGCTGCTTCTTAAAAAGACAAACGGTGTTTCGTTCAGGTTTTCAAGCCTTTACCCGCAGATTATCGATGAAAAATTTGCACTTCTTCTAAAGGATGCGAGGGTAAGACCTCACTTTCATCTGTCTGTCCAGAGCGGGAGTGATGAAATATTAAAGAAAATGAACAGGCCTTACGGTTCAGAAGCAGTCGAGAAGGCTACAAGAATTTTGAGAATGACGCGGCCGGATTGTTTTCTTGCCTGCGACATAATTGCAGGATTCCCCGGCGAAACGGACGAGGATTTTGAAAAAACTCTGGACCTTGTAAAAAACAGCGGTTTTACTTATGTTCATGCTTTCCCTTTTAGCCCGCGTCCTGATACAAAGGCTTATACAATGAGGCCTAAGGTTCCGGAAGCTGTAACTCAAAAAAGAGTACAGAAGCTTCTTGATTACTCGGTAAAAGCAAAGACGGATTATATTAATTCAGTATGCGGAACAATACGCGAAGCAATTGTAGAAACGAGCCACAGTAAAAATGTTTTAAAAGAATATGAGGGAAAGAAAATCGTTTATGCAGTTACAGATAATTTCTTACACTGTATCGTAGATTGCGGCGAAAATGAAATTCCTGAGAGCAGTTCAGTTATAAAAATAAAAATCGTAAAACCGCTTTATGATATGATAGAAAAAAATGACGAGATGGAGGCTTTGGCACAATTATGGATATAAAAACACCCGTTTCTGAATCTCTTCGCATTGTTCTTGCAGGAAACCGCAATGCAGGAAAATCAAGCCTTTTAAATTCGATATTCCAGAAAGACGTTGCAATTGTAAGTGACGTTGCAGGAACTACGACAGATCCTGTTTCAAGAAAAATAGAGTTAAGAAACCTTGGTCCGTGTGTAATTACAGATACAGCCGGTCTTGACGATGTCGGCGAACTTGGAAAAAAGCGAACAGAAAAATCTCTTGAAAAACTTCTTGAAAGTGATTTAGTTTTGTTTGTAAGTTCACTTAATAAAGAAATTACACAGAGCGAAAAAGATTTTTACAATTTTATTAAAGAAAAAAAATTAAATTCACTTTTAGTATATACTTTTGCAGAAAACGAAAATAATAAATTCTTTGAAGAAAAAAATGAATTTTTTAAGGACATTGATTTTATAAAAACTGATAATAAAAAACCGGCAGAGTATTATGAAAATCTTCTTTTTAAGATTGAAAAGGCTGCTTCAAAAGCAGAAAAAGAAATCGGTGTTCTTGACGGACTTGTAAAAAAAGGTGATACGGTAATTCTTGTTTGTCCTATTGATGATGCAGCTCCAAAAGCTCGTCTTATTCTTCCGCAGGTAGAAACTCTTCGTGACTGTCTTGATAAAAACTGCAAGGCTTTTGTCTGCCAGGTTTCTGAGCTTAAAGCAACGCTTGATTCACTTAAGGATAAGCCTGAACTTGTAATTACAGACAGCCAGGCCTTTGCCGAGGTTTCTAAGATTGTTCCTCCTGATGTTCGTCTTACAGGTTTTTCCATTCTTTTTGCAAGAAAAAAAGGTGACTATGATTATTTTGTTAAGAGCATTGAATATTTAAACGGTCTTAAATCTGATGCGCACATCGTTATTTTTGAGGCGTGCTCACATCACAGACAGGATGATGATATCGGAACTGTAAAAATACCTGCTCTTTTAAGAAAAAAAATATCAGATAAACTCGTGATAGAAAATGTCCGCCAGTTTCCGGAAGACTTAAGCAGCATTGATCTTGTAATTACATGCGGCGGCTGCATGTTTTCAAGAAAGATGATGTTAAATAAGCTAAGCGGAATTTTTGAAAGACAGATTCCGATTGTAAATTACGGACTCTTTCTTGCATGGGCAAACGGACTTTTCCCGCGGGCCGCGGTTTAGTGCGATTTTGAGCAGTTTCCCAAGGTGGTAGTTCGTTCAGTTTTTCTTGAAATCCCTTATTACATATGGTAAAATTAACAAATGAGAGAAAAAAAACTGGATTACGGCTCGTTTGTAACGCCGGAAGGGGCAAAGAAAGCCCTGAACGGCGGTAAATCGTCTGATGAAATCAATGATAAGAATATAGAAAAGCTTAATGCACATTTTAAGGCAAAAAAGCAGGCAAATCCTGAAGCCTTTGCCGATTATGACCCGCATTTTGAAAAAGGCAATGCGGCTTTTGGTATGGCCGGCGACACATCAGGTAAAGACGGCGATAAATCCGGCGACAAAAATGCGGCTTTTCAGAAAAAAAAGACTTCAATCGGTGCAAAATTAATCTTTATCATTTCTTCTCTCGTAATTCTTTCGATGGGTCTTATAACAGCCCTCGTTTCTTACTATGTAACAGAAGATACAAGCAAGAACGCAGAAGAGTCTAACCTTACATTAAACTCAAGAACGGCTGCAGGCTGTGAAAACCGACTTAACGGAATCATTTCGAATGTATCGTTTTTCTGCGATGTTGCGATGGGCGAAGGAAAATCAGAAGGAGAAATTTTTTCTGCATCTGATAACTTTTTCAGGCGCAATGCAGAAATTGCTGCTATCTACTTTTGTTCAGACTTAAACCTGCTTTATAACAGAATCTTTTCTTATTCGAATGATATTTCAGAAGATAAAATTGATTCATATTTTAAATCGTGCAGTGCAGTAATTGCAGAAGCTCAGAACGGCTCTTCTAAAATCGTAAATGCATCTCCGTTCTTTTCTAAATCGATGCTCTGTATTTTTACGAAAATCGAAACGGGAGAAAAATCTCAGATTGTCGGAATTTTGTGTTCGTCAGAAAAACTTTCAGAAACAATTTCGACAGGAAGAATAAATGAATCGTTTTTAATTAATGACAGGGGAGTAATTTTACTTCACAGTGATTCTTCTATAATGAATCAGGCTTATGACATGTCATCTGATAAATTTATAAGTCAGGCAATTCAG
>CAJORB010000118.1:0-7715 GCA_905236565.1 uncultured Treponema sp. | reverse complement strand
ATCGCCGCCGGCGACATCGGTTACAAAACCATTTTTAACGGTTACGTCGATAGGAGTTTTTAAAATCGAGTCGCCGTCACCAAAAGTCATTGAACCGTCGTAAATAATTTTTCCGTTACAGCCAGAGCCGTCCTTGTTGGGGTTTCCTACGACTGGACTTAAAAAAACTTCGCCGGCGGGGATATTACCACCGGTTCCCGGCTTAGAAAAATCTCCGTTATCAAAAAATGCTTTACGGCCTGCAAGCGGGACTATAAGATCTGTTCCGCCTGGAGCTGTTATATGAGCGCTAACGGCTTTTTCAAATTTCTTGCCGAGAAGCGTGCAGCGTTTTTCTAGAAGTGCATAATCAATGTTTACTGTTCTGTTGAACATATCTTCTGTTAGGCCCGGAGTCCATACTGCACGCATGATTTTTTTTCCGTTAAGAAGATAATCAAAAGTGTTGTCATATTTTTCGCCGTTAAGCTCATAAGGATTTTTAACGGCTTCGGGGTCTTTACCGAGTTTCATATATGATATAGAAAGAAAAACCTGTGGTTCTGTTTTAAGTGCTGCGATTACAGCGGGTTCAGAATAATCCATTGCTTTTTTTGCCGGCTGGAAAATCAAAGTCGGTTCACCGCCTGCTTTTAAAGCCTCTGTGTAAAGATCCTGAGCAATAACAGTTGTCTCCGGATTTGCAACGATAATAATTTTTTCTGATTTCTTTAACTTGCATACAGTATTGATTACTGTATGTGCTGGAGTAATTTTTTCATTTGTAACTAACATAACTAATCCTGATAACGGTTTAAGATATCGATGATCGCGCGCTTGTTTTCGATAAAGACTTCGACAAGCACAGGATCAAAGTGTGAACCGCTTGATTCTTTGATAATTTCAAAAGCCTGTTCAAGAGGAAAGGCTTGTTTATAACATCGCTGTGTTACCAGCGCATCAAACACATCTGCAATTGCCATTATACGCGCGCTTAAAGGAATCTGTTCACCTTTTAAATTAGAGGGGTAACCGGTTCCGTCCCAGTGTTCGTGATGTCCTTTTGCATTTTCTCCTGCGATTCTTACATATTCAGGATCGTTAGAAGGACCAAGAACTTCTTTTACAATCTGTTCACCACGCGTTGTATGAATTTTCATCTGCTCGTATTCTTCTGGAGTAAGCTTGCCCGGCTTTTTTAAAATCAAATCCGAAACGGCAATTTTTCCGATGTCGTGCAGTGGAGCTGCTCTGTAAAGCATGTCGACATATCTTTCTGTGAGTGTTTCTATATAATATCCGCTTGCCTTTGTCGCTTTTGCAAGAAGATAAACATAAGTACTTGTTCTTCGAACATGTTCACCTGTATCGTTGTCACGGTTTTCTACAAGGTTCGAAAGACTTAAAATCATGTTCTTCTGATAATTAATGATTCTTTCGTTCTGCGTCTGCAGTTTTTCTGCCTGGAACATAACTTCGTGTTCCAGGTTAAATTCAACATTCTGAACGATATGAGAAAAAAGAAAAATCATTACAGAGAGAACGATTATCGAAAGAAAGATGTTGGTTGCTTTAATTATAAAAGTTGCTCGCGGCGAGATTTCGTATATAGGCTGAATCGAAGAGCTGAAAAGTTCAAGGAGACAGAAAAGAATGAGCGAGAGTATACAGAAAAGATATGCTACTGTGCGGCGGCGTGTAAAAATCAGGAACGGTAAAAATCCCATGATGAGCATAAAAAAGTGGAACGATGCCCGTGCGCCCAGATAATAGTCTGCAAAAATCTGGTGGAATATAACTTCGAAAGTCGTGATGATGTAAAGTATGGTAAATGCCTGAGTTTTTGTAAGAAGAAAAGATGCGACTGCAAAGATAATTACGCTTACGATGTTAAAATAGAACATCTGGTAAACGCCCAGTGCACGGAATACGAACAAAAAGATTACGTGGTATGCAAGAGCGAAAAGCGATGTAAAAAGAGATACGATAAATGGTCTTTTTTGAGGCAGATAAAAATCTCTTCGATTCATACTATTAATTATACCACAATCTGCAAAAAAACTGTATAATCTTTTTTATGAATATTTGTCTGTTCGACCAAGCAGAAATCGATAAAATCCTCGACAGCCGTGATGAGCGTGCAGTTCACCTTAACCGCGTGCTTCATAAAAAAACCGGCGATACTTTTAGCGCAGGGATAATCGGTGGCAAAGCCGGAACTGCAACTATAACAAATACAATCGAAGTCAAAAATCCCAGAACAGGAAAGACAGAATATTCATACGAGTTTAAGTTCGAGCCAGCAGGTGACGGAAAGCCTCTTTTACCTCTTGTAATGGTCATCGGGTTTCCGCGTCCGATTCAGCTTAAAAGGCTTTTGCGTGATATTGCAGGGCTTGGTGCCGTCGAGGTTCATCTTACGGGCACAGAGCTTGGTGAAAAATCTTACATGCAGTCAACGCTTGTAGAGCGAGGCGCTGCATATAAAATGCTTTTAGACGGAACAGTACAGGCCGCAAGCACACATGTGCCGGAACTTTTTTTGCATTCAGCTTTAACGGACTGTCTTGAGACTTTAGAAAAACGTTACGGGAAAAATGCAGAACGTGTAACACTTGATAACGTAAAAAAAGAATGCAGCCTTGAGCAGTGGATTGAAAAGTTAAAATCAAACGGCTGGAAACCAGATATGAAAAATCCTGTGATTGCCACAATCGGAAGTGAGCGCGGCTGGACAGATAAAGAGCGCGAAAAACTTAAGGGAAACGGTTTTGCAATGTGTTCGATGGGAGAGCGCGTTTTAAGAACAGAAACTGCGGCAACTGTGAGCGCAAGCATAATACTTTCAAGCTTTGGTTTTTTGTGCTAGAATGCATTTATGGATAACGAAAAAATAAAACAGATGCTTCTGGACATTGCATCTACAGATCTTGATTTTACAGTTACACAAAGCGGAAAAGAAAGTAAACGTGTAAACGGTTTATACAAACCAGATACTCACGAAATAATCATTCACAATAAAAATCTTAAGACAGATTCAGAACTCGTTTATACGGCAGTTCACGAATATACACATCACTTAATAACAGAAGAGCAGATAGAATTAAACGGTGCTGCTTATGTTCCGAATGCAAAAGTACACACAGAAGCATTCTGGGCAAAATTTCATTCACTTTTAAAAATTGCAGAAGAAAAAAAATATTATTCGATGGACATTGATTCTGTTCCAGAATTAAAAGAACTTACAGAAAATATCAGAAAAAATTACATCGAAGCAAACGGAAAAATCATGCAGGAGTTCGGAAGACTTCTTGCAAAAGCACATGCACTTTGTCAGAAAGCAAACATCAGATACGAAGATTATCTTGATCGCGTATTGTGTCTTCCAAGAAACAGCGCGCGCGATATTACTCGTATCGGTAAAACAACAGATATAGATCCTTCAATCGGATTTGATAATATGAAAATGATTTCTTCTATAAAGAAGTCAGAAGAAAGAGCTGTTGCACAGGAAAAAATTAAAGAAGGAGAAAGTCCTGTAACTGTGCGCGCGTTGATGAAGCAGAAAGCATCAGAGCCGGTTGACCAGAGAACGAAACTCGAAAAAGAAAAAAACAGACTTGCAAAAACAATTGCACAGCTTCAGCAGCGTCTTGATTTCGTGGAGGAAACACTTGCGTCGTTGTAAATTAAATGGAATGTCAGTTAAACTTCTGACATCTCTTGTAATAAGTTTTTTATGCGTATCTTTATTAAGTGCACAACCTTCAAGTCAGAAGACAGAAACGCAGAGTGGATTAGTGTCTGCACCCCGGATAGAGCCTGTAAAACCTGTTGAACCGGTTGCTCCTGTAACTGTTGATATGTCACGCCCTATGGGACCAAAATCATTTACAAGACCAAGATCTCCGCAGTCACAGCAGTCATCACAGGCAAAACAGAATGTTAACAATCAGTCACAGACAAATGGTGCACAGTACACACCTGGTGCAAAATATGCAGACAAAGATAATTCTTCTCAAAAAAAATCTTTGACAGCAACTGCTTCATCTGCAGAACAAAAACAGACTATCGCAGAAGCAGGACAGGATATTTTAAACAGACTTTCTTCTGTGTCTGCAATGGATTTAACTTCTCTTGCGGGGCAGGGACTTGTTCCTGATGTAAGTTCTCTTCTTGGCGGAACTCTTTTAAATGGACAGACAGGACAGACAAACGACAAGCTTCTTACTCAGATTTTAAATGAGTTGAACGAAATTAAAGCAAATCAAAAAACTATAATGCAGACTGATGTTTCTAAATTAAAACCTGCAAACGAGCCTCCTGCAATCCGTCGTTTTGTAATTAACTCTCATGATATTTTAAAATCGTGCAACACAGTTTATTTTAGCAACGTAGAAGCAGACGGTTCATTTTTGCTTACCGGAGACTGCAAGAGCATTTACGGCAACGCTGTTCTCGAAGAAACATTTTATATGCTGTTTAAATCATGCGGAACAAAAGAAGGCCGCTGTGTTTATTCCGTAGAATTTTCTGTATCGCAGAAACGCGAAAATCAGAATTCACTTTTATATAAATTGTCTACTCAGGAAAATATTTCTGCACAGCGCATAGGAAATCTTATTACCGTAAGAAAAAATGAACAGACTTTTAAAACCGATATGTTAATCGATATCGGAAGATAAAACTGAATTTTATAAAGGACCTGTATGGCAGATTTATTAAAGCAGGGATTAGAAAAACTTAATTTTTCTCAAATCGAAATTGATTCTCTCATTATAAAAATGGAACAGTATATTAAAGAACTTATTCTGTTTAACTCTGCATACAATCTTGTTAATACCGATAATCACGATGAAATAGTAGTCCGCCATATTCTCGACAGCCTCGCGGCGGCGGGCGAGATAAAAAAACTCGCAGACGCTCAGAAGGCAAAAGGAAAAACTAAAGTTGTAATCGGTGACATCGGTTCTGGTGGAGGACTCCCGGGAATTCCTCTTGCGTCTGCTTTGCCCGACATAGAATTTGTTCTGGTCGAAAGAATGAGTAAACGCTGTGCATTCCTCGAGAACGCCGCCGCGATTCTCGGGCTAAAAAACGTGAGCGTGCTCAACAAAGAAGCAGAGAAGGTTAAAAAAGAGTCGATTGACATCGCCGTGTTCAGAGCGTTCCGCCCGCTTGATAAAACGATGATAAAAACGCTGCTTGATTTGATTCCGTCTGACGGAGTACTTGCTGCGTACAAAGCAAAAAAAGAAAAGATAATAGAAGAAATGTCTGCAATCGGTTACGAAGAAAAAGATTATGATTTAAAAAAATTAGAAGTGCCGTTTTTAACCGACACTTCTTCTGATGAATCTCGCGAAAGAAACTTAGTAATCGTTTCCAAAAGTCTCGCTTAATTCTTTTAAATGTTTTTTAACGATCTTTCTGTCTTCTTCGTTTGAAAAAGGTTTGATTGTTGCAGTCGGATCAATACCCATTGCCTTTACTGCTTTTGCAGCTTCCGGATCTTTTGAAATTATGTAATCGTAATATTCGATTGCATAACCATAAACGATAGCCCTAAATTTATCAAAAGGCTGTTTTCCAGAAATTCCGTATTTGTTAAGAATTTTTTCTGCCTTCTGAATTGTTGCAGCATCTACATTTAAAGATTCTGTTTCGTTTGCATTAATGCTTAACTTACTGAGTTCTTTATCAATCTGCTTGTAGTTTTTGCAGAACGAAGTTACGTCGTCATCTGTAAGACCTGTAGATTTTGCCTGTGCCATTGCAGCAAAGGCAAGTAAAGAAACAAATAATAACGATAAAAGTTTTTTCATAAAACTCTCCTGTAATTCTGCGCATCAATAATTTTTTTTCTGCGCTTTAAATCATAAATTAATTATACGAGAGTATAATAAAAGTCGTCAAGGCAAATTTTTTATGATATAATGAAACCCGAGGAAATGAATCTATTGATAAGGCGGAATAAATTTAATGAAAGAATTTTATATCGATTGTGACGGCATACGTCTTCATTCAAAATTAGAAAAACCCGAAGCTCTTGATAAGTGTCCTCTGTGCATTTTGATTCATGGTTTTACAGGGCAGATGGAAGAAGATCATCTTCTTGCAGTGCAGGATGCGATGGTAAGCTGTGGTGTTGCTGTTCTTCGTGTCGAGATGTACGGTCACGGAAAAAGTGACGGCGAGTTTAAAAATCATACTTTGTATAAATGGATTGCAAACGCGCTTGCTGTCGTTAAGTATGCTAAAAAGCTGAATTTTGTAACGGACCTTTATCTCTCTGGTCATTCACAGGGCGGGCTTCTTACAATTTTAGTCGGCGGAATGTGTAACGATGATTTTAAAGCAATTATTCCGCTGTCGCCTGCGCTTTGTATTCCGGTTGATGCAAGAAAGGGGTCGATGCTCGGTGCAGAATTTGATCCGATTCATATTCCGGAAACAATCGGCTCTGGAGACTGGGAGCTTTCTGCAGACTATGTTCGAGTAGCGCAGACGATTCACCCGGAAGACGAAATTGCAAGATATGAAGGCCCTGTTCTTATTATCCACGGAACCGACGACGAAACCGTTCCTTTTTCGTATGCTGAACAGGCGCAGAAACTTTATAAGAATGCAAAGCTCGTTGCGATAAAAGGCGATGACCACTGCTTTACAAGGCATGTTGATAAACTTGCTGATGCGGTAAAGAAGTTTTTCGAAGCCGGTGTTTGAGGAGAATGAACTCAAAATATGTACCTGCAACCTATACAATAAATTAAAAATATTATAGTATAAGATGATGTTTGAGGTGTTGTGATATGCTTGTCTTCAGACTAGACCCCGTGCTGTTTATTTTTTTATAATTTTATATTCTTCTATTAATTGTTCCATAGTCCACCGAATGTTTGCCGGGCTTGTACTTGGCAGACATTGTGCAGTCAGTAAGAAACGTTCTTTGTATTCTCTGGCGCAAAATTTTTCCCAAAGTTTATATGCAGTTTCCCCTGTACAGAAAATATGATGGATTGGTGCACTTTCAAAAATTTTTGTGAAATCATTTGGGACTGCCTCGCGGATACTGGAATCTGCAGCGCCTTTGATTTGGCACGAAGCCAGTACATCCCATACTGCTATGTTATGGCGCAAAAGAAAATCACGACGTTCGTTTATAGCTGCCTCAATTGGCGAATCACTAGTGTTACTTAGTATTTTATTAGGGAACAAAAGTTCTTCTCCAAATATCGTACTTATTACGTTCCAGAATCTGTTCCGCGGATGCATATAAAAAAATCCGGCGTCACGACTTTTTGGAGAGGGCATGGTGCCTAAAATCAGCACTTGACTTTGTGAGTTATAGACTGGCTCAAAAGGGTGGCTAATTGAATCCATATGATTATTATAGCACACAATTTTTATTTTTCCTTAATTAAAGAAAATTAAATATGGCAAAATACTTATCAGAAGGTAACTTTGAGAACATATTGTTTCTTATGAATTGCGAGTACTAATAGTTCATGCTATAATTTACGAAAGATATAGGAGTTTATAGTTTGAGTTTCCAATCCGAAGCAGAATTAGAAAATTGGCTCATTAATGAATTGCAGCAGCAATTTGGATACTCATATTATAAAAAAATTGAAGACAAAGAAACTCTAGAAGATAATTTTCGTACAAATCTTTACAACTTAAATAAAGAAGATTTGAATAATTCTCCATTTACAGACACAGAATTCGACCGCATT
>CAJORB010000117.1:0-3981 GCA_905236565.1 uncultured Treponema sp. | reverse complement strand
GTCTATAAAAAAAGTAATCCATCCACAAGCTGCTAAATATTCTGTTCTTTCGCTTGTGATAATGAGTGTGGCAATTGTTGCAAAAATCCTTCTTGGCCTTTATGTAAAGCGTTCTGGTAAAAAAGTAGCTTCTGGTGCCCTTACGGCTTCTGGTGTGGATGCTCTTTTTGATGCAGTTTTGTCTGCTTCGGTTTTGCTTTCGGCAATTGTATTTCTGTTTTTTGGACTTTCGCTCGAAGCCTATGTTGGTATTGTGATTTCTGGCTTTATCATTAAATCCGGAATTGAAATGTTGTGCGAAACTTTGGATGATATAATTGGCAAGCGCACCGATTCAGATTTGAGCAGACAGATCAAAAAGCTTATAACAGAAGAAAATCAGGTTCGCGGTGCCTACGATTTAATCATCAACAATTACGGACCGAATAAAAATTATGCTTCTGTTCACATTGAGCTGCCAGACACAATGACAGTAGAAGAAGTTGACGCTCTTACCCGAAAGCTCGAAGCAAAGGTTTATCTGAAAACTGGAATTGTACTTACAGGAGTTGGAGTTTATTCCTTTAATACACACGATGACCAAGCCGCCCGAATCAGAAATGAAGTTCAAAAAATTGTTCTTTTGCATGACTGGGCATTACAGCTTCATGGTTTTTATCTGGACCTTAAAAGTAAAGTTCTTCGCTTTGATGTAGTTTTGAGCTTTGATATAAAACCTGCCGAAGCCCTCCTGATTCTCTGCAAAGAAGTTCAGACTGCCTTCCCGGATTACACTCTGCAAATTACACCGGATTTGGATTTGAGTGAATGAAACAGGAAGTAAAACGCTCTTGAAGCTCCAGAAGAATATAATTAGAATATCCGTTACTGTATTAATATGCTCCATTTCTGGAGGGTTGTTATAACAATAAACTTTTATTTATTGTAGAAATGCTGATTTAATTGAATATTTTCTTCAAGTTCTTTTTCTGGAAATTCGTGAAACGTCATTGGATCTATAACAGTATCTGTAAGAACGAATTCTTTTTTAACGTAATTCCAAATATAAACTCTACCTTCTTCTTCACAATAAACAAAATCATTATCGCTCAAATAATAAGTTTTCTTATTAGTCATGTTTTTTATCCTCTTATTTATTATAGGATTTTGATTTCACTTTTTTAATATAAATGTTCAATTTTAGTATTAAAAAATTAAACATAGTTTGTTTAGATTCAATTTGTGTAAAATAACTTGATTTTTCTCTTTTTATCCCATATATTATTAAGTGGGAAATCCCACTGATAGGATAAGCTAAAAATTGCTTTCGCAATTTTTTTAACGCTTTTCAATATATCACTGGCCGACCAGCGGCCTTACTCAGGAGGTTTGCTATGCCAGCATTAGCAGTAAGATCTTATGATTCAAAATTGGACTCAAAAAGAAGAATAACTCTCAGAGCAACATCTTATGATTATTATCATGTTGAAGAATATCCAGATGGAAGAATTCTGCTGGAGCCTCGTGAACTCACAAAACCGTTTGAAGTTTCACAAAATACATTAGCAATGATGGATGAAAGCATGAAAAATTTCAAAAAAGGAAAAGCTGGAGATCCGATCGATTTGTCCGCTTATGAGGAACTTGTTTAATGTATAAAATAAGAATGGGAATTCCTGAGATGCAGGAATTGTGGAATACTCTTGAAAAAAAATATAAAGAACAGACTGCAAATAAGAACGAATTAAAACTTTTTAAGCTTTTGGTTAGTTGTTTTTCGAAACTGAGTAATGATCCTCGTTATCCAGGACTTTGCACTCATGACATTGATGCTTTAACAAGACGATATGGAGAAAGAGTCTGGCAGTCTTATCTTGAAAATAATAAACCCGCAGCCGGAAGAATTTTCTGGGTTTATGGACCAGATAAAAGCGACATAACAATAATCGGTCTTGAGCCCCATCCTAACGATAAAAAAAATGCTTATCAAAAAATTACTCTTTCTGCAAAACCAGAAACACAGTCAGTTCCAGAAGATAGCGAAACAAAAACGGTTAACAAGAAAAAGAAGAAATAAGCTAGATGCAATTCTTTTAATGATATTTAGTCAGTATCTAAAGGATAGGCTGTACATGCGTCATCTTCCAGAATCTCCGGGCCGAATAAAAACAAAAGTGTCTTTTTATCTTTTGGGAAAGATGTTTCTCGATTTAAATCGAGTATAACCAGTTCATATTCTTCTTTAGAAAATAGATAGACTTTTTTTGGTGTGGAATTTAGAAGAAATGGACTTAAATTAAAATTTTCCATAAAAGTTGATATGGGACCATCTTTTGCTGTAAGTAGAGATTGCGTAGTTTTATCGGCAATAGCATAAATCCCCAGTCTGTTTACAAAGCACTGTATATAGCAGATTTCATCCTTGTATTTTTTTATATATTCAATTACCTTCATTTTTCCCTCCAGATTATTTTATACAACGGAATTAACAAATTCTTTAAAATTCTTCCAGCTCATATTCCTATAAGTTCTTTTTATTTCCATAATTCTGTCAGGCGGAGGTGTTATAAATCCTGAATTCTTCCACTGTCCCATAGCTGTCATTTCATCCGCATCTTCAGAAATAAAGCTGTTTGTTATTTCTTTTTTTGCAATTACGTCTTGAATGTTGGACCGCCATTCTTCTTCAGTCCAGACTCTTTTCTTCTTTTTCTTGGGATGTGCTTTTCTATATTCTTCAATTTCTTTCCTTTTCAATAATGCTTTAGCTTCAACTTCCAGAACTTTCTGATTAAAAAGATTCTCCATGCCTTCATAATCATTAGGATTGAAAGGCACTATAATTTTACGAAGCTGATTGAGTGTTGTAACTGCATGACGATCCCAGATTATTTTTTCTTCTCCTGTTTCGATAAGTTTCGGGTCTTTAATATTGTTTGTCTGATAAACAATCCTTTCCTTGTTTATCCAGTCTTTGATCATGTCATATTTACCTGCATGAATATGTTCAAGATAAATGCGTTCTGTTTTTGTATCTCTGAAAATAAAATATTGATCTTTAACTAATCCTTCCATATTTCTTCCTCTTTAAGTAAAAAAATGAAATACTTATCAGGGAATATCATATAAAGATACTCCCCAATAAACCTGTTATTGGCTTTCTTTCATAGCAGCTATGAAATCTTTAGCAGCCTGAAGTTCTTCAGTGGTACATTCTCTAGAGTAGTGATACTTTGTACCATCAGAGAGTGTAAGTATGTCGTTTGATGCATCATAAGTCACTTTTTCGGTTTTACCACCTAAAAGCATTGCATACTTTAAGGTCAATTCCCCAGTCTTTTTGTCATAGGAATAAGTTCCCGTGGCAAGTCCGCCAAACCATGCTTCAGAATCAACAAACAACAGTTCACTTCCATATTCTGATTCGTAAACCTTTTCTGCAAAAGACACTTTTACTTCTTTCTTGCAGGAAACCGACATAACAAGCAGACAGAAAACTGCAGCGACCAGATAAAATGATTTTTTCATAATAACTCCTGTGTAATATATTAATAATTGAATTTTCCGTGCACTCGAAAATCCAGATTATTTAAGATTACGTCTTCTGAAAATATAACAATGACAAATAAACAATGTTACAAATAATAGTGTATTTATCACACATTTTATATAATGATTATAACACAAATACAACAAAATACAACATTATTTTTCACACTATTGATTTTAGCTGATTTAAGTAATATAATTTCTACAATGAACGAAGTACAATTATTCAGAGATATTTTAAAAGCTTTCCCGGTATTAAACAGTTATAACTGTAAGGGATTTGCAGATATCATGAAAAGATTTATAGATTTTTATACTGAGGAAGAAAACTATTTTAAAGTCCCTGAATTCGAACCATTAAAAAAAGAATATTTAAAAACAATAGA
This sequence comes from uncultured Treponema sp., assembly GCA_905236565.1. Taxonomy (GTDB): domain Bacteria; phylum Spirochaetota; class Spirochaetia; order Treponematales; family Treponemataceae; genus Treponema_D. The sequence continues at coordinate 67 of CAJORB010000117.1, read as the reverse complement.
TGAAAGATATTTAAAACCAACAGAGAATGCCATTAAATTGTTGGATACTTTTTGCGACGAACATAGC
>CAJORB010000116.1:0-9012 GCA_905236565.1 uncultured Treponema sp. | reverse complement strand
CAATGTCCATCTTGTAATCATATTTTGCACAGAGCATGTTTATGACCTCCCGGGTTTTCCTGTTAAGATAATCTGACAGTATTCCCTCTGAAATCGCAATGTCTATTGCCTTCTTAAACGAGCGTCTCGGTGACCTCTTGTTGAACGTCTGCTCGACAATTTCTACGAACTGGCAATACTGTTTTAGGATATCACAGTTTCTGCTAATCGGCAATGATCTGGAGTCAGAGCAGTTTTTAACCTTTACGACAAGTTCAAGCTTGCTGGAATCTTTTTTGTAGAATGCATCAGAAAGATGAAGCTCCTGTTCCAGAGGCTGCTTGTCTTTTCCTACGTAGACTACGTAAAAGTCCGGATTCGGGATTTTATACACCTTTTCTGCATACCGTTTCTGTAATGGGACGATTCCTTCATAGATGCGGGTGACATACTCTAGGCATCGGAATGGCATATTCTCATTGATGGTAGACTGATGCTCGACCAGGACGATTAGCTTACCGTCAATTTCCCAGCTTACGTCGTTGTTGAAAGTCTTGTAGAGTGACTGCTCGATGACTTTCCTCTCAAGCGAAACTTCGTTAAGTTTATAGTCACTTCCTGAGAGTGCGTTGTAGAGTTCGAGAAAGTTCTTCTTTGCTTTTATGTCACTTCCGAATAAATCTGTAAAGACAGAATCCTTGTACTTTCTGTTAATAAACGCCATATTTTACCTCCTGAAAAATAAATTTGGTTTCAGAAGGTATCATAAAAATTTTTGTAATTTTTTTACCTAAAAATAAAAAAAATTAATCAAAGTTATGACTTATTTTGTCGAGGAGGGTGCTAAGGTTCTGGGCGTCGGATGATGAGAGCCCTGTAAAAAAGCGGGATTTGAGGGTGTCAGAAATTTCCTGAGTATGGCGGTTGTATTCAACTCCAAGGGGAGAAAGCTTGACGCATTTGACACGGCTGTCGGATGGGCTTACAGAAATTTCTATGAGGCCTAGATCCTTTAGTTTTTTTATGAGGACAGTTGTGGTTGATTTGTCGCGGTTTATTTTTTTTGCGATTTCCTGCATCGAAAGGAAGGGTTCTTTAGACAGAAGGTAGAGGATGTGACCGTGGCTTGAAGTTAGCCTTGGCAAACCTTGTTTGTTTAGTTCAGCTTTGAGAAAATCCTTGCAGAGCGTATGCACGAGAGAAATTTTTGATATTATGTTTGATTTTGAAAAATCCATAATTGATTATAGCACAAAAAATTATTATTATAGAAGAATGATTTTGTTTTTATTAAAAAAGAATTTTTTTGACGGCTGGGAAAATATAATTAACCTTATTTTTCCAAATCTTATATGTGACATATTTGTGCTTGCGATTTACTTTGGATACAGGTTTTTTAGGTTTCCGTTCAGTATTCTGTCGCTTGTGATTATTTTTCTTGGAATAAGCCTTCTTGTTGTTGCGTCGGGCGCTTTTGGTAAAAATGCGCTTTTGATAGCGGATTTTGAAACTGCTCATCTTAGCACATATTTTAAAAACCTCTGGAGCGCTTTTAAGGATTATTTTAAATTCGGAATGATTGTAGCGCTGATTGTTTTGAGCGCTGTTACAGGAATTCCTTTTTATATCGGGGTAAACGGTTTTATAGGCTTTATGCTTGCTGCGATTCTTTTTCTTTTTATTTCGATACTTGTTTTAGGATTACAGTGGTTTATTCCGCTTAAAGAAATTTTAAAACTGAATTTTAAGAAAACGTTTAAAAAATGTTTTGTAATTCTGTTTGATAATTTTGCGTTCAGTATTTTTATGTTCTGCTACGTCTGGTGGCCTTATATAATCTGCTTTCTTGTGCTGAATTTAAAAAGTGCGCTTCAGGGCAATCCGGGGATTCTGGGGATTTGCGTAGCGCTGGGATTTTTACTTCCAGGCTGGTCTGGAATTGTTTTGTCTTATGTGAATGCACTTCGCTTAAGACTTTATAAATATGACTGGCTTGATCAGCATGCAGATTTAAAGAATGCAAAGGAAAGAAAAAATATTCCGTGGGAAGCTCTTTTAAGAGAAGACAGCATGGCGCTTGGAAAAAAATCTTTAAGATCGATTATCGCACCGTGGAAGAGCAGGGAAGATTAGGAATTATTTTTTAAGCCCTCGAGCACAAGTTCCAGAGGCGCGTTCATTTTCTGGGCAGCAACTTCTGGTGTAGCGTTGTAATCATGAACGAGCATGATTGCATCTTCGATAGCTTTCTGCTGAAGAGCTTCTTTTCTTGTATTCCATATCAAATCTCTGTCGTGCAGGTTCATGGCTAAAAACGTACTCCTGAATTTTTCATTCTCTTTTGTTTTTTCTACCAGCTCAGAAAGTCTGTTAGAAAAGTCATCGTTACCCGGTTTGTTGGTGTGTATGAAGCGAAGAAAACTTTGGATTCGCTCGTCTTTTTCTTTTTCATACGCACTTGCATTATATATGACTTTTAATGAATTGTCATGTAAATTTACTTCGCTTTTTTGAACGCAGATGCTTTTGAATATGTAGCATGGAAGTCCGTACGGTTTTTCGTCTTCATCTTTGAACGGGTCATGCTTGCAGATAAAGAGGATGTAGCTTTCCTTTAATTCTGAATAATCTTCGTTTTTCATGAGGCTGTCCATGTCAATCATTGACTGGTAATAACGAGTGCGGTTGCCGATGTCCCTTTCAGGGTAGTTCTGTATTTCGATGTCGATGATTTTATCGACATCCTTTAAATATACGTCCAATCGTACGCCCTTAGTCGTGTAGTATGGTGCAATCTGTTTTTCAAGTTCGGGATATTCGATTTTACCGACTTTGATATGAAGAAGGCGCTCTACAAGTTCTGCACATACATCAGGTTCATGAAGGACTGCCTGGAACATTCCGTCGTCTGTAAATGTAAGTTCTTCTATGGTTTTTACATGTCTTTCTTTTTTAAGTTCTTTCATTGGATAAGCTCCTTAAAATTAATTTACCCCGCCATGCAGCGGTGGTGTCGTGTATACGCGCGGGAAAGTACCCGACAAGTGCTGGCATTGGGGATATCGAAAACCCTCACATATATCATTATTTTTTTTATGAAAAAAATTCACAAAAATAAAAAAAACTTAAAAAAAGTTTTTTGCAATTGAAAACATTTTGTAAGCTGTGGTAAAATAATTTAAGTTATTCAGGGGGATGTTTTATGAAAATCATAAAATTTTTGTTTTTAACGATTTTTTCTTTTGCAGTAATTTCCTGCAGCAATATTTATAATCAGGGAGATGCTTCTCTTGAAATTTGTCTTCCGGGTAGTCCTGATTCTGACGCAAGGTTTATAAATATTGAACCCGGAGCGTTTAATCAAAATCTTAGCTATTGTGTTTATCAGATAGTTCTTGACGGACCTATACACTTAGAAAAACTTGCTAATTATGGTGAGTCATGTGTTTTTGAAAATCTGGTATGTGGTCGTTACAAACTTAGTGTTTACACATGGACAGAAGATCCTTATTCAGGTTCTCAATGGAATCAATTATATTGTTATGGTGAAAAGGATATAGCTGTTTTTTCTGGCAAAAATACAAGAGCTATGGATATTTATGCTTTGAATATTAACAACATAGAAGAGATTACCGGTGCTTCGATAACCATGCAAATTCTGGGAGACTTTGATGATGATTACAATCCCATATTACCTAACACTTATGCTTTACAATCTGATTATGAGCCTTATTTAGGAGATCCTTATTGTGGTGGTGCAAGAGTATGGTATAAAGGTGGTTACAGCGAAAATTATGATGATATGATTTCCTTGGAAATTCAGAAGAACTGGGTGATTTATAAGAATGGGAAACAGGTATGTAAAAAATCAGATTTTAATGATGGTAACGGTGAACAAAAAGAATTTATCCTTTATCCTAAAGAGGGTGGGTACGAAATTATCTTTACCTATAAAGCTGGGATTTATGAAACTGAAATTAACGTGAGGGCATTGCTCGATTTTGAACCACAAGTTTAATTCTTTATAGTTTTATGCTGCAAATTTCTTGATTAATCAAAAAAGGCTTTTGGAAAACCAAAAGCCTTTTTTGAGCTATGATGGATTCGAACCATCGACCCACGCCTTAAAAGGGCGTTGCTCTACCTACTGAGCTAATAGCCCGTACGTTCATTAATTGAGCGTAGAGCAAATATATAATTTTTCAAAAAAAGTGTCAAGATGCCGGCATTTTTTTTCTTCCGCTTATTTCATCTGTTCAAACTCGACAGATTTTAATGCTTTCTTATTCTTGTACATTTCGCGGTCGGACTGGGAGATGATTTTTTCGATGTCGTCGCCCGGAATAAATTCTGCAACTCCGCATGCTACGCGGTAGGGGGTAGGTTCAAGTTTTGCATGAAACTGACGGACAAGTGTTAGAATCTGTTCCTTCGTAAAATTTAAAAAGATTGCCATAAACTCGTCGCCGCCTGTTCTGTAAAGGCGTGCTTTAGGGAATGTCGTAAGCATAAAGTCTACACATGTCTTGATTGCAGTGTCACCTGCGGCATGTCCGTAGTTATCGTTCCATCTTTTTAAATCATTTAAATCCATTGATAAAACAATTATCTTTCTATTTAAAAATCGTCTTAAGTCAAGATAAAAGCATCGGCGATTTAAGAGATTTGTGAGCGTGTCGCGTTTGTGAACCTGCACATTAAGGAACAGAAAATAGAAAACGATTCCGATTGTGATTGTCTGTGCAAGTATTATGCTGAATAAAAAGAAATGCTCGAGCACTGCTGCAGCAGATGCAAACACGATAATCACTGCAATGACTACTGTTTCCATTTTATTTGATTTATAAATTTTAAGTGAATTGTTTATGATGAGAACAGCATATGCGAGTGTCGTAAAGTGACACAGATATCCCAATGGTTCGTGTCCGAGCATGTTGTCGTCTGTAAAGAAAAACATTATTCCTGTCGGAATACTTAAAAATGAAATTGCTGTGTTAAAGAAAATCGGAATCCAATACCACGCAGAAGGGCGTTTCTGGTTTCTTCCGGATACTTCAAAAATAAGAAAGATGGTTATCGGGCGAAGGGCATAGCCGACTGCAGAACTCCAGTAGCGTGCGCTCGTAGGGGCCGGTAGCTGTGAAGAAAGATATCTTACGTTATCTGCAAATGTGAGAAGCAGTGCAAGAATACAGGCAACAAAAAAATACATGAGTACGTTTCGCGGAAACGTTTTATTTGTACAGATAAAAACGAGAAGAATTATCGAAATAGCAACTGACTGATAATTAAGCTGTATAAGCCCTCTAAATAATGTAAACTCCATCTCCTTAATTATAAACTATCCTTGACCAAACAACAATAGTGACTTTATAATTATATAAAGCATAAAAAAAGGGGTTTTGTGGAACATTCTTATAAAATTGTTGTGTCGGATACAGATATTTTAACGAAACTTTGCGGCACTAACGACAGCAATCTTAAACTCATAGAACAGCATCTTGGCGTACCCGTGTTCATGCGGGGAAATGAACTGTCCGTAGAACAGGACGATCCTGCGATTTTACAGCAGTTCAGGTTTATAATAGATAGAATTATTGACGAAATCGAAGAAGGCTATGCAGATACAGAAGATGCTGTAGCTTCTATCCTTAATACAGACTTAAATCCTGACTATACTCCTACAAAAGACTATTTTTCCTCTAAGCGTGAACACGCTACAATGAATGAAGGGGCTGTTATTGTTCCGGGTTGCCAGAAAAAAGTATATCCTAAGACCCAGAATCAGGCAGATTATGTAAGGCTTTTGAGGACAAAGGACATGGTTTTCTGTACGGGAAGTGCAGGTTCGGGAAAGACTTTCCTTGCCGTTGCAGAAGCTTTGAGGCTTGTTCTTTCTAAAGAAAAAAAAGGGATTGTTTTAACCCGTCCGGTTGTAGAAGCAGGGGAAAGCCTTGGATTCTTGCCTGGTGACCTTGATCAGAAGATTGGCCCGTACCTGAGGCCGCTTTATGACTCTATGGAAGCGATTTTACCTAAGGATACTGTTAAAAAATTAATAGAAAATGGTATAATAGAGATGGCTCCTCTTGCGTATATGCGCGGAAGGACTCTAAATGATTGTGTGGTTATCCTTGATGAAGCACAAAATACGACATGCGAGCAGATGAAAATGTTTTTGACACGCATGGGAAATGGATCTAAGGTATTTGTTACCGGAGATGTTACTCAAATAGATTTACCAAAAAGATGTAAGTCTGGTCTTGTAGATGCTCTGCAGGTTCTTTCGAATGTTTCGGAAATCGGAATGATGCAGATGACGGGAGCAGATGTAGTAAGAAATCCTCTGGTAAAAAAGATAGTGCAGGCGTACGAAAATGCAAAAGAAGAATGATAATGTAATTGAAAACTCAAAGAAAAAGGAAAAGAAGAATAAAGATAAAAAAGTTTCTGTTTTTAAGAAATTTTTTGAAAATTTAAAGGAAGATTATCCTATTTTTATTCTTTCGATAGTTTCTTTTCTCGTTATTTCTATAATTACTTTTTTTAGTGTAACGAAAAACGTGACTATTGCAGCTTTTTCTCTTAATGAATACGAAATCGGGCAGATTGCAGACAGAAACATTGTTGCAGACAGAACGATTCCGGCAAACTCAAAGTATCCGATTGCAATTCATGACGGTGAAAAAATCATAAGAAAGGGTTTTCCTATAACAGAAGAAGGCTACAGAAAACTCGAAAAGATGGCTAACGAAAAAGAGTACATCGATTACAGAGCTTATGCAAATTCTGTACTTTATCTGCTCCTTTTGATGATTTTGTGGACCCTTCTTTATTCTGATGTGCTTTTAGGAAGAAAACTTGCCTTTAAAGAACTTTTACTGCAGATTATTTTCTTTACGATACTTTATTCGTGTACGCTTTTTGCTCCGAAGTATCCGTTTTTTGCGCAGTCGCCGTTCCATCTGTGTATTGCGATTCCGACTGCATTCGTAATCTTTTTGATTACGCTTCTTTACGGTGAAAAATCTGCTTTGTTCTATTCCATCGTATTATCGCTGGGAATTTTAAGCGCTGCAGACTACAATATCATTGTATTCCTCTTTACGTTCTGTTCATGCTTTAGTGCTGCACGAATCGTAAGGAAAATTGAAACACGTATCGATATGGTTTTTGCGTCTGTTTCGATTGCGCTTTTGAACATCCTGTTTTTATTTCTTGAAAAAATTCTTTTTAATGAGTCGTTTGACAGATTTGGAACTCTTGCATTTGCGATTGCGGTAAACGGTTTTATCTGCGGTATTCTTGCTTTAGGATTTATTACTCCGCTTGAACAGATTTTAAATACTGCATCTGTATTCAGGCTTATGGATTTAAGTGACCTTAACAATCCTACTATGAGAGGGCTTTTGCTTACCGCTTCGGGCACTTATAACCATGCGATGATGGTTGCAACCCTTGCCGAAAATGCATGTAACGAAATAGGAGCAAATGCCCTCGTTGCGCGCGTCGGTGCATACTATCACGATATCGGAAAGATGGATCAGAGCGAATATTTCGTAGAAAACCAGACCGGGCAGAATAAGCATGATGACATTAATCCGTCACTTTCTGTGTCTGTAATACGAAGCCATGTTAAAAAAGGTGTTGAAAAAGCTCATCAGCTGCACCTTCCTCAGGTTATCATCGACATCATCGCAGAGCATCATGGAAACAGCGTAATTGCATATTTCTATAACGAAGCAAAAAAACAGAATCCGGATGCAAACGAAGAAGATTTTGCATATAACGGAGTTCCGCCTACGACAAAAGAAAGTGCTGTAGTAATGCTTGCAGATACAGTAGAAGCTGCATGCCGTACTCTTGAAAAGCCTTCTGTTTCTCGTCTTGATAAATTTATTCAGAGTCTTATCGCTTCTAAGCTTGAACATCATCAGCTTGATAACTGTAATCTTACATTCAGTGATCTTACTAAGATACGTGAATCTTTTGTTACGATTCTTGCAGGATATTATCACTCGCGCATCGAGTATCCTGACCAGAAAGATCCTGATGATCCGGAAGAAAAAAATAAGACTGTGGTCGTAAATAATTCAGTAAAAATAAAACAGAAAAAAAAGTAGTTATGGCAAACAGAATTTTAGTAAGCGTTCAGGAAAATCTGGAAACTCCTTCATGGTTTGAAAAAGTAGAGGACTTTATTTCTCTTGCGATGAAAAAACTCAAGTTTGACGGTGAAGAAGTTTCTGTAATGTTTGTTGATAATGAATACATAAAAGTTCTTAACAAAGAATACCGTAACATTGATGCTGCTACAGATGTTTTATCTTTTGAAGCCGATGGCGAATACGAAGATGATGAAGGAAAATGGAAAACAGTCGGTGATATCGCCATAAGCATAGAAATGATCAGGGAAAATGCTGAATATTTTGAAATAACAGAAAATGATGAGCTTAAACGTCTTTTAGTTCACGGGCTTCTGCATTTAAACGGAATGGATCACGGCGAAGAACATATCGAAAAGGGTGCAAAGCCTGAGTGCGAAATGCTTGTGCTGCAGGAAAAAATTCTTGATGAATTAAAGGATGAAACGATTATAGAAAGTTAGAAATGGTAGAGAGAAATGAGTTTATTTGATTTTGCTAAAACGAAAAATAAAGAAGAACCTCAGACAGAACTTGATGAAATCTTAAACGAAGAAAAAGAAGATATGATTCAGGGTGTAGAAGATCTTTCGAGCACTCTGGTAAAAGAGGTTATGATTCCGAGAATCGATGTTGACTTTGTAAATGTTGACTGGCCTCAGGAAGAGTGGACTAAAAAGATTTTCGAAAGCGGACATTCGCGCTTTCCTGTCTATAAAGATTCAATTGATAATGTAGTCGGAATTCTTTATGCAAAGGATCTTATAAAATATCTTTTTAACAACGAAACTGTTTCGCTTGAAAAAATAATAAGAAAGGCTTTTTTTGTTCCGGAAACAAAAAGAATAGATACACTTTTGCGCGAGTTTAAAAGGCGTCATGTTCATAT
>CAJORB010000115.1:0-8435 GCA_905236565.1 uncultured Treponema sp. | reverse complement strand
TACAGAATTCTTTGTGAACTCTACCATCTGTGAAGCCATATCAGTATCACGGATGCGTGATTCTGAAGCCTGGAGGTTTTCAGCACCGATATCAAGACCTCTTACTGTGAGTTCAAGACGGTTCTGGTAAGCACCAAGGTCAGCACGCTGTTTGTTGATTTTCTTAAGTGCTTCGTCCAATGTTCCGATTGCGCGGTTAGCGTCATCCGGAGCAGCAAGTGACATCTTTGCATCATCTCCAAGGTTTCGGAGTCCGAGAGCCGTTGCAGACATTGTTCCGATGTAAACCTGAGTTCTCTGGTCCATGTTGGCACCGATGTGGAACCACATAGAACCTGTTACAGCATTCTCACCAGTAGGACGGGCAAAGCGGCCTGTAAGCATGTTCATTCCGTTAAACTGAGCAGCACTTGCAATGCGGTCAACCTCTTCGATGAGAGAAGAAACTTCAACCTGAATCTGCATGCGGTCTTCGTCAGAATAGATTCCGTTTGAAGACTGAACAGCAAGTTCACGGATGCGCTGAACGATGTCAGAAGTTTCCTGCAGATAACCTTCAGTTGTCTGAATAAAACTGATTCCGTTCTGTGCATTTGTCGAAGCCTGATTCAAACCACGGATCTGTGCACGCATTTTTTCTGAAACAGCTAAGCCAGAAGCATCATCGCCTGCACGGTTGATTCTCATACCTGATGAGAGTTTTTCCATGTTTTTCTGATTGCTGAGGACTGTAAGTCCCTGTGATCTCTGTGCAAACATTGCACTCATGTTGTGATTAATAACCATAATGTATCTCCTTATATCCCGGAACAGATCGAACTCATTTCAATCCGGCCACCGTTAAAACCAGTTAAAGATTTCTGATTCCCGGCAAGCTTGCATCCGAGGAGCGCTGTGCGCCCGACACTCAAAGTATCGGAGATGGCAAATTCGACTTTAGCGAATTTTCACAAATTTTAACAAAAAAAGTGTTTTTTCTGCGGAATTTACTAAAAAAACACTATATATGTGTATTTTTAGGAGGAATTTTTAGGAATTTAGAGGGGATTTACAGAATTTATGCGGAATTTAGTCTAAAACCACAAAGCCAATCCTGAACAAATCATACAATTATTAGGGGAAATTTATTTCAAAGGGAAATTTCAAAAATACATTTGACTTTTTCACATATTATGTTATATTAAGGATGTCGGATAGGAGACGTTAAACCCTATTCCATTGGTCGTTGCGGAGACCTTAAACCCGCAACATAGCCGACATTATGTCGGCTTATTTTTTTCTTAATTTATGGCTAAACAAAACACTTCATTTAAACAAAATGTCCTCTCAGCAATCTGCATTGGAGCTCAGAAATATAAAGATGTCTTTCTTGATTATGAATATAAAATTTCATCAAAGGGCTTTTCATTAAAAGAGTTTTATATTATTTCTGCTTCTAAATCAAATTTTCTTCACCTGACCGGGGTAAATACAAGTCTTTCCGCTGAGCAGTTTTTTGACAAAGCCTTAAATAATACACTTACTGAAAATGATTTTAATTTTATTAAAAAAGGACAGCTAGAAAAAATGGTCAAAGGTTCTGTACGCCGTAAAGTACGATTCTTGTCCTGTTTGGATAAACTATTCTCTTTATCAACTTTAGTCGAAGAAAATTTTGTAAAAAACAAAATCATATGTACATTTGCAGCATCAGAGAATTCTTTTACACTTGGATTTATTTCAGTTCCGCTCTGTCGACCTAAAACACTTCTAAAGGGCAATGAACTAAAAAATCCAGTTAAAATTGATTCAATTATGAGACGAAAAAAAGGTGAAAAAGAGTTTGAGGATTTTTTAAGTGTATGAAAAAATTTCTACAAATGTTTAATTAAAATTTTTTAAAACCTTATATGTTATAGAATTATTTGTAGCATCAATTATTTCTATTCTTGCATTCTTAAAAGATATATCTTTTGACATTGATAAATCATATTGAACATCAATTGTAAAATCAGGTCTTGCAAAGTTATCTTTAAATTCACGATATGTAAATTTTACAATATTTTTTTCTCTTCCAGTGTAGATTAATGTCTGTTGAAAATTATCTGCCCCTTCCAAAGTGACTTCTGTAAATTTATAAAAATCTTCACGTATATTTAATCCTCTAGCGAAGTTACCAAAACCTCCAAGTCCAGCCAACGACAGTACAACTTTTTTTTCAGTCTGTCCAGAAGTACTATCTGTTACAGTTCTTTCACCATACGCAAACCACCTTGCTCCATAAGGAAAATTTGCTCCGGTTGTAACTATAGGTGCATAAAGTTTTATGCCTTTTTCAGCGAAACCATAAAACCTATAATATCCCTTAGTAAAAAAACCTTTCGGATCATCTTTAAGTATTTGAACAGCAGATGTTTTTGTTTCCGTAGCCTGCAGCAACATAACATCACCAATAGAAACCGTAGTAACCGTATTTAATTCAGGGACAGAACGACTTCTAGAAATTGCATCTCCCATTTCAACAATAGAAGAAGCACAACTAAAAAATAAAAGACTAATAATAAAAAATACGGAAATTCGTTTCATAAAACCCTCTTTTGTCATTATAATATGAACTATATAGGCTATTTTTAGCCTATATAGACTATGTAATTATAGATTAACTGCCTATAAAATTCAACTAAATTTAACTACATAGGCATAAAAGTGGATTATAAAGCAATTGGAAAACGAATAAAGAAATTCAGAAAAATAGCAGAATTAACTCAGGAAGACCTGGCAGAAAAAATCAGCATTTCACCGACACATATGAGCCACATAGAAACAGGTTCAACAAAGCTCAGCCTCCAGGTTCTTGTCGAAATATCAAAAGCATTGAATGTACGAACAGATGATTTACTTTTTAATGAAAAATCAATTTCAAATAAAGAAATTGCTGAACTAATCAATAGATGCGATAAAAAACAATTGTCTCTAATTACACCAATAATCAAATCACTTTTAAGCAATCTGGGCGACTAATTTTCTCCTCATCATTTCTTACAGCACTCGCTGCAGCCGGTGACCATTACGTGCTTTTTGTTATTCTTGTAATTAAAAAGGCGGGCGATAAGATAACCGTTAAGCGGAATTTCTTTTTTGCAGCACGGGCACTGGCGCCTTAAACCGGGCTCTGGGTGCGGATAGCAGTGAGGACAGCCGTTTATCGTGCACCTCTGATCAGGAACATCCATCGGCCTGTAAACCTTCGATATCAGGTTCTGCCCCTTTGCAAGCGGTGTATTACAGACAGGACATGTCACAAAGCCCGGGTTTGCATTCGAAGATGCGCCGGCTTTGCTTTTAGCACGGCCGCCCTGCCCTTCCTTTGGCTTTTTTACAAGATTAGAAAAATAAGAAAGCGCCACAATAATTACGACAACCGCCAGACCCAATATTAAATATTCCATAACAGCATTATAAAGCTTTTTTTAAGCCATGTAAGGTGAATTTACTCAAATTCCGCATAAAAAATTTAAAAATTACTTGACTCTGCGCGGGGATATCTGTATATTCAGTATATGTTTATTAGTTTAACTTCTTAAACGCTTAAACGAATAAGCAGCAAATCAACATAAAGAAGGTTCATGCAAAATGAAATTTACCAAAACTTTTTTTAAGCACCCGAAAATTATAATCGGCGTCTGTCTGGCTTTGACGCTGGTTTTCGGATACTTTGTAACGGGCCTTGGAATCGACAACTCAATACGACAGTTCCTGCCGCAAAAAGATGCCTCATACACACGGCTCGAAAAAACAGAAGGCCAGTTCGGCAGTATGATTGTAATCGGTGTAAGCCTTGAAGCAAAACGCGGACCAATTGTCACACCAGAAAATATCGATGTCATAAGAAAAATCACAGACCGCGCACTCGAGCTTTCGCAGGTAGATGACGTTGATTCTCTTACACATATAGACTACGTATGCGAATCTGACGGTTCAATTTCTGCTTCACAGCTCATTCCGGATTCCTACACCGGAACAGAAGAAGACATCGCTCTTATCAATTCTCGCCTTACAGAGTGGAGCGACATGTATAACCGCGTCATAATAAATGACGATGGAACTGCAACACAGATGCAGATTACGATTCACTCACCTTCTCCAGAAGAAAAAGCAGAATTAAAAATTACTGATGCAGAACGCCAGCAGAAAGTTCTCGAAGAAGTTAGAAAAATCGTAAAAGAAGAAACCGCAGGCCACGAATTAAAATACGAAATCTTCGGCGACCCGGTTGTAGCAGAAAGTGCAAGAAGCTTCATGCTCTCTGATCTTGCTTTTTTGATTCCGCTTGTAATCATCGTAGTTCTTCTTTCGCTTTTCTTTAGCTTTAAAACTTTAGACGGAACTCTTCTTCCTCTCATCACGGTTGTAATGGCAACTGTCTGGACAGTCGGAATCATGGCAGCATTTAACGTAACATTTACAATCGTATCAAGTGTAATTCCGGTTGCACTGATTGCAGTAGGTTCTGCATACGGCATTCATGTTCTTACACATTATTATGTAGCCTGCGAAAGCTTAAATACTGAACTAACCAAAGAACAATATCAGAATGCAGTTTTCTCAGGACTTAACGAAGTAATGAGTGCTGTTCTTCTTGCAGGAATTACAACTGTAGTAGGTTTCATTTCTCTTGTATCAAGTCCAATCGAACCACTTCATAGTTTTGCAATCTTTACTGCAGTAGGTGTTGCAATTTCTCTCCTGCTTTCAATTACATTCATTCCGGCAATACTTCTTTTAAAAGATGTAAAGAAAGTAAACAGAAAAACTACACGAATGGATAAACTTACTGCAAAAATAAAAGCGAACACAAAAGAAGCAAGCGGAAACACACTCTACAGCATCTATCACTTTTTCTGCGGAAGCAAACCAAGACTTGCAGTTTTTACACTTACACTTTTACTTCTTTCATGCGTCGGATTAAGGATGCTTCATATCGATACTGCAATCGTAAATTATTTTCCAGAAAACTGCAGTCTTCGTGAAGGAATAAGATATATCGACAGACAGTTTGCAGGAACAAACAGTCTTTACTTTAACATCGAAGGCCAGAAAAAAGGTGATATTGCAAATCCAGAAATCCTTAAGGCAGTCGATGACATGCAGGAATATCTTACAGAAAATTTCGAAGGAATCGGAAAAATAATTTCGTTTACAGATTTCATTAAACGAATCAATCAGGTATGGCATGTTCCGTCTGCACAGAATGAAAATGCCGCTTCGACCGATAGCAACGCTCTCGAAACCAGCAGCGCGGATTCTGCAACTGAAGGCTCAACTTTTACAACCGGCAATGCGGCCGATGACCTTAACGCAGACTTCGGATTCGGCGATGACTCGTTCGGTGATTTTTCTGACTTTGGATTTACAGATGATTTCTCATCAGACAATTCAACATCCAAAGATTCAGAATACACAACGGCAGAAAGCGACTCATCTATTAATGAACAGTACAATGACATGCTTTCTTCGACTCTCACTGCAGAACAGGTAATCGACATGCTTAATAGAGCCTACATAGCCGCCGGCGCCAGAAAAGCAACGAGCGAGAAAATGCTTAAATACATCGAAAGCACTTACAACTATAACGGAATGGCATACTACGAAATCCCGTATGATGTTTCGAAATATCCTGTAGTTTCAAGAGAAGAATTAAAGGGAGTAATTAACGGATACCTCACACTTTTAAGCGGATCTCTCGGGCGCTTCGTCGACGATGATATGAATCCAAAAATCATGAGAGTTCAGTGTCAGTTAAGAAACCATTCGACAGAAGAAACCGGTGCGATAATTGCAGCCGCTAAAGAGTTTGCAAAAAACAATTTCCCGGCCGGTTACACAATCGAAGCAACTGGCGCCGGCGAGATGGAATATACGATGACGAAAATGATTGTATCAAGCCAGGTTCAGAGCCTTCTTATATCACTCATTTCTGTATTCATCATCATATCCATCGCGTTTAAGTCAGGCTTTGCCGGTGTTGTTGGTGCAATTCCGCTTGCGCTCACAATACTCCTTAATTACATGGTAATGGGCTTTACAGGAATCAATCTTGATCTTGTAACAAGCATAATTGCTTCTGTTGCTGTTGGAGTCGGAATCGACTATACGATTCATTTTCTTACAACATACAAAGAAGAGCGCGAAAAAACTGATGACCTTGAAACAGTAACCAGACAGACTTTTAAGAAAAGCGGTCACGGTATTGTAACAAATGCCGTTGCAGTCGGGCTTGGATTTTTAGTTTTGTGCTGTTCAAAGTTCATCGTATTAAGATACATCGGTATTCTTGTTGCAATAGTAATGTTTACTTCAAGCATTCTTGCAATGACTATAATTCCTGGAATATTAAATCAGTTCCAGCCAAAATTTATTACATCAAAAAAACACCGCTAACGCGGAATCTTTTAAGGAGAAATAATATGAATAAATCAACAAAGAATTATGCTGTACTTGCAGCTTGTGTAATCGGAATGTGCTCTGCATTTGCAGATGCAAAAGGAAACGAAATCATGCAAAAGGTTGCAGATTTTAAAGAACCTCAGTTCTCACAGTCAATGGTTGTCATGACGCTCAAAAATAAATCAGGCGAAACAGAAAACCGTCAGGTAGTAGAATACGGAAAACACGATGGAGGAAAAACCTATGTCGTAATGGATTTTAAAGGACCTGCATCTGTAAAAGATACAAGATTCCTCCAGGTAACAAATGATAACGGCCCGGATGATAAATGGATTTATCTTCCTTCATTAAAATCTGTTCGCCGCGTAAACTCAAGCGAAGGTTCAAAATCTTTTATGGGAACAGATGCAACTTATGATGACCTTACAACACGTGATGTAAGCGAAGATGAACATCAGTATCTGCGTGATGAATCATTTACAGTAGCAAACGGAACAAAATACGACTGCCACGTTATTAAAGAAATTCCGCTTGATAAAAAAGGAACACAGTACAATTACAGAATGGTCTGGGTTGATAAAAAAACTATGTATCCTGTTCATACAGAAATGTTTGATAAGAATGACAAGCTTGTAAAAGTTCTCGAAGTATTAAAAATCCAGAACATCGACGGGTACGATATTCCGATGGAAAACTGTCTTAAAAATGTTCAGACAGGACACTCAACAACACTACAGGTTTTAAAAGTAATCGTTGATAAACCTCTTCCTGACAGAGTATTTACACAGAACTTTTTAACAGTAGGAAAATAAATTTTACTTAGGGCGGTATTGTCCGCCCACAGATAAAAGAAGGCAAAAAAATGAAAAAACATTTTCTTAAAACAACATTATCTGCAATGACGATGACAGCATTTTTATGTTCAGCAGTTTCTGCTCAGTCATCTGACCTTACAGGCTTTGGTGATGATTTTAATTCATTTGATGATAATTCTTTTTCATCAGATTCTTCTTCAAACGTAAATGTAAACGGAACTGCATCAATCGATATCCGCTCATATATAACAGATGATGATGCAGATTCAATTACAACATCTGCAGTTCCTCAGGCAAAACTCGGGTTTGAGTACAAAGGTAAAATCTCAGATTCTTCAGTTCAGCTTAAATTTAACGATGACATCCTTAAAAACCATCCGCTGGACATTGTTGATGAATTATCGTTAAGAACAACTTTTGACTGGCTTACAATCGAAGCAGGCAAAATGAAAGTAGTCTGGGGCAAAGGTGATAAACTTCATGTAATCGATAATTTTAACGCAGACGATTATACAGACTTCATCATACCGGATTACATCGAACGCCGCATAAGCACACCGATGCTAAAACTCGGAGGAGACTTTGGAGTAAACAATCTTCACGCAGAAGTAATTTATTCACCGCTTCTTCCCGTAGACAGATTTTCAAAAAGCGGAATATGGACACCGGCAGCATACACCACGCTTTCTAAAACCACAGAAGCTGCCGCAACAACTGCAGTCAAAAATGCATTCACAGCCTACAATCAGGCTTTAATCGCAGTCTCACAGGCTCCGACAAATGCTGCAGCACTTGCACAACTTGAAGCTGCAGGAACTGCATATATGACAGCCCTCACTAACGCAAATGCATTAAGCGCAGAGCCAGATTCAATTTATCCAGAGCTGAATACACTCAAATACGGACAATTCGGCGCTCGCGTTACTGCAAGTGCAGGTCCTGTAGATTTCGGAATCAGTTACTATAACGGCTACTACAAACAGCCTTCGTTCAACGCTTCGCGCCTTGCTTCTTATGTTACGAAAGAACTTTCGGGAACTGCAGAAGAAGGCGACAAATTCCTGTCTTATGACAAAAAACAGACATTCGGACTGGAAGCTGCAACAACAATCTGGCACTTTAATCTTCGCGCAGAAGCTGCCTACAATCTCACCGAAGATACTGCCGGAACAGACCCATGGGTTCACAACAATT
>CAJORB010000114.1:0-9014 GCA_905236565.1 uncultured Treponema sp. | reverse complement strand
GGCGAAACAGAAGATGAAAAAAAATCACAGCAGGATAATCCGCAGTACCAGAAATCATCGCATCACGAAAACTCTGCAGTCCGTAAATTTAATTCAACTAAAATAGAAGAAAGCAAAACACAAAACCTTCCGGACTTTTTGCGCGGCGAAGGTTTTTTTGTAATGACAACCGGCGGGAGTGGTTCTCAGTCACAGCTTTCGTACAAAGGATACACAAGCTTTTGCATAAAAGTTTACATCGATGGAATCCTTTCTAACAATTCTACGACAGGAGAGTTTGACTGGAACTCGATAGATATAAATTCTATTGAGACAATTGAAATAGAAGATATTCCGTCTTTAGGCGAAACAGAATTTGCAGGGTGCATAATCCGTATTACGACAAAAAACGGTGGCGAAAGATTGAGTGCGTCGGTAAGCTGTGCAGGTTTTGAAAACTCTCTTTTTGATACATGGAATGCAAAGATTTCTTATGCAAAAGAATTTAAAAACGTAAATATAAATTTTTTCGGTGACGTTATTTTTGCAGAAAATGAATTTGAAACTCCATATGCTACAAACCTTTATAATTTTTCGCGCGCAGGAAATCTTGCATTTGGCTGGAACGTTAAGCTTAATGACAAATTAAATTTATACGGAAGCGACACACTATCCTACAATAAATTAAAAGCCGGCGGTTTTTCTTTAAATACAAATCTCGAAGAAGATTTTTCTACCCGCAATAATATAAATCTTTCTTATAAAAATTCAGAATTAAAAAATGAATTTAAATCTGACACAAGTCTTTTTTATAATTTTGGAAATGTAAAATTTATAAACAATCTTTCGACAAACGATATTGATAATACAAGATTTAATAAAATCTCTGTTACAGAAAATATAAAATGGATCTGCGATTTTACAGCCGGAGTTGATGCAGAGTTTATTCCGGGTGGGAAAAGTGCATCAGGAAGCGCAAATGAAAACAGCGTGGCTAATGCGTTTCGTTTATCAGAAAAAATCGGAGCTTCGAAAAAATTTTCGTTTGCAGGATTTGAAGTTGAACCTCAGCTTATTGTTTTGTTATGGCAGAATCAGAAAAGTGGCGTTGCGCTCCTTCCGCGTCTGACGGCATCTTATCAGGGTGTAACTGTTGCATCGTTCCGTGAGTTTGTGCTTCCGACATTCAATCAGCTTTACTGGCCTGATACAAGTTATGCGTGCGGTAACATAAAGCTAAAACCCGAA
Organism: uncultured Treponema sp.; assembly: GCA_905236565.1. GTDB lineage: Bacteria > Spirochaetota > Spirochaetia > Treponematales > Treponemataceae > Treponema_D. Next base: position 7,787 of record CAJORB010000114.1, on the reverse strand, counting down.
GACGGATGGTCTGTGTTTGCAGGTTTTAAGCGTGATGATTTTCCACTCTGGGCGCAGTATAAGTTTTCTTATTATGGAAACAAAATCCGCTGGGGAACAGATTCTGGTACGCCTGGAAAAATGATTCCTGTTAATAATGGAGATGCGTTTTACAATGTTGCGACAGCAGGTCTTTCGCTTTCTTTTTTTGACGGAATTTTATTATTTAGTGCAGATGCAACTTATACAAGCGCAAGGCTTTGTGACATAGGAAAACAGATTATGTGGGTGCCCGAGTGGCAGGCTCATGCTCAAATCCGCGTAAAAACCGGCCGCTTTACATTTACGACAGACTATTCATTTACAGGTGAACGCTACAAACAGAATGACAACGAAGAAACATATTCTGCAATTTATCTTTGGAACGCATGCGCATCTTTTGACATAACAGATAACTGGAACTGTTATCTAAAAGTCGACAACATTCTCGATTACAAGACAGTCTATCACGATAATTATTATATTCAGTCTAGAAAAATTACAGTGGGTGTTAAGATGGGGTTGCCGCGTGCTGAAGTTTTTTAATGAGATTTACTATTAAAAGACGGTCATCGGCCTGTAAGTGTTCAAATGAAGAAAGGAACTCCAGTTTTTCTCCTGTGATTGTTACGGGACTTTTGTATTCTGAACCTGTTACAAGATACTCCACAGAGACATTAAGAGCCTGCGCAATTTTAATTGCATTGTAGACTCCGGGTTCCTGAGGATTAGACATCAGATAATTGTCAATTGTACGTTTTCCTACGCCGGATTTTTCTGCAAGTTCTCTTGTTGAAATGTCCTGGTAATCCATTTCGTCTTTAAGGTTTTCTCTAAATCCCATACAACAATAATACACTTTTTAGAGTATATATTTTTTAAACTTGCCTTTTTAAAGTAACAGACTTATAATAAATTACTTGAATTAGCGTAATAATAGATTAAATTATTTCTTTATCGGAGGCTAAATTTTATGAAAAAACTCATTTTTATACTGTTTTCTGCACTTTTTCTCTTGGCATCCTGTGCAAATCCAGGGGATGGATCTGGTGGCGGCACCACAAGCTCTATAGGTGGAAATGAAAATCCTGAAAATCCAAACGAGAATCCTGAACAGCCACAGCCTGTTGAAGTATTCGAAAATGGATATTTAGTGGTTAATGTTAACAAAGACAATGTACTTTCTGTTATTCAGAACACTACAAAAGATACAAAACTTGTTTTAGCAAATGATTGTTATGAATTACTTACTTATAAAATAATATTTGATTCTAATTCATTTCCTATTACAACTTCTGTTGCAAGTAATGTTCATAACTTTATATTAGATTTCTCTAATATTACGTCTATGACTGAAGTACCTGCAGCACTTTTTTGTTATTCATCATATAATTATGATAACATTAAAGGTGTAATACTTCCTAATACTGTTACAACAATAAATATACATTCATTTGCAGAATTAAAATATATTGAAGAATTAATTATTCCTTCGAATATTACTGCAATTAAAGGTGGTGCATTTAAAGATTGCCTTAATTTAAAGACAATTAAAATTAATTCTACTAATATTAATATTGCAAATGATGCTTTTGAAGGTTGTTCAAATGTTGAAGAAGTTTATACACCAACAGGAAATTTCATTGAAAAGATGAATGCTGGTTCTTCATTAAAGAAGATTGTATTTACTTCTGTACCAAAAGTATTTACAGGTTTTGCAAATACTACAAAAATCACTAAGGTAGTAATACCTGAAGGTGTTGAAGAAATCGGAGAAAATGCTTTTTATAATTCTTCTGTTAAGGATATTACTTTCCCTAGCACATTAAAGAAGATTAATAAAAACGCTTTCAAAGATTGGGGTTCAACTATTGATTACACTTATAATTTCAATGTTGATGCTTTTGACACTAATTTTTGGTATAACTCAGAAATGTATAATAAATACAATCAAAACTTTTCATTCTCTGCTGGTAGTTTCAATGGTTATGATTACACATCACAGCCACCAAGCATAATTCCAGAGCTTGGTGAAAAAATTAGAACAGGTGAATGGATTAGAGTTAATAGTTTAACTGCTATTCCGGAATAAAAAGATAGATGCATATGATAAACGAATCCATGAATATATTTTTTAAAAATCTTTCTGCTTTTGGAAATGAAAACAGCTTGTCAGACATTATTGCTGCAGCGTATAACACGAGCTCAGAATTTAGGAAGTTGTTTCTTGATTTCTTTTTTCCTGGTGATAAAAATATAAAAGAACAATCTTTAGATATGGAAAGAGAAATTTCTTCAGGGGATTCCAGATTTGATTTAGTGATTAACACAAAAAATTATGATAATTACATTATTGAAAATAAAATATATGATCAAAACGATCATTACGAAAAATACAAAAGAAAATACAGCGAGAATAGAATTGGGTTTATAGCAAATTACGATGTCAAAGCAATAAAATATAAAAACAAGCATACATGGAACGAGTTTTGCGGATACATAAAAAAGATTTTAGAAGCTGCGTCCAAAGAAGAAAGCTTAATAAGCTGTATATTAAATTATATTAAAGGAGTTTGTAGAATTATGGAAGAAAGACAGTTTAAAGTCATGGAGTTAAAAGATTTAGGTTATGCCGTGAAAGTTGTCCAGAATATTCTGGATAGGATGGGTTTTAAAATAAATAATAGGGCTAAAGGATCTTCTGAAAATCAAATTGGTTTTTGGGTAGAAAAAGATAACCGTGGCTACTGGTTTGGTTTTTATTTTACAGAAGAAGATTATGGTTTTTGGGGAGAAATATATAATGGAAAAATAAAGACAAAATCTTTTGATGATTTAAAATACGGCGAATACGATAAATATTCAACAGAAGACTCTAAATGGTTTAAACTAAGAAAATCAAAATTCGATTTATTAAATTCAGAAAAAACATCTTTTGAACAGAAGGAAAAGGTTTTAAAAGAATTTATTCTTGAAATTGAAAGTATAAATTAATTTCCCTCGTACCCCAAACGCAACTAGATAATATTCAGTTTTTCCTATAAACTACAGGCATGGCAAAGACATTTGATGATAAAAAAATTATTTACACGATGAACGATGTTAGCCGTGCATACGGAACAAAGGTCGTTCTTAAAAACATTGGCATTTCATATTACTACGGTGCAAAAATCGGAGTTATCGGTCCTAACGGTTCGGGTAAGTCGAGCCTTTTTAAGATTCTTGCGGGAATCGATAAGGATTTTACCGGTGAGACTTCTTTAGCGCCGGGATACACAATCGGCTATCTTGAGCAGGAGCCGCAGCTTGAAGCCGGAAAGACTGTAATGGAAATCGTAAAAGAAGGCGTTAAACCTATTACAGATCTTCTTGCAGAATTTGATAAAGTAAACGAAGCGTTCGGGGATCCGGATGCAGATTTTGATAAGCTCTGTGCACGCCAGGCAGAGATTCAGGAAAAGCTTGATTTAGCAGATGCATGGAATCTTGATAATAATCTTGAACTTGCTATGGACGCTCTGCGCTGTCCTCCGGCTGACCAGGTTGTTGATGTTCTTTCTGGAGGTGAGCGCCGTCGTGTTGCTCTGTGCCGTCTTCTTTTACAGAAGCCTGACATCCTTTTGCTCGACGAACCTACAAACCATCTTGATGCAGAAACTGTTGCATGGCTTGAAAAACATCTTCACGATTATCCTGGAACTGTAATTGCAATTACGCACGACCGTTACTTTCTCGATGACGTTGCAGGCTGGATTCTTGAGCTTGACCGTGGAGAAGGTTTCCCGTTCAAAGGAAATTATTCATCATGGCTTGAACAAAAGAATCAGCGCCTTGCTCTTGAAAACAAGCACGAGTCAGAACGTCAGAAAGAAATTGCACGCGAGCTTGAGTGGATTCACATGGGTGCAAAAGGTCGCCAGGCAAAACACAAGGAACATATTACGCGCTACAACGAGCTTATGGCGCAGGAAAGCAAAAAGCAGTTAAAGGATACACAGATTTCTATTCCGGCAGGTCCACGACTTGGAAACCAGGTTATCGATTTTGAAGGGCTTTCAAAATCCTTTGGTGATAAATTATTGTTTGAGAATCTTAACGTGCATATTCCGGCCGGTGCTATTGTCGGCATCGTCGGCCCTAACGGTGCAGGTAAGACTACTCTTTTTAAAATGATTGTTGATGCTGCAGGAATGGAAGGCGGCGAAAAACCTGACAGCGGTGAAATTAAAATCGGTCAGACTGTAAAACTCGTTTATGTTGATCAGATGCGCACCGGCCTCGATCCTGATAAGACTGTTTATGAAACACTCGGTGGCGGAGCTGATTTAGTTAAGCTTGGCGCCGTTGACGAAAAGGGACACGCTCTTGAAGGCGGCGTACGCGAGGTTAACGCGCACGCATACTGCGGCTGGTTTAACTTTGCAGGTCCTGACCAGAACAAAAAGGTAAGCGTATTATCCGGCGGTGAAAAAAACCGTCTTAATCTTGGAATGATGTTAAAGGAAAGCGGAAACGTTCTTTTGTTTGACGAACCTACAAACGACCTCGATGTTCAGACAGTGCGCGCGCTCGAAGAAGCCCTCGAAGACTTTGCAGGCTGCGCAATGGTTGTAAGTCACGACCGCTGGTTCCTCGACCGCATCTGTACGCATATTCTTGCATTCGAAAACAATTCAGAAGTGCGCTTCTTTGAAGGCAACTGGACAGAATACGCTGAATGGAAGAAAGAACAGTTTGGCGAAGAAGCAGGCGTTCCAAAGCGTACTGTTTACCGAAAAATGACAAGATAGAATTTAAAAAGAGCGCCGTTCGGGCTTTCGAAAAGGAACACCGGAAAGCCTGAGGCGGAATAGATTAAATTCAGCAATGTTAAAAGTTTATAACAGTGGATTTTAGATATAAAACTTGAAATAAAAAATAAAATTCATTAATATGATTTTAAAATAATCAACGGGGAGCTGGTGTAAAGCCGGCTGAGAGTAGGAAGTTTTCCTTGACCCATAGAACCTGATCAGGGTAATGCCGGCGTAGGGAGAAAAAATATGTTTGCAAAAAATCCATCCAACCTTAAAAAAAGTCTTTTGCTTTATGCAGTAACAGACAGACACTGGTTAAAAAAATCAAACGGTATTCAGACTTTAGAAGAGCAGGTAGAAGAAGCAATCGAAGGCGGAGCTACTTTTATTCAGCTTAGAGAAAAAAATGCAGACGAAAAAGAATTTTTGGATCTTGCTTTTAAAGTGCAGGCGGTGTGCAAAAAGCACAACATTCCGTTTGTAATAAATGACAATGTTGAACTTGCAAAAAAAATTAATGCAGATGGTGTTCACGTCGGACAGAGTGATATGAATGCGAAGGACGTTCGTTCGATTATCGGAAGTGACAAGATTCTTGGTGTGTCTGCGCAGACTGTCGAGCAGGCGCTGCTTGCAGAAAAACAGGGAGCCGATTATCTTGGTGTAGGCGCTGTGTTTTCTACAAATTCAAAAGACGACGCTGATTATGTTCCGTATGAAACTTTAAAAAACATCTGCAGCGCGGTTAAGATTCCTGTTGTTGCTATAGGCGGAATAACATTAGAAAACTTAACTGAACTTAAAGACAGCGGCATCGTCGGAATTTCTGTAATAAGCGCAATCTTCGGAGCAGAGAATATCAAAGAAGCGACAGAAAAACTTTACGAAAAAACATGCGCACTTTTTAAATAATAGAGTGAGGACAATATGAAAGTTGCAATGACAATTGCCGGAAGTGATTCAAGCGGCGGAGCCGGAATTCAGGCAGATATAAAGACAATGACAGCAAACGGTGTTTTTGCGATGAGTGCAATTACAGCACTTACTGCGCAGAACACGACGGGCGTTCAGGGAATTATGGGTGTTCCTGCAGATTTTTTAAAACAGCAGATTGATTCGTGCATAACAGATATTCGTCCTGACAGCGTTAAAATCGGAATGGTTGCACAAAGCGAAATCATTAAAACAATTGCAGAGCGGCTTCGCTTTTATGAAATAAAAAATATTGTCGTAGATCCTGTAATGGTTGCAACGAGTGGCGCAAAATTAATTGATGATGAAGCAATAGAAACATTAAAGGCAGAACTTTTACCGATTGCAACTGTCTGTACACCAAATATTCCCGAAGCAGAAATTCTTTCTGGAATGAAAATCGAAAGTGCAGATGATATGATTAAAGCTGCAAAAACAATAAGCGAAAAATTTTCCTGCGCAGTTTTATGCAAGGGCGGACACAACCTTAACGATGCAAACGATCTTCTTTTTGAAAACGGAAACTATAAATGGTTTAACGGAAAAAGAATTGATAATCCTAACACACATGGAACAGGCTGTACTTTATCAAGTGCCATTGCTGCAAATCTTGCAAAGGGTTCTTCTCTTGAAGAAGCTGTAAAAAAAGCTAAGGATTATATTTCTGGTGCACTTGCTGCAATGCTTGATTTAGGAAAGGGACGCGGTCCGATGAATCATGCATATGTTTTTAAGGAATCAAATTAATGAGCGTAATAACTTTTAACGATGTGCATTTTTCTTATCCTCCGGTAGAAGGTGACGTTGACGAAAACGGAAAGCCGATTCCGGGAGCGACTGTTTTTGATCATTTTTCTGCAGAGTTTCCTGAAGGCTTTGTAAACCTTGTAGGACCTAATGCAAGCGGAAAATCTACGTTCATGCTTCTGGCAGGCGGCCGCGTGCTGCCGCTCCAGGGAAAAATCTGGATTTGCGGAAAAGACACGTCGCTTATGTCGGAAGAAGAAAAAAATGAAACGGCTTCGTTTGTCTATCAGAATATGGAATTTGATACGGACGATAAAGTAGGCGACCTTTTAAATTATGTATACTCAAACGGGGCGTTAAAAGGAAACGCGGCCGCCGTTAATGGTAATAAAGAAGATCTTCTTTCTGAAGTAAAAAAAGTTTTTGAGCTTGATTCAGTTTTAGAAAAAAAATTGAACAACACAAGTAAGGGCGAGATGCAGAGAGTTATCGCGGCGTTTTCGCTTTTATACGGAACAAAAATAATTTTTATGGATGAACCTTTTTTTGCATGCGAGGATGCGCAGAAAGATAAGTGCGTAAAATATCTTAAAGAATATTGTCGTTCAACAGGAACAACGATTTATATTTCGATGCACGAAATTGATTTAACGAGAAAGTATGCAGATACCGTAATGCTTTTTTATTCTAATCATGACATTGACCTTGGAACGCCTGACGAAGTAATGACAGACGAGTCGCTTGAAAAGTCGTATGGAATCCCTGTAAGTATGTTAAAGCATGCAGAGACTATGACGCGCGAGCAGATTAAAGAAGAAAGTGACATGATTAAAAAGTTATAGCGCGGCGTTGTCCTGCGCGAAAGTTCGCGCGGGATTAAAAATTTGCGCGGTCAGCGCAAAAACTTAAATCTTTAGTTCGCCTTTTTCAAGTGCCGTAAATTCTGAACCGTCTTCGTATTTAATTACAATCGTCGGATTTCTTACAACACCATCAAGATGAATAAGACTTGGCGCGTCCCCATCATAGTTCTGTCCGATTGCAAAGTGACATGTCTTAAATGCTTTTTCATCTTCGAGCATGTTTCCTGTAATCATCGCGCACGGGTTTAAACCGATTCCAAGTTCGCCGATGTTTCTTGCATTGCGTTTATAAACTTCGCCCATGCCTGCAGGAAGTGCGCCGTCTTTTTCGAGCTTAACTGCTTTTGCTTCTGCCTCTGTTATCGTTTTAAGAAGGCGCTTTGCTTCATCG
>CAJORB010000113.1:0-10349 GCA_905236565.1 uncultured Treponema sp. | reverse complement strand
TTTAAATATGTTTTCTTCGCCCGGGATTCTTCCAGGATGTCCGAGTGCAGACTGAACGTATCTGTAAAGTACATCGTTTCTCGAAGTTGCACTGAATGAAATATCAAGGAACTTGTTGATTCTGAATGTAATTCCCGGTGTAAAGATAAAATAACTGTTTGTCGGACGTATAAAGTCTATAGAAAGGCTTGTATCAAGTGTCGGGGCAACGCTGATTCTGTTTTTCCATGCCTTAAAATTCTTTGCAGGAAGCGTATATGCTATACTTGCAGACTTTGGAAGAAACTCCTGCGTTGAAGTATCCTGAACCCATCCGGTAGATGTAAAATCAAAAGGGTTTGTATACTGCATGAGATAAGACACCTGGAGCCCTTCATACGAAAGTGCAAGCTTTAATGAATCCGGATGAGAGTTTTCTACATCGTAGTTGTAGGATTCTGTAAAATTTAATTTGCTGTTAAAGAAATTAAATGTAAAGCCCTGTCTTAAAAGCTCTTTTTTCCATGTTGAATCTGTCTTACTTACCTGGCTTACTCCTGCCTCCCCCGTCAATGTTACATATGGAAATTCAAATTTCAATGTTCCGTAATACTTAGAAACCTGCGGAGGCAATGTCGAAGTAATCGTAAGACTCTGCTTAAAATCGCCTCCAAGCTCATTTGCAGCAAGCGTAAGGTCAAGAGAATGCTGCGTAATAGATTCTTCATCATTAAAGTCGACGGTAAGGGTATCCCATTTTGGATTATCCGCATCACCGATAAATTTTGTGCGAAGAAGTTTTACCGAAGTATTATATGTAATATTCGTGTCTTTAAAATTAGGATAAAAAGTAAAAGGCTTTATAGACAGAGAGTTGGTATTAAGAACTTCCATCATAGAAGAAGTATAATCTGCCTTTTTCATTGATTTTACTTCTGAATCCTGGTAGCCGCCTGTCGTGGTATCTGTCGAAATATAAGGGTGCGTCTGATATACAGGCGTAAAATCAAGCGTATTATTCATCGTAAAGAAATTATTCTTTACAGAAAGATTGTCCTTAAACTTAACCGGAACTTTTACGTAAATATACGAAGACTGGATTCTGTCCCATTTAAAGTCAGAACCCTTGTTTAAGCCCTGATGCGCATAGTTAAGCTGAGAAACAAACTCAGGATTAATCGAATAATTTAAATCATATTTAAAATCATTTATAGAAGAAACAGAATCAGGAGAAAAATCAATTATTGCAAGGCCTTCTTTTTCAAAATCAAATCCCGAAGTTTCCTTCTCTTCCTTTTTTTCTTCTTCTTTTTTCTCTGCGTCTTCTTTTTTTTCAGGAGACAATTCTTCTGGTGGAATCAATTCAACCGGATAAGAAACAGATTTAGAAGAAGTTTTCGTGCTTCCAAGTGATATGAGGCTTCCGTTTATAGAAAGGCTGGTTTTTAAAGGCGTTACCTGTGACGGGAAGAAGAATTTTCTCTGTGCAGTAAAACGTCCTGAAGGATCATAAGACGGAAGATACGGAGAATCCACAAGTTTTGAAGAAAATACGACAGCTGAATTAAATGAAGAAATTGAAACTGATTCAACATAAGGTTTTAAAACTTCTGGAATCTTTAAAGAATAATTTCCTGACAAATCCCATGTAAACGAGGTAATTTCTGCAGAATCAAGTTTCTGCTGTTCCGTTATAGTAGAATTTTCTGCTACAGGATTATTTAAAAGATAAGAGAACCAGTCCATCGTCTCTGATCTGTCACCGTAATCATAATTAAAGAATGGATCAGAATAAATCGGCATCGAAAGCGTAAGGTTTACCGGAGTTGAAATTCCAAGTTTTAAATTTGCCCTGTATCTGAACGGAAGTTCCATTCCCATAAAATTTGATTTTTCGTAATGAGAATCTCCTGCACTGTCAAAAGGCAGATAAACATTATATGCATTTGCCGACTGGAAAACCGTATTACCAAATCCTAAAAGAACACCGCCTTCAAGCTGGTTGAATATTTTTTTAGGCTTATAAGAACCTTCAAAACCTGTTGCAAAACCAAGGTTAGAATACCAGTCTGCCATTATCTTTAAGTAATCAGAAGTACTTCCCGTATAAACAGTGTCAAGGTTGTGTAAAATCAAGCCCTGTCTTTCCTGATCCATAAGCTTTGTAGGTTTGATGAAATTAAAGTACTTTGACATGTCATCATCGCTTGCAGTAGTTGCACTTCCTGCAGAACTGTTTTCTGGTTCAAGAGGTTTTCTTCCGTAAAGATATGTTGTTGTCTGTATATAAAATCCGTTTCTGTTTTTAAAACCAAAAACCGGATTAAACAACAGTTCATCTTTAGGGTAATAAAAAGCCGGAAGATATAAAACCGGAATATTATCAAGCCATAAAACTGCATTAAAAAAAGCAAATTCGTTTCCAGGCAAAAGCCAGATTCTTGTTGCCCTGATTTTCCAGTGCGGATGTTTATCATTACAGAAAGTAAGCTCGCCGTTTTTAAAAGCAATAGTTCCGGAGTGATTTCGCGCAAAAACTTCTGAACCTACTACAAGAGTTGAACCCGACGGAAGATTAATTGAGTTTGTCTCTGCCTGAACAATTCTTCCTTCATCAAAAATTCCTTCGAGGGTAGATGTATTGAACAGAACGCTTGTTGCACCGATATTTGAAACAGAACCGCTTTTATCTGTCTGTTCCATATTTACATTGCCTTCTGCATAAAGCATTTCGTGTTTTCTGCTGTAGCTGATTCTGTCGGCACTTATTATTGTCTTTGTCTGTCCCTTTTCTACGCTTATCTTTACAAGGCCTTCAAAAAGAATCAAATCTTCGTCTTTTTCTTTATCCTTTACATTTGAAGTTTTTAATGCGTTAAGAATTGTTACTGTAGTCTGTTCATCTGCAGAACTGTCAGAACTTTCTGCAAAAACAGCAGCGGCAAAAACTGATGCAATGAGAAAAAATAAAAATGTTTTCCTCAAGTTAAACTTCATAAAACCCTATTTATTCTTTTTAAGCATATCCTTTACAAACTGACCCGTAAAGCTTTCCTTTACTTTAGAAACTTCTTCAGGAGTTCCGGTTGCAACAACAGTTCCTCCCCTGAATCCGCCTTCAGGGCCAAGGTCAATTATATAATCTGCCTGGCATATAACATCAAGATTGTGTTCAATCATTACGACAGTATTTCCCTGGTCAACAAGACGCTGCAGAACGCTCATCAATTGTTTTACATCTGCAAAATGAAGTCCCGTCGTAGGCTCATCAAGAATATAAAGCGTACGGCCTGTCGAAACGCGCGCAAGTTCGTTTGCAAGTTTTACACGCTGTGCTTCACCACCAGATAAAGTTAATGCCGACTGTCCAAGCTGAATATAACCAAGTCCTACACTCTTTAGCATTTCAAGCTTACGTGACAGATGCGGAATATGAGCAAAAAAGTCACACGCTTCTTCTATCGTCATATCAAGAACGTCTGTAATGCTTTTCCCTTTATATAAAATCTCAAGAGTTTCTTTATTAAAACGCTTTCCGTTACATACATCACATTTAATGAATACGTCCGGCAAGAAGTTCATTTCGATTGTAATAGTTCCGGCTCCCTGACAGTTTTCACAGCGACCGCCTTTTACGTTAAAGCTGAATCTGCCCTTAAGATAACCGCGCGCCTTTGCTTCTGGAAGCGATGCAAACAAATCGCGGATTTCGTCAAAAACTCCGACATAAGTTGCAGGGTTTGAGCGCGGAGTTCGTCCGATAGGACTCTGGTCAATGTTAATGACTTTGTCTATATGTTTGATTCCGTCAAGTTTAGAAAAAGCACCTGTCGGATAACTTGTTCTCATAAGTTTATTAGAAACTGCAGGATACAGAACATCACTTAACAAAGTAGATTTTCCGGAGCCAGAAACACCTGTAATACAAGTCATAGCTCCAAGCGGAATTGAAACTGAGATATCTTTTAAGTTGTGTTCCTTTACTCCACTTAAAGTCAAAAAGTTTCCGTTACCGGGACGACGCTGCTTTGGAATCGGCATTGTAATCTTACCTGCAAGATAACGGCCGGTCACACTTTCTTCGACTTTCATTACCTGCTCCACAGTTCCCGAGGCTACAACCTTTCCACCGTGAACACCAGCACCAGGTCCGATATCAACAATCCAGTCTGCAGTGCGTAGAGTCTGTTCATCATGCTCAACGACAATCACGCTGTTTTTTAAATCTCGAAGATATGTAAGAGTATCAATAAGGCGCTGATTATCACGCTGATGAAGACCGATTGAAGGTTCGTCAAGAATGTACATAACGCCTGTTAAAGCAGAACCAATCTGAGTTGCAAGACGAATTCTCTGAGCCTCACCGCCAGACAAAGTTCCGGCAGAGCGTTCAAGAGTAAGATAATCAAGACCGACATTCTTTAAAAAGTTAAGGCGCGAATTTATTTCTTTTAAAACCTGCGATGCAATTTCTTTTTGCGTCTTTGTAAGCTTTAAATTTTTAAAAAACTCGATTGAATCGAGCACGCTTAACTCGCACAATTCAATTATATTTTTTTTGCCGACCGTAACACCAAGAGCTTCTGGTCTTAGCTTTTTTCCGTGACAGCATGAACATTCTTTGTGTGACATGTATTTTTCAAGCGACTGCTTCATGTTGTCGCCCCACGCTTCGATATAACGTCTGTTCATGTCAGCAAATACGCCTTTCCACGGCTCATTGTATTCTGACATGCCTGTTCCACTCTGCTTGTAATAAACCCAGTGCAGAGTTTTATCAGAACCGTATAAAATTACGTCGCGCTGTTTTTTTGTAAGCTTGTTGAACGGAGTATCAAGTGAAAAATTATATGCATCCGCAACTGCCTGAAATCTTGTTGTATTCCATGCGCTTGTCGGATTATACGGAAGAAGTGCATGCTCGTTATAGGATTTTGTTTTATCCGGAATCATAAGGTCTTCGTCAAATTCCATTTTTTCACCAAGGCCCGTACACTCAGGACATGCACCGAACGGATTGTTAAAAGAAAAAAGGCGCGGCTGTAATTCTGGAATTGAAATACCGCAGTCAGGACACGCATTTTTCTGAGAGAACATTACTTCTTCATAAGTTGCAGCATCTTTTTCTGAACCTTTCGTTACTAAAATCATTCCGTTTGCACTTTTTAAAGCAGTCTCAACAGAATCTGCAAGGCGCTTTCTGATATCTGCTTTTAAAACGATTCGGTCGATGACAAGTTCTATCGTATGTTTTTTCTGCTTATCAAGTTTAATCGAATTATCAAGCTCACTCATAACGCCGTCAATGCGGGCGCGGGCAAACCCTGCCTTAATGGCATCCTCAATAACCTTCTGATGCTCGCCCTTTTTTCCTCTGATAACTGGAGCTAAAATCTGAACCTTAGTTCCTTCGTCCCAGCCGACAATCGTATCGATAATCTGATCAACACTCTGCTCATGAATTTCGCGCCCGCAGTTTGGACAGTGCGCAGTTCCGATTCTGGCAAATAAAAGACGATAGTAGTCATAAATCTCTGTAACAGTTCCGACAGTTGAACGCGGATTTTTGTGAGTTGTTTTCTGTTCAATAGAAATTGCAGGAGACAAGCCTTCGATTAAATCGACATCAGGCTTATCCATTGTTCCAAGAAACTGACGGGCATATGAAGAAAGGCTTTCTACATAACGGCGCTGACCTTCTGCAAAAAGGGTGTCAAACGCAAAACTTGACTTTCCCGAACCCGAAAGCCCTGAGACAACAACAAGCTTATTGCGTGGAATATCAATATCTATATTCTTAAGATTATGCTCGCGGGCCCCGCGAACACTTATTTTTTCGCCATCAACTGGATTTATGTTCATAATCTATTATTATAGTAGAAAATGAAGGTCTGCGCTATAGGTCCAACGAGTGCATTTCATTCTCAACTAACACAGATTATTCTCGTTGGTTAGCGATTTTTCAAATCTCTCTTTCGCTTTTCGGGAAAACCTTTATTCCAAGAATCTCCTGTTCTTTAGAAACAGTAACAGGTGCAAGAACAGCTCCCAGAAGTTTTTCTCCTGTCTTATTTGAGTTTGACTCATATTTTTCTTTTATAGCCTCTGCTTTTTGATCTGTAAACTGTTTTAAAAGCTCATACGCATCATTATAGTCTTTTACTAAAATCCACAACTGGACTGAAAAAATATTTGAAATGAGATTTGAACCAAAATAAAAACGGTTAGAGTTCTCGTGCTCTTTGTGGCTTGAAATTCCGTTGGCAAACAGTAACCCCTGAAAAATCGAACAATCCTGCCACGATGCAAAATTACAGAAAAGCTGGCTGCGCTCCCCCTTTCTGCAGCACTCAAAATATTCTTCATCAAAATGTTCATCAAGAGCAGAAGTTTCATCAAGAATTTCCTCGCCGTTTTCATCAGCCTGCTCTTTTACAGGTTCTCCACTGCCACCACGCGGCTCAGAGATTTTTACAACAACAAAAATAAACAAAAAAAAGATAATAAAACTTGCTATTACAGGAATATCCATCTTTTCCTCCGGCCACCTCTCACCGTAATTGTGCATGATACTATAACATAGTTATTTTTGCAATGTAAGAAGATTTTGCCAAATTCCGTCTTATCGCTTATAATATTTTCTATGGAACTTACTCAAAACTTAAAGAATGAACTTTTTAAAAAAGCATGTGACATGCTGAATTTTTCTTACACGCCGTATTCAAATTTTAAAGTTGGTGCTGCCCTTTTGTGTCAGGACGGAAAAATCTTTGGCGGCTGTAATATCGAAAATGCCGCTTACGGGCCTTCTAACTGCGCAGAGCGTACTGCTTTCTTTAAAGCTGTAAGCGAAGGTCACTTAAAATTTGACGCGATCATGATTGTAGGCGGACCTGAAGGAAACATTAAGGATTACTGCCCGCCTTGTGGTGTCTGCCGCCAGGTTATGATGGAATTCTGTAATCACGACACGTTTAAGATTTTACTTGCAAAGTCAGAAAATGATATAGTTGAATACACTTTAAAAGAACTTCTGCCGCTTGGATTTGGCAATGAAGATTTACAGAAATAGGAAATATATATGTGCAAAAAGTGCGGAACACCAATTACAATTGAAAACATAACACGTTCATCCACATGTCCTGACTGCGGAAGAGACCTGCATACATGTATAAACTGCAGATTCTATTCTCCGGGAAGTCACTACGACTGCCATGAAACGATTGATGAGCTTGTAAAAGACAAAGAAAAATCAAATTTCTGCGATTTTTTTAAAGTAAACTCTTCAATAGGAAAGTCTGCTTCTCCTGATTTAAATTCAGCTTATAAAGGCACATCTCAGGACGACAAAGCCGCAAAGGCACGCGCCGCATTTGATGCACTTTTTAGCTGACAGTCGGCATAAGACTTACTTTGCCAGGAGACAAAAATGAAAATTAAAAAACATCTGACTACATTAATCATTCTTATTTCTCTTTTTATCTTTCAAGGCTGCATGATGACATTTACTTTTATTAAGGCTATGGAATCCTACAAGGATGAAAAGACAGTATTTGTAGTTTTTGAAGGAATTTATTACCATAAGGCTTCCTGTAAAGAAATAAAAAAGAAACAAAAGACCGGGCTTCCCCGCAGAGAAGCCATAGATCAGGGTTATACCAGCTGCCCTGTCTGTGATCCGGATAACTAGATTTTTACCATATAAAATTGTACTTAAAAAAATTCCACAACTCTAATTCTTATGATATAATAGAAGAATGAGTACAAACAGAATAACAATCACACTCCCGAACGGGAAAACTCTTGAGACAGCACCTGGCTCAAGAGCAAAAGATTTTATTGATGCTTTGACGAATGAACCGGAGACAGTTTATGCAGTTAGGGTCAATAACCAGATATGTTCGCTTAACAAATCAATTATTACTGATTGCGAAGTTGAACCAGTTTTAGCAAAAAGCAAAGATGGTGCAGAAGTTTACAGACGCACTCTCTGCTTTACAATGGAAGCAGCAATGCACGAAATAGATCCGAAATACAGGCTCTTAATCGGACACAGCCTTGGTTACGGATATTACTACACGCTTGCAGA
Source organism: uncultured Treponema sp. (assembly GCA_905236565.1). Lineage (GTDB taxonomy): Bacteria > Spirochaetota > Spirochaetia > Treponematales > Treponemataceae > Treponema_D. The sequence continues at coordinate 2,281 of CAJORB010000113.1, read as the reverse complement.
CGGAAACGCAATCCATCCGCCTCTAATCGAAAAATTAAAGACAAAGATGCAGGAGCTGATTTCTAAAAATCTTCCAATCGAAACATCTTCTATGTCATACGCTCAGGCAATTGAACTTTTTGAACGCCAGGAACTTAATGACACAAGAAACCTTCTTCGTTACAAGTGCCCTCCGAGAGTAGAAATAAACTGCCTCGGAGAATTTACAGATCTCTACTACGCTCCTCTTTTAGTTTCTACAGGCTATCTTAAGACCTGGGAAATCATGAAATATGGACAGGGATTCCTTTTAAGATTCCCTACATCATCAGAACCGGATGTCCTCCCGGAATTTCATGACATTCCGCAGTTGTTTAAGACTTATGAAAAATACAAGAAATGGGGAAAACAGATTGGAGTTACAACAGCAGCGTCCCTCAATGAACTTGTTAAAAACCGTAAGGTAAATGATTTTATCAACATCTCAGAAATTTTCCAGCAGAAATGTATTTCTGACATCGCACAGCAGATTCAGGATAAGGGAAAAGTAAAGGTTGTTTTAATTGCAGGTCCTTCAAGTTCCGGCAAAACGACGAGCGCAAAAAAGCTTGCCCTCGAACTTCAGGCAATCGGTTACAATCCAAAAGTAATAAGCCTTGACTGCTATTATGTTGGCCGCGACAAAACACCAAAAGACGAAAACGGAAACTACGACTACGAATGTCTTGAAGCGCTCGACGTTCCACTTATTAACCAGAACCTCGTTGATCTCTTTGACGGAAAGACAATCACACTCCCGGAATATGATTTTGCAACAGGAACAAGACAGCCTGGAACAAAACAGATTACGCTTGGTGAAAATGACATTCTCATTATGGAAGGTATCCATGGTCTTAATGACAAACTTACACCGCTTGTAAAACCGCAGTTTAAGTTTAAGCTTTACCTTTCTGCACTTACCCAGCTTAACTTTAACGAACACAACAGAATTTCGACAAGCGACAACAGACTTATCCGCCGTATCGTTCGAGATTCTCAGTTCCGCGGAAAATCTGCTGCAGAAACAATCGGAATGTGGGACAGCGTTCAGAAGGGAGAAAGACTTCATATCTTCCCTTTCCAGAATAACGCAGATGCAATTTTAAACACAGCACTTGATTACGAGCTTTCTGTATTAAAGATTTTTGCTGAACCTCTTTTAAGACGCATCACGCCTCTGGAAAAAGAATATTCAGAAGCATGCCGTCTTTTAAGATTCCTTGATATATTCCCGACAATCGATCCGACAGAAGTTCCTGACCGCTCGATTCTCCGAGAGTTTATCGGACATTCGGCATTTAAATACTAGCCGGTGTTGCGTAATAAATTACGCATCTTCTTAAAAAAACAACGCCCGGAGATTTCTTTTAGAAAACTCCGGGCTATTTTTTTATTCGCTTCTATTTTTACATTATTTTATAATTTCTCGCTGGAGGATTTATATCAACTTCTTTTCTGTAACGCGGGCGCTTATTGTTTCATCAATAATTTCTTCGTTTTCCTTTTCTTCTTCCTTAGAATAAAGCTCTTTCTGCTTTTCCTTTAATTTTTCAAGGCTCTGTGTTTTCTGCAGACACTTTTTAAAAACCTCACGTTTTGCATCTGTAATTATCTTTGCCTGTGCAAGGTCTTCTAAAAGCTTGTTTTCCTGCATCTTTAGAAACAGAAAAAACTGCTGCCCCTGTGTTATCAAAGAAAAATCAGTAACTCCCTTTAACTCTCCTTTCGCCTTTGTATGCTGCAGCGCAAGAGTCTGCAGATCATTCTGTATTCTGGTCTCTTCAGAAACGGCTTTTCCAAGTTCAATCTGGGCCTGCTCCTGTTCAAATTTTCTCAGAGAAAGTACGTCTTCAAGCTCAAACTTAAACGGCTTCATTCTCTGCTATTTCCTGTTCCATCTCTGCTTCTTCTATTGCAGAAACAGCATCGTATTCCTCTTCTGGAATTTTTATACCAGAAAGCTCTGACAGTTTTTGAATCGAATCATTCATCGTACAGTGATCCGTTTTTTTCTGCATGAGGAATTTTTCTATTTCTTCATGCATATCAATTGCCTTATCAATTTCTGGTGAAGTTCCCTTTTGATATGCACCTGTCGTAATCATAAGTTCATTCTGATCATAAATTGCAACAAGTCTGCTTATCTCACTTGCAGCATCAATAAAAACAGGGCCGTTAACTTTATCAAAACGACGGCTTACACTCATCGGAACATCAATTGCCGGATAATGTTTTCTATCTGCAAGTTTTCTGTTTAAGATGA
>CAJORB010000112.1:0-2379 GCA_905236565.1 uncultured Treponema sp. | reverse complement strand
CTATAGACAATTTGCATAATTTCTAATTTATTTTTTGTGCATTATTACCTGTTGACTTTTAAAAATAATAGTGTTATACTTTATTTATCAAATGAAGAAAGGAAAACAAAAAAATGCTTGATAACTTTGTACTTGTAATTGATACCGAAACCGCAAACAGCGTTGAACAGCCTCTCCCCTATGATTTTGGTTGGGCGGTTGTTGATACTACTACGGGAGAAATTTTAGAAACTGCGTCTTATGTGTGCGCTGAAATTTTTCTTGATAAAGAAATGATGGAACAGGCTTACTTTGCTGAAAAAATCCCTTCCTATTGGCAGGATATTAAGCAGGGAACAAGGAAACTCACAAGTTTTCTGAAAATTAGAAAAGCTCTTTGGACTTGCATGAAAACTTATGGAATTAAACAGGTTGGTGCGTACAACATGGGATTTGATAAACGTGCAACTAATAATGATGCCCGTTATCTGACAGCTTCTTTCTTCCGTTGGTTTTTCCCCTATGGTACTGAATTTTTCTGTATTTGGAACATGGCTTGCACAAGTTTTCTGAATACTTCAGACTATGTAAATTATGCGACAATTCACGGATTTGTATCTGATGCTGGAAACATTCAGACAAGTGCGGAATGTGCTTATCGTTTTCTGACAGCAAACAAAGATTTTGCAGAAAGTCATACGGGTCTTGAAGATGTTCTGATTGAAGTCACAATTATGATGAATTGTCTGAAAATGGGCGATGAAAGCATGAAATTCAACCCTTACACAGCGTGTTGGCGCACTGTTCAGAAAATGGCGCGCCAGATGGAACTTGAGGAAGTGTTTTAAAACACTTCCTCTTTTTGTCTGACAATTCGGCGCCCGGGCGTCCATTTGTTAAAAAAATAACTTTCAAAAAAGTGTTGACAATCCAAGAGAGAGATGTTATACTGTTATTGTCAAGAGGGGAAAGGCACTTACCTAGGTGGTAAGCCTCATTAGAGATAAGGTCGGTACGTGAAATGCACTGCAATGCGGAGTAGACAGAAAACCAAACGCTAGAAAAAAGTTGCAGATTTTTTCTAAAACCTCTTGACAAAAAATAACACTGATGATATAATTTAACCATCAAAAGAAAAGGAGAGAAAAATGAAAAAATTCTATTGTCCTGTAAATGGTTGGGATTGTCCCTATTGGAAGAAAGACGGAACTTGTTCAATGGTTGATGATGGTGATGACCCCACCCTTGAATGTGACGATGCGGGCTATTTTTACGAGGAAGAAGCGGGTGACGGTTCGTATTTTGTAGAGGAGTAATTAATAATGGAAAGAACAAAAATGTTAATGGAATTATACCAAGGTCTTTGGCTTTCTGCTGATTTTGAAAATGACCTTAAAATGGAATTTCCTTCTCAATTTAGAGCGTTAAAATGGAATGAAAATAAAATTTCTAATGATGATTTAAAATCAATGTATACATTTTTAAAAGAACATCCTGTATTTAATTGAGCGCCTGCAGGCGCTCGCCCGGATGGATTGTTAAAAAAATAACTTTTAAATTTGGGTTGACATTTATTCTTTTTGATGTTATACTTTAATCATCAAAAGAAAGGAGTTTTAAAAGATGACGGGAACAGAAAAAATAATTCTTAGTAATTATCTTAGAGAAGTTATAAAAAATAGCTATCGTTGTCAGCATTGTTCTTCATGTCACGGCGATACTTGTTTCTTTGCTTACGTCTGCATTAAAAAAGATTTTTCTTTTTTCAAAGAAGCAGTTGACAAATAAATCCGACTATGCTATACTTTAATTATCAAAGGAAAGGAAGTAAATAAAAATGACTAAAAAAGAAATCGCAAGAGCCAGTTATACAAACATCTCCAAGAGAGCAAGAAAAGAACAGACAAAAGCAAACAGGGGTGAAACCTTTGTTGGATGCCGTTCTACTTACTTTGCCGATAAGACTAAATACAACCGTAAAAGACTTGAGAAGATTGAATATTAAGGGGTGATACCATGAAAGAATTTTTCAAAATTGAAACAGGCTACACTTTTGAATGGAATGACCTTCGCTGTCTTATTCAGATTATCAATGTGATTTTGGTTATGATTTTCGGTTTGTCTATTTCATGGTTCGGTCTTTCCGTTGCGGCGATTGGTTTAATCAAAGATTTTACCACTGATAGACACATTAACGGCATTTTGATGCATTGCTCAAGTGTTGTTTTAAATCTTTATTTCCTTTCTCTTCTCTATGGGTGGGCGTGACTGCGGTCACGCTTTGCCCGGTTATTTGTTAAATAATTAACAGACGACCGGGCCGCGGGCTACCGCCCAGGCCCGCTTCCACCACTCCAGCCCCATATGGGCTTTTTTTCTGGAACCTTGGCAACTCGCGTT
>CAJORB010000111.1:0-36367 GCA_905236565.1 uncultured Treponema sp. | reverse complement strand
GCTCCGCCTGCTGCGCCTGGAGCTGCTGCTACAGCTACTGCTGCTGTAACACCAAATTTTTCTTCCATTGCTTTTACGAGTTCTGAAGCCTCGAGTACTGACATAGATGCGATTGCATCAAGAATCTGATCATTTGTGAGAGCTGCCATATTGTCTTCTCCATAAATAATAATATGTTTCGCAAGTAAGTTAAAGGCTTTTCTGCCGCACTTACTTTTGCGATGCAGTCAGTTTTCACAAGAAAACTTCTGCTATTTGTAACACGGACAGTCGACAGCTATGAAGCCTGACCGTGCTTAAATACTTTGTATGCAGAAAAATTATTCTGCTTTTGGAGCTTCTGCCTGAGCTTCTGGAGCTGCGGCTTCTGCTGGTGCTGCATCCTGTGCCGGAGCAGCTTCTGGAGCTGGAGCTTCTGCTTTTGGTGCAGAGGCTTTAGGTCCTTCTTTTTCGAGTTTTTCGACATAAGCCTGCAATGTTGCAGCGAGTTTCTGAGCAGGTCCATTGATTGCAGACATGAGCATAGCGATGAGCTGTTTCTTGCCTGGAACTTTTGAATATGCTTCAATTTTTGCTGTGTCGTAAACTTCTTTGTTAACGTATCCACCTTTAATCTGTAAAGCAGGTGCATCTTTAGCAAAGTCAAAAAGAACTTTTGCTGTTTCATTCGAGTCTTCTTTAGCCATTGCAATAGCTGTAGGACCAGAAAGATAATCAGCAACGTTTTCGATCTTTAATTCGTCAAATGCAATTTTAGCAAAGTTATTTTTAATAACCTTGAGAATTGAATTGTGTTCACGAAGTTTATCACGAAGAGTAGTAATCTGTTCTACTGTAAGACCACGGTATTCAGTGAAGATGTAATCGTTGTATTCACCGAGAGTCTTTTTTGCAGCTTCGATAGCCTCTGTTTTAGCAGGCTGAATTTTATTAATTGCCATCTATTACTCTCCTTCCCTAAAGTCAACCCAGACACCAGGTCCCATAGTTGAGCTTACGGATACAGTCTGAATATAGCCAGCCTTTGCATCTGCAGGTTTCTTTCTCTGGATTTCTGAAAGAAGTGTAGAAATGTTTTCTGCAACTTTTGAAGGATCCATTGAACATTTACCTACAGCAATGTGTACAACACCGCCTTTGTCAGCGCGATATTCTGTACGACCTTTTTTAAGTTCAGCAATGGCTTTTGTGATATCAGCTGTAACTGTACCAGTCTTTGGGTTAGGCATAAGACCTTTGCGTCCTAAAACCATACCGAGACGTCCTACGTCTTTCATCATATCAGGTGTTGCAACTGCGATATCAAAATCGAGCCAGCCACCCTTTACTTTTTCGATGTATTCATCAGCACCTGCATATGCAGCACCTGCATCGAGAGCTTCTTTTACGCGGTCTTCTTTACAGAATACCAATACTTTCTTTTCTGCCTTAAACTGGTTAGGGAAAACGAGAGTATCACGAACTGTATCGCTCTTTCCGAGACGAACACTTACGTGTGCTTCTACAGTTTCGTCAAACTTTGCAATCTTCATGTCCTGAACCATCTTACAAGCAGCTGCTACATCATATTTTTTTGTTAAGTCGTATTTGGCCGCTGATGCGCGATATTTCTTTCCGTGTTTCATTTAGGCCTCCACTTCTACACCCATACTGCGTGCAGTACCGGCGATGATTTTTTTAGCTGCTTCGATATCGTTTGCTGTGATATCAGGCATCTTTGTTTTTGCGATTTCTTCAAGATCCTTCTGCGAGATTTTTGCTACCTTATCGCGAAGCGGATTGCCGGAACCCTTTTCGAGTTTGCAAGCCTTTTTGATAAGAACTGCAGCTGGTGGAGTCTTGAGAATAAAAGTAAATGATTTGTCCGAGTAAACAGAAATTACAACAGGAATGATAAGTCCTTTTTCCATTGACTTTGTTCTGTCGTTAAATTCCTGGACAAACTTTGGAGCTGGAACCCCGTGAGGTCCTAAAGCAGGTCCGATTGGAGGAGCAGGTGTCGCACTTCCTGCAGGGCACTGCAGTTTGATGACAGCTGTTACTTGCTTCTTAGCCATTTTTTTATCTCCTAAAGATTGGTGTAAAAGGAGACGCATAAGCGTCTTACCTTTTTAACGAAGTACCTGTCATCCAACGGATCGGCACTTCTCCCAAAATCAGGCATCCTGTTTAAAACAGGTATATATTCTTAGCTTTCGCTAAGCCTGAATTGCAATTTAAAAAGCTCTTCGCTTCTTATACAATTTTTTCTACCTGAAGAAGATCTACTTCTACAGGAGTTGCACGACCAAAAATCTGTACCATAACGCGAAGCTTTTCTTTTTCAAGATTAACCTCTTCTACAGATCCACTGAACGTAGCAAATGGTCCGTCAGTAATCTTAACCTGATCACCAACAGCAAATGTATGTTTAACATGAACTGGCTTTTCGCCTTTAAGTTCTCCGGCCTTCTGCAAAAGATTTTTTGCTTCTTCTGCACTGATAGGACGTGGTCTTTCACTTGGATTAGTTCCTACAAAACCAGTTACGCCAGTAATGCGGCGGATAGTATTGCATGTTGCCTTCCATCCGAGATCAGGAAGATCAAGTTCGAGCATGATATAACCCGGAAGGAATTTATTATTTCTTGTTCTTTTTTTACCGTCTTTGATTTCAACAATTTCTTCTACCGGAACTTTTACATCACAAACGATTGATGCATCAAGTTCACCTGCTTCGAGCAACTGTCTGATTGTTCTTTCAATCTTTCCTTCATAACCTGTATAAGTATGAAGAATGTACCAGTTTTTTGCCATAGAAAAAACCTTCCTATTTCATTAACAAGCTGTAGAGAGCTGTAAATCCTGAATCAAATGCTCCAAGAATAATTGATGTAATAACAGTTAAAACAATTACTACTTTTACCGAAGCCCAAACGTCATCACCTGTAGGCCATGTAACTTTTCTAAGTTCACCAGCACATTCTTTGAAAAAGTTTGATCTTCTAACTTCATTTGTCTTCTTAGCCATAATAACCTCAACTATCCCTGCCGAAACCGGCATTTTCTGTAATAACAGGCCAGGCAGGACTCGAACCCGCGACACTCGGTTTTGGAGACCGATGCTCTACCAACTGAACTACTGACCTAAATATAATCTCGCTGCAAAAACATGCAGCGCAATTATTCTGTTCAACTTAAATTATTTAATCTTTGTTTCTTTGTGCAAAGTGTGCTTTTTATCCCATGGGCAGTATTTGTTTAATTCAAGCTTTCCCTGGATATTCTTGCGGTTTTTTGATGTAGTATAATTTTTTCTTTTGCATTCTGAGCACTGTAATGCGATAAGTTCAACTGCACCTTTTTTCTTGCTTCCCATAATATATACTCCTAAAAAACAATTTTCGTAAAATCAGATTCATTCCCAATTTAAGCCCCCGTGCGGGATCGAACCGCAGACCTCAACCTTACCATGGTTGCGCTCTACCGACTGAGCTACAGGGGCAGTTACCCCATATGAAAATGATGTGTTGTAAAAATATACACAAGACACGTATTTATGTCAATAAGAAGAAAGGCAAATTTGACGTATATGCAAGATTTTCGAAGAAATTTGGGGTTATAATGAAAATCTTGCAAAAATTAATGCAACAATCTAGCGGGCTGACACAGTTCCATCATCACAAGTAACCACAGTTACAGGAGCACTTGCATTTAACCATTCCCCATTTCTACTAATAGCATTCCATTGTTCTTTTGTACCTATAAAGCGGATTGTTTCAAGCTTCGAGCAATTCTTAAAAATAGTAGACAAGTTTGTTAAATTTCCATCGTTGCTATATATAGTAACTTTTTTAACATTCGTACAACCCAAACTATTTCGTATCTCTATCGTATTTGAAGGAAGTACAAGTTCTTCAACATTGCCGCAACTAATAAGTAAATTTGAATCTATATATTGCATATGACAACCCGCCATATCTATCTTGAACGTAATTGCAGACTTATTCCTTATAGCTGAGTTAATATTCGTCTCATTCCCGCCGTAACCAGTACCTGATAAAACCAATTTTGCACTTGTTATGTCAGAAAGAGAAGATATTGTATTTGCAGCGCTACTTACACTTACTTTATATCCTTCGTGTAATTTCCCGTCATCTGTCAAATAGCCGCCTTGCGTTCCAAGTACTACATGTCCTGTGACAAAGTTTTTTATACTTGTGCTGCACTCCTCTGAAGTCATACCACCTTCTGTGGAAGCTCTTATTATCTGTCTTTCTGTACTTACATCGTTTGTAAAAATATATGGCTTATAATTTGTACTTGGGTTTATAAATGATGTAAATTCTATATAACTTGAAGTACCGTTAAGGTAAATATCATTTCCATCTGAATTCGCATAACTATAGGAGATAGTGAAACTACTTTGAACAATCTTTATTTTTTTAGCTGTATAAATAGCCCCACCCTTACCTGCTTTATTCTCTTTTATACTTAAGGTAGTATTAGAAGTACTTCCCAAAGAAATATCCTTATTTGTATATATCCCGCCTCCACCGGTCCCTGCATAGTTATTGTCGATAAAAAAACTACGTGCATCTAAAGATCCACTTGAACCTACATACACCCCTCCACCGTGAGTACCTGCATAGTTATAACATATTTTCCCAGGATCATCTGCATTTACATAAGAAGAGCTTGATACATCATATTTTTTCCCCAGGTACAAATTACCAGAAATATGCACACCTCCGGCAGAACCACGAGCTTTATTTCCATTACCCGTTAAAACATTATCTTCGGTCGGGACATTGGTTGTATCAGTGTATTTTCCAATTTCTGCATTATCGTACAAGCATAATGTTGCACCAGTATCGATATATACACCACCGCCCTTGAATGCTTCATTCTTTATAACTTTTACTCCAGTTCCAAGATTTACAATTGCCCCAGATTTATTTATTATTATTCCACCTCCTTCGTCATCATCGTTAGGCGCCTTACCATTTTGAATAGTAATATTTGTAATTGTTACAGGTACAACTGTACTTATTGTTAAAGCCCTTCCGTTTTGCTTTGCATCGATTATTCCAGAATTAGAACCCAATTTTGTAATTTCAAGTGCCTTTGCCATTATATCACTGGAATCTGGTATTACCTGAGGTTCTTCCAATGTCCCATTAATAAAAATTTTATAAACACGACCAGAATTCCAGCATTCTTTTGCTGCTTTTTCTATTGTTTTAAAAGGTTTTTCATAAGTACCGTTATATGACGAATCATCATCTTTTCCACTTTTACTTACAATAAAATCTGCATCAATCTTTCCATCGGTAACAATTACCCAGTCAACATCATTAGAAAAAGATTTAGTTATAATAAACTTATCAAAATAATCAGATGACCCGTCCACTACCTGTTTACTTCGCGTTCTATCCTCAGGAGTTATTGAAATTTTATCACTTGAGCTGATGCCACCACTAGCAATGTTTATATTATGCATAGAATCTGAATCACCTAATGCAACATATATATCATTGCTTCCAGGAGATTTTATCTCTGTTGTAGAAGAATTTGGAATAGAAGGAGACCCGCCGATTTCAAGCGAAGAATGATTATAAACGGCCCCACCCCTGGAGCTTTTGTTATTAAGTAAGGATCCGCCTTCTATATAAAGATTTTTATCATTATAAATTCCGCCACCACCCCAGGCGCTATAATTATAAGAAATCTTTCCTGCATTAAAATATACATTACCGGAGTCATTGTAAATTCCGCCACCACCGCAATTATCTGAGTTTAAATATGCCGCATTATGTTTTATTCCACCCGAAAGAACATTTGCTTCTGTAGCCTTGTTTATAGAACCATTGCTCTCTACGTAACTTAAATATACATTTGCACCATTATTATAGACACCGCCACCACACTTAGCATAATTTGAAAAGCTTGGAGATGAGCCGCTCGTAACAGCAGTAGACTGTACATCATCTCCTATAACTGCAGATTCACACATAATCATGACGGTATTTTTATCTGATTTTGTAATATAAACTCCGCCTCCATTTCCAGCCGCTTTGTTATAAGTAATATATCCGCTTGCTAGTATAATAGAACTTCCGTTACAAGAATAAATTCCAGCCCCGTTATTACGTGCGTAATTTGCATAAATCCCTTTTAATAATTTTGTTTGAGCAGTTTTTATAAGAGATGAACCATCATGCTTATATCCAAGATAAAGCTTTCCACAGTTATAAACACCACCGCCATCGTATGTTCCGTTACCATAATCATCTTCATCAAAACTTGCCGGCAAACCGTTTGTTATGCTTTTTCTTCCAATAACTGCGTTACCACTCATACAAAGTATTGAACCGCTTTGTATGTAAACCCCTCCACCTTTTGTATTATCTGAAATATTATTATTTGAAATAATTTCGGTATCTCCCGTAAGATTTACACTGCATCCATCATCTATATATATGCCTATTCCACAAAGCGCAATGTTATTGGAAATTATACAATTTTCAATATTAACAAGAGCATTGCTGCAATAAAGCCCGCCACCTGCTTTATCACCACTTTGATCTGTAGCATTATTTTTATTTCCATTAAGCTGAATATCACATAGATTAACAGTCGTTTTATTTGACGCTTTGCCTTTAATTTTTAATAGAGCACTTGATATTCCGGTTGAACTTCCTTTTATTGCATATTTAACTGATGTATCAGATCTATTTGGATTTGATTTAATATTAAAAGTTACCTTTCGATCTATTCCAGAAAGGTCAATCTCAAAAGCGCTCGAGCCAACATTAACATCACCACAAAGATAAATATTAAACTCTTCGCTTGAGTTTTTTAAATTATTTCTAAGTACGGCAGTATCTACTGCTTTTTGCAGTGTCTTAAATTTTCCGTAATATGTACCACCATTAGTATCAAGCCCGTTCTGAGGGTCTACATAGATTGTAGTGTTAACAAAATCGTCAAGTATTGACTGAGTTATTTCAAAGGAACCATCACTTTTTACCGGAGAAGGTTTGGTTGAACTATTTATCGTTGTATCACGCCACTTTGTTGTAGAAAGATTTGCGTAAACTTCTATAATCTGTTCTGTGCTGTATAAAATATTTTTATTTGTTGCATTATCATAAAAATCAAGTTGAACTTTGTAAGAACCTGAAAAAGGCATAGAATTAGTTTGGTCTGAGTCACAAAGCTTTGCCACATTTGATTCAATTGTACACTCTGCGACTTTTGAACTAAATGCACGTGACCATCCTGTAAGTTTTGATTCATCAAGTAAAGTTGCTGTTACATAATTTACATTTGTAGTAAGAGACATAGAAAGATCTATATGTCCCTCAGTTGTCCCGTCTTGAATCGGACTTAAAACAAATTTTTCACTCAAACTGTGTGGTGCTGCATTACTGATATCTATAGTTTTTTCGGATTGCAGCACAGCAACCCAATAAGTCTGCCCTTCCAAAGATGTCCGCTTATTTTGAACTACAACCTTAACGACATTACTTCCGGTGTTAAGAGAAAGTGAAAATTCACCATTCGTCACAGAAACATTCTGTTCTGCGTCATCTAAATATATTTTATATCGGTAATTTTGAGTGTCAGATAAATCAATTTGAGCTACATCAGAAACTGCAGCTCTAACTTCTTCTGTACTGTCCGCATCCTGTTTAGTTATTGTTCCTTTTAAAACATATCCTTCGCCGTCATAATTTATTTCTGAAGTTCCTTTTTTTTGTGTATCAAAAATATTATTGCACGAAAAAAGAAAAGCGCTTATTACAAATACTGCCGTAAAAGGCACAAGCTTTCTAAGTTTTTTGAATAAATTCAGCATAAAACTAAAAACAAAATATTTCATAAACCGCACCTCTTTTTATTTTGTAAACGGAAGGTTCAATAAATGAGTTGAACCATTGTAATCGACCGTTACGTTTAACACATACGATCCCGGCTGTAATGAAGAAACCGTTACTTCTATAGTTCCATCTTCTTTAAGAACAGCATCATATTCTGTTTCTGGAACAGTATCAAAACCACATTTTAAGTTTTTATCTGCAAGAGCTGTAAACTGTCCCTCATGGGCTTTAAAGTTTACTACACCGGTAGAACTTGTTACATCAACTGTAAGATTATCAGCTCCACCGATTTCGATTGAAGAACCTGCTTTTTTAAGCATAACTTTAGTATGATCGTTGCTGTCATAATCTATAAAATAATCGACACTATCACTTGTAAAAATATTCCATGGATATAATCCGGATGGGAAACCTGTTGCGATTAATTTAGATTCACCTGTACCTGGGACTGGATTAGTTTTTACCCCAATATGGCTGCCAGATGAAAGTTCTGAAACATCTATTGTGGAACCGTCTTGTAGCGTAATATTTCTATCATATTCAATAGAACTCGGGTTATTTTCTTCATCAAAAATAACCCGTACAAACTTATTATTTTTAACATTGACTGTTCCCTTAAATATAATATTGCCTTCATTAATAATTGCATATGTCACCCAAGGACAATCTGTAATAGAAGAATTATCAAGAGTTAAAGCACCGGAATTTTGTATTACAGGGTCGTATTCAACATCATAGCCTTTAATTTCTATATTGCTTAATATGAGAGAATTGTTTTCATTTATCCTTATTAGCGCCTTATCCCCAGGACTACCTTCTGGCACATAACCAGTAGTGTCAATAATTTTTTTATTTGTTTTTCCTGCCAGTTCAATCGTTTTGCCGCTAAAATTATTAAGCTCCAGCAAATGATATTGATAATCGGCTCTTTCTACGGTAATATCATCCTTCAAATAAATCGTGCATTTAATTATTGTGTTATCTGCTGTAAGCACATCACTAAATGCGCTAAGAGCTTTATTTATTGTTTTAAACGGTTTATTAATACTTCCGTCATAACTTAAATCATCATCTTTACCATTACTACCATCAACATAAAAGACAGCCGGTTCTTTAATAACGATATTGCTTACTGTAACAGAATCACTGTCAATAAAATCAAGCTTTGATACATACGTTGTAATATTATATGTTCCCTTTGTTAATTGTATGTCGGCAGTTCCGCTTGCAGAACCTTCAAGAGTAGAGCTTCCTTCAAACGGAGTTAAACCGGACGTTTCTGTAACAGTGTAATAAACGGTTGCATTTCCACCGATAGAATTTCCTGATGTATCTTTTCCATCATGCGAAATTCTTACCGTATACTTTTTACTGTCAGGATCTGCATTGTAAATGCCAGTTGTGACATTTATTACAGGATTTTTTAATATGCGTATTGAATTTGTAATTCTTTCTGTAGATTCAAATCCGTAATCATCTTTTAAACTTACTGTATAGTTCATCTGACCAGAATAATCTGCAGGAATTTTTGTATCATAATAACATGCTTCATAGTTAGCTGGTGCGTTGGCATTGCCAGAAAAAGTTATAGATGTATTTTTAATCGGATAAAGCTGTGTTAAAGGATTTGTTATCGTAATAAACTGAGGATCAGAGTCAGTTATACCTGCTCTATTAACAGGCTTTCCATTTGTTCCAAAATCATAACACTCGCTGTTTATGTAAATCTTTTTTGTATCTATATGTACAGTTTCATTAGTTTTTGGAGCGTAAAAACAAAGGATATAAGTTCCAGAATTATTCTGACTCAACTGCAGCGTAACCCCTCTTATAGGTGGAGGAGCAGAATTTACAAGAATAGAAAAAGGGAAAAAACCATCAAAAGGAGGACGGCCATCATCAACTTGAAGAGTTATTATTCCTGAAATAATTTTATCATCCGGATAACTTTCTTCGTAGGTAACTAAATCATTTGCTTCTAAGAGCATTTTTATACGGGATTTATCAGCGGTATCCTGTGCAATAACACCACGTGGCATGTTTGAATCACTGTATGCACATTCAGTAAGAAGCGTATAATTTTTAGGATTTCTAAGATAAAATATTATTTCTTTATCACTGTCGCTTTCTATTACCGGCATTCCATTCCAGGTACCAATAGATTCTGGAACAGCCATTTCTCCTATTCCAGCAGTATTGGTATAGTAGTCAAAATACTCCCTTACCGGCTTGTTAAAATTATCACATGAGACAAGAGAAAAAATAAAGGCAAGAATTGCAAAAAATGAACAGGTTAAAGCCTTGTTTCTTTTACAAGTATGTCTATCCAAAATCAAACCCTCAAAAAGTATGGTACAAAACAAAATTCAAGAAAACTTGGCAATAATAAATAATTATAACATAGTATAGAAGAGTTTGACTAGGGAAATTTATAATGCTACACCATATTCATATAAAGTGTCGCTTGGTAAATCAATTCTGTCGTTCCAATAAATACCAGAATTAGCAAGTTTTTAGGATATATAACAAATAAAAACAGCGCCCCGCAATAAATACGGGGCGCTGTATGAAATTTTAATTTAGAGTGCCATATGCTGAATTAGCAGTTGGCTTCCATCTTTTATATTGAGTCGTGCTACCATTGTAATAGATGTCAACTCCATCAGGATTATCAGCGGGTTTCCAAGAAATACTATCTGCATATCTAACCCTCGTTATGGTAACATCATTCTGCAGTTTCGTTAAAGACCCTTTGTATATAAATTTAACATACTCAAATGCATTCAAGTCCGTGCTTTGAATCTCGAACCTGTCATGAATTTCAATATTAGTTGCTGATTCCGGAATATATATTTTTATAACAGCATTTCTTATATTTCTTACCGTATTTTGAGACGGCGAGCCAGTCTTCCAGATATTTAAAAGCCCGCCTACAAGACATACCGATGTAGCATCAACAAAATTAAAGGCTTCAAAAGAACTGCAGTCCGAAACAACATTTGTAGTTCCAAAACCTCTCGGGTAATTTTCATTCTCAATAGTAGAACTTCCATATATATTTATGGTCTTAAGACTGCTGCAGTTTTGTACCATAACTTTTCCAGATGCAACGAAAAAACTAGCCCCATTTACACTAAGTTCTTGAATCGTCGTATAGCCATCAAGCGCAGGATTACCAGATACCTGTGTCAAATCAAGATGTATTTTTTTACTCGAGCCGTTGAGCGCAGCCTTGACAGAAGAACTAAAACTTGTAACAACAGCACCGCCATTATCAAATACAATCTTATCTCCATCCTGCGTAAGCTGGTTTACGGCAGTTGAAAAGTCATTCTCACTTGATACAATTACTCCCTTGTCAATCTTTCCATCTTTAGAAACATAATATGGTCCGCTGTTTGGAGTAACGTGGAATTTTTTATAATTTGCTGCTATATAACCATTGCTACTTTCTGAAAACCATTTATAAACAGCATCGGAATAAGTTTGCGGAGTTACATAGATGGAAACATTATCTGACAAACTATCTGTTATCGTTATCGTCGTACCATAATATACCTTACCATACTGAAGTTGAGCACTAATATAAACATCGTTATTATCCTTTGAGCCTCCATAAGGAATCGCCACATCACCTTTAACCTCAAACACTCCAGAAGTCCCTACATAAACTGCGCCAGCTTTTTTTTCAGTCGGCAACGAATGCAGATCATTATTTTCAAGACTTCCTCCTTCCATTACAAACTTTCCTGTAGCATAAACACCACCACCAACAGCTGCCCTGTTGTTGCTTACCGTACCACCCGTCATTTTAAAAAGGGATTTAGTACCGCTGTCCAAAGAAGTCTGTACACCTCCTCCGCCGGCAGTTGAGTTTGTAGCATTCTCTCCCGCAGCATTATGGGAAATAACACCCTTTGCCATGTGTACCTGACCATCTTTCCCGCTACCTGCTCCAGTTGCTATAAAAATTCCACCACCCGAAGACACGGCATAATTGCGCCTTATTCCGCCAGAAAAAGTATCTGCAAGAGTTCCATTTTTAAGATAACCCAGATATGCTTTCGAAGCCTGGTCAACATAAAGCCCACCACCGAATTGAGCCTGATTATCGCGGCTTCCACTTGTAGCAACCCCAGACGGATTGGATGATCCAATATATGCACTTCCTGACATATAAAACGTACTTCCACCTCCGATATACACTCCACCACCTTTATCTTTTGCAGCGTTGCCATTGTATATATATCCCCCGGTCATATCAAAAACAGCACTGCTTCCTGTGGAATACACACCCGCACCGTCGCCTTTGGTATCACTATCCCCAGGACCTGCTTTACAATATTGTATGTACCCGCTTTTCATATAGAGATTCTTTTCGTTGTAAATTCCACCGCCGCATGCACTAGCACTATTCCCGCTACCATATACAAGAGCATAACCATCACGTATAGTCGCACCATCTATTGTTAGAGTTCCCTTATTATAAACACAGCCACCTTTGTTAGCCTGTCCATATACCGTAACCGCGCTTTTAAGAGTGACATCCGCATTTGTATTCTTTATGTAAATTCCGCCCCCAGTGCCTGCTGGCTGGTAACCGTTTTTTATAGTAAGACTCGTCATCTCAATCGGAACATCAGTATCAATTGTAAGAGTCGTTCCGATTGTGTCAGGATTGCCACCGGAACCTTTTGCAAAACCGCCATCCAGCGTTGCAGAGTTTTGTCCTGTAATCGTAAGCTTTGTTATATTCCCATTTGAATCATTTTTCTTAAGTGTAATAGGGCTATTAGTATTGCTGTTATTAGCAATCGTCTGAGCACCGCTTAGAGTTCCGCTTATAGTAATTGTATAGGCTGTATTTTCATTCTGCCATGTAATAAATTTAAGTGCCATATCAAGTGTCTTGAATGGATAGGAACTCAGATAACTGGATGAAGAGTTATAGTGCTTCCATGTTGAATTATCTTTCGTATTTCCCGATGGATCACAACTATTTGTATTACTCGGATTTACATAAATTGTTGTTATGACGTTTGCAAGCTCAAGAGTTTTTCCATTCTGAGCTATCTTATAAGAATTTACTTCGTAAGATGTTCCAAATTTACTTGAATTTGCAGAAAGAACCTGTACACCTTTCCCTGGATTTTCTGGCGTTATGTACGCTACAATTTCTTTTGAAAGATTAGAACCTACAGTAACCGTCTTACCATCCGATAAAAAAACATCGTTGACAGACGTATAAATACTGTCTCTTTTTATCCAGGCATCACCATCTACGGTAAAATTTCCGTTTGCTGAAACATAAATAGCTCCACCACATTCTGCCTTGTTTGTTTCCATAGTGCACTTTACCGTAACAGTACCTGCTGCATATATACCGCCACCTTTTTTATCTGTCATTTCAGTATTCGAATAATTGTTAGACAGAATACTGCTTCCAGTATCTGCTATTACTTCTGCACCAGTATCACAGTATATCCCAGCACCATTCTTTGCATTATTTGAAGCTATCGTACATTTAGTAAAAGTAAGCTTTGCATTATTAACGTAAACCGCACCACCCTGAGATTCTGCCGACGCATCTGTAGAAACATTTTTGTTTCCGTTAAGAATGATGTTATCAAACTTGATTACTGTATCCGTCTTACTTTTTCCTTTTATCTTTATAAGGGCAGAGTTTTGATTATCCTTTCCATAAATTCTTCTTATAGAAGTACCATCGGATTTTAAATTAAGTTTAAGTGCTCGTGCAGAACAATCCAATGTAACCGGATCTTGTTTTCCTGTTACTGAGTCAATATCACCGCAGAGGTAAACATTAAACTCCGCATTATTTTTTAAATTATTTCTTAACAAAACTGTATCCAACGCTTTTTTAAGCGTTTTAAACTTACCGTAAGATGAACCACCGTTACAATCAAGACCATTAACAGGATCTATAAAAATTGATGTAATTGCAAAATCATCTAAGATAGTACTGGTTATTTCAAAAGTACCGTCTGATTTGACAGGTGAATTAGATGTTCCTGTAACGGGTACTTCATCAAACCATTTATCTGTAAGAAGTCCGTTATAAACTTTTATCACCTGCTCAGTACTGTAAAGAATATTTTTATCATCATCAGTATCATCGTAGAAATCAAACTGAACCTTATAGGAACCTGATTTTATGGCAATGCCCGATCCATCTCCCAAAATAATTTTTCCAGATGAATTTACACTTAACAACTTTGTAACAGTATCGATTCCTAATGCAGTTTTCCACGCAGCGACCTTTTCTTCTTCTGTATCTAAAAGAGTTAGTACAGAACACTTTATATCACCAACATTAGCAGGTGAATGATAAGGTACAGCCATTGAAAGCTTGATTCTTCCATTTTTTGTTCCGTCCTGGATCTTTTTTAGAGCAAATTCTTCACTCAAGGTTCTTGGAGAATTTGACCCGACGGGTATTGTTTTTTTACATGTCAGTATTTTAATCTGCTCACCAGGATTATCCGTATCATCTGTTTCTATATAGACTTCTATTACATTATCTCCGACTCCAAGAGGTAAAGAAAATGTTCCACTTGATCTGTCAAACGAAATATCAGGTGAACCTGCCATATCAATCCCATTAAGCGTTATCTTATATGTATAAGTCTCAGGATTACTTATTATGTCAGCACCACTTAAAGAAGAAATTGCTGATCTTTCATCAGAATTATTCTGAATAGCAGGAATCGTTCCGTATAGAATTACTTTTTCACCGGGGTTTAAAGTCTCATTATTTGTTTTTACGCTTTCATAAACATTGTTACAGGAGAATAAAAGTGCAACTGTCATAGCAGAGGTAATCACCCAACGTGCAAAACCTGTATTGAATTTAGAAAAATCTGTTTTATTAAAATCTAAAATATTTTTCATAACTCTACTCTCCTATATTTTATTTCGAAAACGGAAGGTTCACATCATAAGTTGAACCCTTGTATATAAGACGCAGATAAAGTATATAGCTGCCGGATTCAAGTGAACTTACATTAACTCCTACAGTATTTCCAGATACACTTACTACACTATCTGTCGTACTCTGCAAAACAGTATCTGCACCGTACTTTAAGGTTTTGCTTACAACAGAAATAGTGCCGTCTGCAGGATTACTGTTCTTATAAAGTATAAAAGACATGCCGTTTGCATTGGTTTGTGTATGGAACGAAAGATTATCTTCTCCAAATGAAATTGATGCCCCCTGTTTTTTGAGAACAACAATGGAAGTATTCGGATATGATTTATAGTCTACATAATAATTACTGCTATCACTTGAGAATACATTCCATGGATTTCCGAACGAAGCATCCCATGCCTCTGTAAAAGTAACAGGATTGCCAGTTTCTGGTTCCGATGACGTTAAAACTCCAATCCTACTTGCAGAAGAAAGATTGGTAATACTGGTTATTTTCTCTGAAGAATGTCCAGTTAAGTACAAGTTAAAAGGTTCGCCACCTTTGAAATTACCATCTATAACAACTTTTTCCTCAAAATTAAGTCTTGTGGAACTGTTTACGTAATCATTGTAAACTCCGGTACAAGTATTGGCTGTTACAGTACAGTTTTTGAGAGTAAGTGTTCCTGCATTATAAATTGCACTTGTTTCAGTTGAAGTATCAGAGCCTCCTGTAAACACAAGATTCTCAAGTGTAAGACTTAAATTATTCACAGCATAAACTGCATGTATTCCGGATAAATTACTCATATCAATTGTCTTTGTTCCATTCCAGCCACGAATGGAAACAGTTTTACTGCCAGAGAAAGACGGTCCGATAACTGCATTTGTGCTAGTTTCACAATCTTCATCACTTGGAGCCAAATCTGTCTTAAGTCTAATTTCACAAGAGGATTCTGAAGTTTCAGCAAATTTTTCAAAAGCTCTCTTAAATGATGCAAACGGTTTATTTTTACTTCCGTCATGAGAATCCTCATCACTACCGCCACCAGCGGCGTTTGCAACATAATAGAGCTGAGGTTCTTTTATAACAACATTTGTAACTTCTAATACTTCACTATCTATACTGTATGGTTTTGTAACCCATGAACGGATTGTATACGTTCCGCCAGAAAGATTTACTACTGTTGAACCAAATGCTGCAACATCTTTATGTCCTGTAATCGTATTTTGTGGGGCAGAAGTTTTTTCAATTTCATAATATATTGTAACAGGACCAGAAGGTGTGTGGTCAATATTTTTTCCCCAATGCTTAAATATAACACCAAGCTGTTTTGTATCTCCGTCTGCAAGATGATTTGAACCAGATGCTACTTCTGCCGCACCATTTAAAATCATCGGAGGTGCAAGTCTCTTTGCTTTGTTAGAAACATTTGCGCTCGAAGTAAAATTATAATCATCTTTTAATGTAATAGTAAATTTTGTTTCACTATCTGACTGAGGAATTCCTGTTTTGTAAAAACATTTTTTGTAACCGGTAATCTCTGGTAATGAATCAAAATCTACATCACAGCCAGGAATAACAAATATAGAAGATGGCTTTGTATAAGAAAAGTTTGAATTTGCAGTTCCGTCTGCATTCTTTACTGTTCCATCTGAATCTAATTTAAACTCATCATTATTTATAAAAATCTTTTTTGTATCTTCGTGAACACTTCCGCTTGTTATCGGAACAAAAAAGCAGAGGATATATTTTCCACCTGATTCTGCATCAAGTTGCAGAATCGGACTTTTTACAGGAGGCGGTGCGGAATTAACCATAATGGAAAAATGAAAAGGTGTTTTAAAATTACGGGCAGCTCCACCGTCACTTGTAGAAAGGCTTATCGTCCCCGAAATGTTTTTTTTGTATCGTCCGGTAGGGTTTCCGGTATCTGGATCATATTCTGCAAGCGAATCACACCCCTTATCAACTGTCTCAAGAAATTCCTTGCTAAATGTAAGTGTAAGTGTATTTTTATCTAATGATTGAACAAAGGAGTACTTCGCTGAGCTAGTAGGAACATCACCAACCATAAGATCATAAAAATTATACCCTGCATCAATATTGAACCCTTTCGGATTCATCAGATGAAATATAATTTCCTTATTATCATTACTTTCTACACATGTAATTCCATTGTAAGTACCACTTGTATCTGGTAAAACCGTTTTTCCGACAACAGCCTCAGTAGTATAAAATTCAAAATACTCCCTTACCGGCTTATTAAAATTATCACATGAGACAAGAGAAAAAATAAAGGCAAGAATTGCAAAAAATGAACAGGTTAAAGCCTTGTTTCTTTTACGAGTATGTCTATCCAAAATCAAACCCTCAAAAATTATGGTATAAAACAAAATTCAAGAAAACTTGGCAATAATAAGTAATTATAACATAGTATAGAAGAGTTTGACTAGGGAATTTTATGGGATAAAAAAAGGCAGCCTCAAAAGAAGCTGCCTCTGAGCTCATATCAAAATCACTCGGGATGTCTGCCGAAGAAGTTGAAAAACTCGTAAAATAAACCCGGCCGCTTTTATTCTGCACTTACCCATCACAATACATTTGTCTTTTTAATTTTTTTTTATTATAATAACTGTACTTTATATTGATAAATTCAACTGGCTGAAATTTCTTAAAAACAGGACATTTTATGGACATAGACAAATTAATTGACGGAGTCATGGACTCATACGAAAAATATGGCGGGATAAACCGCTCGGGTGCAGAAAATTTTCCGAACAGGCAGAATGTTGTTTCTGTCCTTCAGGATCTGCAGTTTCTGATTTTTCCAGGCTTTAAATATGACGAAGATATCAATGCCGGAAACCTCCGCTATATAACCGGAATGCATATTAATAGAATAATTTCCGTTCTTACTTCAGAAATCCAGAAAGCACTCGTTTTTGTCGTATCACAGAATAATTGCGACAATGACGGCTATGATAAATCTGACGTTGAAAACTCACACTGCTACAAGCTTGCAGAAAAGGTTGTTTTTGCCCTTATCACAGAAATTCCTGAATTAAGACGCAAAATTCAGCTTGATGTACAGGCGGCAGTTGCCGGGGATCCTGCAGCAAAGAGTAACGAAGAAGTTATCCTTTCATACCCTGGACTTGAAGCAATCGTTGTTTACAGAATTGCTCATTTCCTCCATAAAAACGGGGTTGCAATCATTCCGCGTATAATGAGTGAGCACGTACACGGCAAAACCGGTATCGATATCCATCCGGGAGCAACAATCGGCGAATCATTCTTTATTGACCACGGAACCGGCATCGTAATCGGCGAAACAACGATTATCGGCAATAATGTCAAAATCTACCAGGGCGTTACACTCGGTGCTTTGAGTGTCAAAAAAGAGCTTAAAAGCACTAAAAGGCATCCTACTGTCGAAGATAATGTTACGATATATGCCGGAGCTACGATTCTCGGTGGCGAAACCGTAATTGGCCACGATTCTACAATCGGCGGAAACACATGGGTTACTAAATCCGTTCCGCCTGGAACTGTCTATACAAAATAACCGTTAAATAAAACTGCCCTGCAGACCTTGAGCAAAAATGCTTAAAATCTCGCAGGGCAAAAAAATAGAGCTCTCGAATAGCAACGCCGTCCAAGAGCTCTACTGTCCAGCAAGCTGGACATCGGAGAGAGTTTATCAGCTTATTTACAAGCTAACCTTAAAATACTATTTGTAAACAAATATGTCAATACGAAATTTAAAATTTTTTTTAAAACCTGCAGATTTTTTTGTTTTTCTCATTTTTTGTGGTATTATATTCACCTCATTTGGTAGTATCGTAATATCCGGGGGTAAAAAAGTATTACGAATTTCCACTCCGACAGAAGATTTTGAATATTCCATGACAGAAAATAAGGAAATTGTCATAGATGGAATTGCAGGAAAAACTGAATTTAAAGTCGAAAATTCGAAGGTTTTTGTGGTAGATTCAGCATGTAAAAACAAGCTCTGCGTGCATCAGGGGTGTATTTCAAGGCCCGGACAGTGGCTTTTGTGCGCCCCAAACAGGGTTTTTGCGATAATCGAAACGACAGAAAAAAAGAAAGCAGAAATCGATGCTTTTTCGTATTAAAGACGGAATAAATCAAGGCGGTAAGTATGGCTAAGAAAAAAATACAGGTAAGTTATAAATGTTCAGAGTGCGGCTTTACGCAGCCTAAATGGCTTGGCCGATGCCCTGAGTGTGGAAGCTGGAACACGATGGAAGAATGCATTCACGATCCTAATGCACTTTCTTCTGTTGCTCCCGGAAACATTGCAGTAAAAGTAAAACCGATTGCGCTTTCTGATGTTTCTGCAATGAACGACGACAGATTTTCTACAGGCATAAAAGAATTTGACCGGGTGCTTGGTGGAAACGGCGCTGTAAAACGTTCTGCAATTTTACTCGGCGGTGAACCAGGCATCGGAAAATCAACTCTGCTTCTGCAGACTGCTTCTTTATGTTCCAAGTTGAATAACACAACTGTCCTTTATGTTTCTGGAGAAGAATCTGCAAGTCAGATTAAAGCACGAGCAGACAGGCTTAGTCTTGATACAAGTTCAATAAAAATAATGTGCACGATGAGGCTTGAAGATATAACGGATGCAGTAAACGAATTAAAACCTGCTCTCGTGATTATTGATTCGATTCAGACTGTGTATTCTATCGAAGGCGGAATAATACCAGGAACAGTAAATCAATTAAAGTACTGCACGAATGAACTTGTCGGATGGGTAAAAGAAAACGACAGCGTTTTAATAATGACATGTCACGTAACAAAAGATGGAAACATTGCAGGACCAAAAGCTTTAGAGCATATGGTTGATACTGTAATTTCTTTTGAACGCAATAATGATGAAATAAGATTTTTGCGCGCTTATAAAAATCGTTTTGGTTCTGTTGATGAACTTGGAATTTTTGAAATGACTCCTTCAGGGCTTGAAACAGTAGATGATCCGAGCACAATGTTTTTAACACGACGCGAAGGAGAAATTCCAAACGGAGTTGCTGTTACTGCAGTATTTGAAGGAACAAGAGTTTTCTTAGTAGAAATACAGGCACTAACTGTTCCTGCAAAATCTTCGATGACAAGAGTTTACAGTGACAAGATTGACTCTAACAGAGTAAGCAGGGTCGCTGCAGTTTTAGAAAAGAGAACAGGCTTGAGATTTTCTGATCAGGATATTTATATAAATGTTGCAGGCGGAATGCGTCTTACAGAAAGTGCAATTGATACAGCTCTTGCAGCAAGTCTCTATTCTGCAAGAACAGGAGTTCCGGTTTTAAAAGATACTGTTTTAATCGGAGAATTAAGTCTTGCAGGAGAGATAAGACCTGTTGCAAGAATAAAGCAGAGGGCAAAAACTGCAGCAAGCCTCGGGTACAAAAAAATTCTTGCACCCGAAAAAGATGAAGGCATTACACAAGTGTGTGACATAAGTGCGGTTATCAAGAATTCTTTTGCTGCAAAAAAATAATTTAGATGAAACAGCTAATGTATTCCGAGATTAGAAAGAAGCGAAACGATATCCGCTCCTGCTGCAAATGTTCCGATTGTAGAACCAAGTGATGATAAAATAAATACTATAAGTACGCGGATTATTCTGTTTTTATACCAGCCTTTAACAGAAAGCGCATCGTCCTGAAGATTTTCCATATCAGAAACTTTTGGCTTACATACAACCGCCTGAACGATTCCCGTTAAAAATCCTACACCGATTAAAGGGCACAGCGATGTTAAAGGCGCTCCGGCAAATGCAACTAAAATCGTAACCGGATGCCCGAGAGAAAGAACTGTTCCGAGTGAGGCAAGGATGCCGTTCCAGAGAATCCAGCTTACAAGCATGTCGCTTCCTACTTTCTTTCCGCCAAAAATAAATCCTGCCGCAATAAGGCCTGCGATGATTACAGGGATTGCCCAGCCGATTATTTTTCCTGCACCAGAACCAGAAGGAACATTTTCTATATCTGATGTATCTGTTACGGCCTTTGCGTCGTTTATCTTTTCTAAATAGGACTCAACACCAGGAAGATGCCCCGCACCTAAAACTGCAACAACATTTTTACCGTCAGAGTTCCATATGTGAGTTGCAAGATATCTGTCGCGTTCATCGATAAGAACTTCTTTTACGGTCGGCAAAAACTCTGCAAGCTCTCCCATCATCGTATCCATCTCGTTCTGCTTCTTTAAACTTTCTATCTGATCTTCTGAAACTTCTTCTCTGTCAAATGCACTTGCAATAAGAGAAGCAAGAAGTTTGCACTTTCCGAAAAAAGAATTTTTTGCCCATGCACGGCGAAGAGTTATCTGTATTGGTCTGTCTACAAGTGTAAACGGGATGCCGTTTTCTTCTGCACAATTTATTGCAGCCATCATTTCGTCACCCGGTTTTACACCGATGTTTTTTCCCATGCGTTTCTGAAATGAACCAAGCACAAGATTTGCAAGCATTAAAAAACCTTCGTGGCGTTTTAAAACTTTTATGATATCAAGATTTTTCCAACTTTCTGGATCTGTCATCGAACTGTAACGGCGTTCGTCAAGTTCGATTGCAACGCAGTCTGGTTTTTCTGATGTAATTTCGTTTTTAACTTCTTCTATACTTTCTTTTGAAACGTGTGCCGTTCCGATTAATGTAATTTTTCTGTCACCAAGCGTTAAAACTTTTTTTGTGCTGCTCATTTTTCAAGGCTCCATTCTGCAAGACGATATTCAAAAAACATCGGACTCTGCATGTTCTTTACTTCTCCGTAATATTTTAGAGCAAGCTGTTCTTTATTCTTTAATTCATAATAAAGCGCAAAATAATAAAGCATTTTTCCGCGTACGTTTGTTTTATCTTCTTTTTGAATTTTTAATGCAATGTCTGTTTCTGCATTTCCAGGTCCCATGTCGTGATACATTCTTATCATCTGGAACGCAAGAGTTGTCTTATCTGACATTCCTTTCATTACAGTTTCCAGAAACATTTTTCCTTTCTGGTAATTTCCTGCTTTATTCCAGCAGGCAAAAATCATGAGAGGGTAAGAAACATTTTCTTTGTTATATGAATATGCTTTTTCAAATGAGGCTCTTGCTTCGTCCCAGTTTCCTTCGTGCCATGCAAGTATACCGAGTGCTTCATATGCAAAATAATATTTTGGATTTGTTTCTACAACCTTGCGGTAATCTTTTAAAGCCTTATCAAATTTATTCTGTTCATCATAAAGACCTGCACGATATGCGTATGCAAGAAAGTAATCCGGATTTATAGAAATTGCTTTTGTCCATGCTTTTTCTGCATCATCAAATTTTCCTAAAAAGCGCGAATACGTTCCGAGGTCCATATAAAATTCGTAATTGTCATTTTCGATTGCGATTGCTTTCTGAACATATTCAACTGCATATTTATATCTGTCATCTTCTGCTTCGAGTTTTCCAAGATACTGATACGCGATTGCATCGTTTGGATTTATCTCAAGCATTTTGTTAAATGCTTTTTTTGCTTCTTCGATATCGTTAAGGTAATAAGAAGTCTGTCCGTAACCGAAAAGCGCATTCTGATCTTCAGGAGATTTTACGAGTGCCTTCTGATAATAAGTTCTTGCTGTCTTGTATTTTCTCTGCAGTACATTTTCCTGTGCAAGCTCGATGTTTGCAGTCGTGTTGTTTGGATCGAGTGCAAGAACTTTTGAAATTGCTGCATTTTTCTGCGCCTTAGTTTTATCACCGCCTGCTTTTGCCGCGATGATTTTCATTTCAAGTACATCAATGTTAGAAGGATTTTTCTGTTCAAGACGGGATAAAACTTCTGAAGCTTCTGCTGTTCTTGCTGCAGAAATTAAAAGTGAAGCCTTTATCATTAAAAGCCCTTCATCGTCCTTTAATTTTTCATCAAGGCTGTCAAAAGACGAAATTGCTTCGTCTATTTTGCCGGAATTAAGAAGCGACTGAAGCTCCTGTACGAATTTTACTTTTGGATTCTGCGATTTAGCTGCAGAAGTTGTCTTCTGAGTCTCCTGGGCTTTGCCGGTAGATTTTGCATCTGCTGCAAAAACTGCTGCCGAAAAAATACCCCAGACACACAATACGGCAGATATCTTTTTTATCATTCTAAAACCTGCGATTTTCATCGGAATTTCCTTAATTTTCATATTTTTTAACATCTTTTACCTATAAATAGTGTTCAAATAGTTGATTTTCCCGTGTTAGTTTTATAAACTAGACAAAATGCGTAATCATGTAGTTAGAAAGTCACTCGGGCTATTTGTCCTTTACGCCGCTATTATTGTCGGCATTTTTGTAATTCAATTTAGAAGCGATTCTATCATAAGAAAAACCATTCATTCAATGAGGGTTACACTTATAGAGGCAGAAAACACTCCCGGAAAAACAAAGTTAAAGAACCAGTTTCAGGTTGCTTATAACGGAATTCAGTTTACCGCCGATGACAACAATCCGCTGGAATACACGATAAATGGTAGCACAAAAAAGGCTTTTCTCAAAGACTATGAAGAAACAGACCTCTCGCTTACACTCCTCTTTTCTGACAACATAAAGATTACTTTTGCACTTACTGATATGTCAGAAAAATCTCCCCTCATGATTACAGGAGAATTTCCTGAAAAAATAACCCATGTTTCAATTTCTGCAAAGCCGTTAAGCGGTTTTTCTTTTACTGAACAGAAGGCAAAACAGGCAATCCTTGAAGGAAGAAACTCGACTTACTCTCTCGTAGCACCTCACTTAGACAATAACAGACTCGTTCTCCTGCAGAATTCTAAATTTGCACGATACAGTACTTTTGTTAAACAGGCAGAATTCTCGATTGACGCTGCAGCAGAAATTGCAGGTGCTTCAAAGGCAGAATTTGATAATTCCATCGAATCACTCAGTTCGACAATTATTTCTGAGTTTATGAGACAGAGCCAGAGCGACGTTACGTTTACTGCAGGTCTTACTGAACAGACTGTAATTTCCTATGCGGCAATCATGGGAAAGGCCGGAAGATATAATGAAGCTTTAAATACTGTTCCGGATGTATTTATAAAGGGAACAAAACGCACTTTCCTTTCTGCCCCGTTCTTTGGCGGTCTTGCAAAGGTTGCACCGGGCTTACAGATTCAGATGGAAAACTACAAGAACATGATTTTACAGGCAATTTCTGCTTCGTCATGCGATGTTTTTGCAACCGATTACATTGCGCAGTATTTCCTTATAAATGAAAACGACCCTAATGTTGCACGCGTACTTTCGCTGCCTGCAAGTCTTACAAACAATAATTTTACAGTTGCACAGGCAACCGGAATTCTTAGAGTTTATTCAACTTTAAAAATCGAAGGCTCTGAACTTGCAGAACGCCTTGAACCGGTTCTTGAACCATGTGTAAAGAAGATTTCTGACTCATGCAAGCTTGATAACCAGAGAATTCATGTTGCAGAAGATGACATTAACCTTCCTGTAATCCAGGCTGTAGAAGCAGGAGATGCTTTTATCCAGTATGGTCTTGCAACAAGCTCAGAAACAATCGAAAAATGCGGTTATTTAATCGTTAACTCATATCTTTCGGACCTTGCAGGACTTGATCTTAGAACGCTCTGCGAGATTTACCCGGCTGTAGTTCATCATAACACTTTCTATCCTCATTTTGAGAAGATACGCATGATAGAAGGCACACCTGTATGGGCATGGACTATTGCACGCGAAGTAAACATTACGATAGACGAAAACCGCACGCTTTATGTAGACATCGACTTCCCGCTCGGACTTACGCATTATGTTATCCTGACCGGTGTAAATCCTTTCGTGCGCATCCAGATTTACAATATGGACTTCAGGACAGACCCGCAGTTTGAAATTTACAACTCGTCGGGCTATGTATACAGAGCTTCTATGAAGGGCCTTCTCTTAAAATCAAGGCACAAGTCACAGCATGAAATCGTCAAGCTTTATTACCGCGATTTGACAGCTGGAACTGCCACGGAAGCTGCAGGCGAAACCAGCACTGAATAGGTTAAAAAGCGATTTTTAACAGGAAATTCTCAAATTTATGAAATTTTTTTAAATTTTATGAGTAAATTTGATAAATTTGTGATATAATTATAAAAGTTTTTCACTCGGTCAAATACCGAAATCCGTAATGAGGGTTTGCGGTTTGACATGAGCAGACAGGAGTTTTTGTGAACAAAAAAGATTTCCCAAAAATCCATTTCTATGATCAGGATTTTGTAGATATTTACAACAAAACTTGGAACTGGCTGGGTGATTTCTGGATTAATCCTAAATCAGGCGAGCCGGATCCGGACGGATATTTTGTTTATCCGGAAGACAAGCAGTACGTAATCAACCAGTTTGACTCGATTTTCTCATCGTTTTTCCTGGTATATTCGAACAGGAATTATCCTGCTAACCAGAACCTTGACTATCTTTATTCACGACAGGAAAAGAACGGTGCAATAAGATGGAAGTACGACTTAAAGAAAAATAAACCTATCCTCGATAAATCAAATCCAGAAGGCATCGGTCTCCCGCTTTTTGCATGGGCCGAATTTAACCTCTACCATAAATCTGCAAATAAAAGACGCGTAAAGGAAGTTGTTCCTGTATTACAGAAGTACATCGAATGGATTGATGCTAACTTTAAAAAGCCAAACGGACTTTATTCTGTTCCGCATGTAGCAACCGGAATGTTTAACTCTCCTCGTGACAAAACTTATTATCCTGTAGATTTTAACGCTGCAATGGCAATCAATGCTACTCACATGGCAGCACTCGGCGATATTCTTAACGATAAAGAATTGAGCTTCCAGTACAAAAAAATGTACTTCTCTCTTAAAACAAGAATCAATTCGATGATGTGGAACCAGAAAACAGGTTTCTATCACGATCTTGATAAATCAGAAAACATGCTACCGCAGAAAACTGTAGCAGGATTCTGGCCGCTTCTGGCAGAGATTCCTAATGCAGATAAAGCAGATATGCTCATCGCACATCTTACTAATCCAAAAACTTTCGGAACTGATCATCCATTCCCTTCTCTTTCTGCAGATTCACCAGACTTTAAAGAAAGCGGCGAAGGTTACAGAGGAAGTGTTTTCCCGACAATGAACTTTATGATTATAAAGGGTCTTGAAAAATATCAGCGGTTTGATCTTGCGCGCGAATGTTCTATAAGACACCTGTATTATATTCTCGAAGGACTTTCTCCTAACGATACAAAAATCAACGGTGATATGTTCGAAGCTTATCTTCCTACAAAAGAAGGAAAAGCAAATCTTCGCGGCAAACCAAATTTCCCGCGCGTAAGATATTTACAGGCAGCAGGACTTTCTACGATTGCACTCATGATAGAAAATGTAATCGGACTTATTATAAGTCTTCCGCGTAAAACTGTAGACTGGATTATCCCTAACCTCGAAATAATGGGTATTGAAAATCTTTCTCTCAAACGAAATCTCATCACTATTTTAAGCAACAAGAGTCAGCGCGGATGGGAAATTCAGATGGAAAGTGAAAAGCTTTATTACTTTACAATCAACATTCTTGATGAAAAGAAAAAAACATTACCTATTCCGTCTGGAAAGTGTTCGATGTTGATTGATAAACTTTAACGGAGAAAAGTTATGGCAACACCGGAAGCAGTTATCGAAATAGGTTCCATCGGAATTAGGCTTCTGGTGGTTCAGGTAAAAACAAACGGCGGATGGGAAGTTCTTGATTTTTCTGAGCTCCCTGTTGCGCTTGGCCGTGATGTTTTTACGACAGGTTCAATCTCACGCTCAAATCTTGTTTTATGTCTCCAGATTCTTTCTCGATTTAAAGAACAGCTTGAAGGCTGGGGTATCAAACCTGAACAGACTTTAGTAATTGCAACCAGTGCACTGCGCGAAGCAAAAAATCCTGATCCAATCACAGACCGTATTTTTATCAAGACAGGTTTTAAAGTAAGAGTTATAGACGGAATCGAAGAAAACCGTCTCATGTATCTTGCAGTTACCAACAAGATAAAACTTTTATCAAAGAAAAATGTAAGCGAAGATTCTATTATCCTCGAAGTCGGCGGCGGCTCTACAGAAATGATGCTCATCAAGGAAGGCAAAATGGCCGGCGCACATTCATTAAAAATCGGTACAATCCGTATCGAACAGAACTTAAATCTCCCGGCTGCAACAAACGATGACATTCGCCGTTACATTCATCAGTTTATTTTAAATACGAAGGGCTCTCTAAACGAAGACCTTGATATGTCGACGGTAAAACAATTTTATTCTGTCGGAGGCGAGCCGCGCCTTGCTGCAAAGACATACGGCAGACAGATTGCCGACGGAATATGGGAAATATCCCGAAAAGAATATGAAAAGTTTGTAAAGGAAATCGAAACATATTCTCCGGAAGAACTTGTTGCAAAATTTAAAATTGACTACAACGAAGCGAGCTCGCTTTACATTGGTCTTTCGATTTATGAAATGTTTATTCAGCTGACTAATGTAGAAAAAATCATCGTTCTCGAAACTAACATCCGTGAAGGTGTTATCATAAGCCAGATTTCAAAACCGTCAGAAGAATTGCAGTCAGAATTTTATTCTCAGATTACAGCTTCTGCAATTAACCTTTTAAGAAAATATCACGGTGATCTTGAACACGCTTTTTATGTACGTGATGTAAGCCTTAAGATTTTTGATACTCTTAAGGATGAAATTGGACTTGATGCAAGAACGAGAATGCTTCTTGAAGTTGCAGGAATCCTTCATGACATCGGAATGTTCATAAGACTCGGCGACCACCAGCATCACAGTCAGTACATAATTTCTAACTCAGAAATCTTTGGGCTTCGCCCGTTTGAAAATACAATCATTGCTCAGATTGCAAAGTTTCATCGAGGTTCTACACTGCCGCAGGATGATGAACAGTTTTCTATCCTGCCTCGAAGCGACCGTATGATTATCTTAAAGCTTACGGCAATTTTAAGGATTGCAGATGCCCTTGACCGCGCGCACCAGCAGAAGCTTTCTGACCTTTTTATTTCTAAGCAGAATGATACGCTTTTTATAAACACACGTTCGAGCCACAACATTCTTCTTGAAAAACAGGCATTGCAGGAAAAAGCAAATATCTTTGAATATGTCTTTGGATATAGAATCGTTCTTTCATAACGAAAGACAGAAAATGGAGGAACAGAAACACTATGGCAAAAAATACTTTCTTTAACAGAGAACTCTCATGGATAGAATTTAATAACAGAGTTCTATACGAAGCATGCAGAAGTGAGCTCCCGCTTTTAGAAAGAATACAGTTTCTCTCTATTGTAACGAGCAACTTTAACGAATTTTTCCAGGTACGCGTCGCATCGATAAAACGCGCGCAGAAAACTGATCCTCACAAAAAAGATATTTCGGGTTATACACCGACACAGCTTTTAAAACAGATTTCAATACGTGCACATGAAGTCGTAAATAAAAAAAATGAATGTCTTGAAAAAGAAATTTTTCCTCTTCTTGAAAAGGAAGGCTTTACATATATAAGACCAGAGCAGTTTTCTGCAGAACAGAAAAACTTCTGTCAAAGACAGTTTGCGCAGAATTATCTCCCGCTTTTAACTCCTTTAAGAACTGACACAAGTTTTTTCCCGCTGATAAATAATCTTCTTTATCATGCAGCATTTCTTTTAAAACCTATGCAGGATATCAATCCTGTTAATAAAGAATTTTTCGTAAAAGAAGGAAAGGCTGCAATTGCTGTAGTACAGATTCCGACGGGAGTATCAAGACTTATATGGCTTCCTGGTAATGAAAAAAACAAACAGTTTACTCTGCTCGATGATCTCATCCTCGAATTTGGAACCGCACTCTTTCCGGGATTTGAAGTAAAAGAATCGATGCTTTTTAATGTAATACGTGATGCAGATTTTGCTGTTGACGAAGATGCAGGAAGTAATTTTATAGAAGCAATGGAAGAAGTTCTTGTTAAAAGACAGTCTTCTTTTGCAGTAAGACTTAACTGTAATAACTCCAGCAGTGAACTTAAAAAATTTATCATGCAGAATTTAAATCTTGGACAGGATGATGTTTATGAATGTGATAATCTTATCGATCCAGGCGTTCTTCTTGAAATCGGAAAATCAGAAGAAACTTCAAGATTAAAATTTGAAAGCTGGGAACATTTTGCATCAAAGAGTCTGCCGGAAGAAGAACCTTACTGGGATGTTCTTAAACAGCACGACGTTCTTTTACACGTTCCGTATGAAAGCTATAACCCTGTTGTAAAATTTATTTCTGATGCTGCAGATGATCCTGATGTAATTTCTATAAAAATGACTCTTTACAGAACAGGAAGTGACTCACCTATCATCAATGCTTTAAAGAAAGCAGCCCAGAATGGAAAGCAGGTAACAGTACTTGTAGAATTAAAAGCAAGATTTGACGAAGAGCGTAACATCGTATGGGCAAACGAACTTGAAAAGGCGGGCGCTATCGTTATCCAGGGAATCGTAAACTTAAAAGTACATGCGAAAGTCCTTATGATAATCAGAAAAGAAGATACTTCGATAAAACGCTATGTTCACCTGTCGACGGGTAACTATAATCCAAAAACCGCCCGCCTCTACAGCGACATGTCTCTCTTTACTTCTAACCAGCTGATTGCAAATGATGTGACGACTTTCTTTAACATCGTTACAGGTTACTCTGCATTACAACCGATGAAGATTTTAAGCATGGCACCGGTAAATTTAAAGACAAACATTCTTGCAATGATTCAGCGTGAAATAAGATTCTCAAGTCCAGAAAATCCTGGAATGATTATAGCAAAAATGAACTCGCTCACACACGAAGAAGTTATAAATGCACTTTACGATGCAAGCCGCGCGGGAGTAAAGGTTCTTCTTAACATACGAGGTATCTGTATGCTTATTCCCGGGGTAAAGGGAATGAGCGAAAACATCCAGGTTATCTCGATTGTCGACCGCTATCTTGAACACGAACGCATCTTCTATTTTAAGAACAGTGGACAGAGCGAAATCTATCTGTCGAGTGCAGACTGGATGGACAGAAATCTTGACCGACGCATCGAACTTATGTTCCCGGTGCTTGAACCTGATATTTTTGCAGAAATAAAAGAAACTCTTGATACATATATAAATTCAAACATGAACGCGCATCAGCTTAGAAGCGACGGCCAGTGGATTGCAAGAAAACCTATTACCTCGCAGGAACCAAAGCGCGCTCAGGAAATTCTTTACAGAAAATACAAGAAAATTGCAGAAAAAAAATCTGCGCCTAAAATCCAGTTTAAAATAAGACGACGCGGATAAACAGGATGTCTGTGTGCACGTTCACACAAAAATTAACCAGTATTTTTTGCTATTTTAAGAACGATTTTTTTATAGTCTGATGCCGCTTTGAGTGTAGAATATCTCAAACGCGAAATAAGGTTTTCATGCCTTTTTTGCGCTTTTAAAAACACAGGCATAAGGGGCTTTTATGAAAAAAATCACTTATATTACAGCCGTTCTGGCTTCGGCAATGATGCTTTGTCTTACATCATGCACTAAGATAAAAAGATATGAAGGTTACAAACTTTTGTGGCATGATGAATTTAACGGCAAAACACTTGATGACAAAATATGGAACAGAGAAATCCGTCCTGCAGGATGGACTAATCATGAGCTTCAGGCTTATACAGAAAGCGATGAAAATATTTATGTAGAAGACGGCAAACTCGTTCTTCGTGCCGTTCAGAAAACATTAAAAAGCGGAAAGCATTATTACACTTCTGGAAAAGTTCAGACATCAAACAAAAAAGATTTTACATACGGAAGAGTATGCGTAAGGGCAAAAGCTCCAAAAGGAAAAGGCTTGTGGCCAGCAATCTGGATGATGCCTACAAAAGAAAAATACGGCAACTGGCCTGTATGCGGTGAAATCGACATCATGGAAGTTTTAGGAAACGAACCAGAAAAAACTTACGGAACAATTCATTACGGCGCACCACACGGACAAAAACAGGGAACATACATTCTTTCTGGCGACTCATTTGCCGACAGCTTTCATGAGTTTAGCGTAGAATGGGAACCTGGGAAATTCCGCTGGTACATCGATGACATTCTTTTTTACGAAGAAAACAACTGGTTTGCAAAAAGCCGCGGCGGTGAAGATTTTGATTATCCTGCACCGTTTGATCAGGATTTCTACATCCAGCTTAACCTCGCTGTAGGAGGCGACTGGCCTGGAAAACCAGATGACTCTACAGATTTTGAAAAAGCAAAATTTGAAATCGATTACGTAAGGGTTTACCAGAAAAAAGTATATGACACAAACGTAGAACGTCCTACAGTAAAATTTCCAGAGCCTGATGCAAAAGGAAATTATGTTCACAACGGCACATTTGAAAAACAGGAACCACTTGATGGAAGTGCAAACTGGATTTTCCTTACAGCCGGCGGTGGACAGGGCGGTGCTCAGATAAAAGATTCACAGATGATAATTACGACAACTAACTACGGTGGACTTGATTATTCGATTCAGCTTGTACATCCTGGAATCGGACACCACAAAGGTAAACACTACAGAATTAATTTTGATGCAAAAGCAGATGGCAACAGAACGTTAAAAGTTGCTGTTACAGCACCAGAAGTAAACTGGATAAGATATTTTTATGACACACCTGTTGATCTTACAGCAAACTGGAAGACTTATACTTTCGAATATGAAATGAAAGATGCAGACGACCCGCTTGCACGACTTGAGTTTAACATGGGAAATCAGAAATCAAAAGATACGATTTATCTTAAGAACGTAGAAGTAATTGAATTAGATTAAAACTTTTTTAGGAAAATCGAAAAACTAAAAAGACCTGCGGATAAAACGCAGGTCTTTATTTTAAAAGTTCTTCGATTCCGCTTTGATGTGAATAACAGAAATTTTTTATAAAAGGACGTGCAAGCAAAACCTGACTTGCCCCGTAATAGCGTGCAAGCTCTATATCTGTTCTCGAACGTATTCCACCGTCAACCCAGATTTCCTGACAGTAATCCTTTACAATTGGGCCTGCTTCTTTTAACGTTAAAGCCGTGCTGCCCTTTCTTGTTTCTACTCTTCCACCATGATTTGAAAAATAAACAATGTCAGGTTTTGCTTCTTTGACAAGTTCAATATCGTCGCGCGTAAAAACACCTTTTAACACAAACGGAACATCAATCTTTTTCATAATCGACTCTATCTGTGTTGCAGTTTTTTTCTCAAGTTTAACTTTATTTCTCATCGTAACGATATTGTATGCATCAATATCTATCCCGATATGATTTGCAACCGGAGTTGCCCATGCAATTCTGTTGATTAAATTTTCATCAGGATAAGGCTTAAAAAAAACTGCTGCCCTGCACTCTCTGTCGCGCTCCTGCTGAATCGTCTTGATTGCATTTAAACCATAAACAAGTTTTGTATCAGGCGTTCCATCACCGACAGAAAGTTTTATTCCGCTGTAATGAAGCGTCATAAAAAAATCTTCATAGAAATCTGCTTCTTCTTCCCAGCCGATATTTTCTTCTGCTCCGGTAACAGGCGCAAGTCTTATTAAGTCCATGAGCTGTTCACGTGACAAAGAAGGAATTTTTTTAGCTCCACCTTCGTCCTCGTAAAGTTTTTTCCATGCTGAACAGTTTAAGAGAAAATTTTCATTTTTATTAACACCGCCCATTCCCGGAAGTTCATCTGTACAGCCTTTACCGTTGCAGACAGGACAACCGTGACAGCGAAATGAATCAGTCACCAAAGCAAATTCCTGTTTTCTTTGCGGCCTCAACTAAAGGCTCATCTTTTTTTACACTCTTAACCTGTGATGCAACATCACGAAGAGGGATTCCTGTAATCTGACTGTTCTGCCATACAAGAATTTTTCCGAACTCGCCGCGCGCAAGATAATCTGCTGCGGTACTTCCAAATAAAGTTGCCATATACCTGTCAAATGCATCAGGAGAACCACCACGCTGCAAATGTCCTAAAACAGTACAACGCGTTTCAAGACCGGTCGCTTCCTGAATTTCTTTTGCAACCCTTTCGCCGATTGAACATCCCATTTCTGCGCGCGCTTTTTTGAAAGCCTTTTTATCGAGCTTAGATTCTTCTTTATTTTGTGCACCTTCAGAAACAACTACGATAGAGTAATTCTTTCCCGCTTTTTTATTTGATTCAATTTTTTTTGCAATATTTTTTATATCATATGGAATTTCTGGAAGAAGAATTACATCTGCCTTTCCTGCAATTCCTGAACACAAACCAATCCAGCCGACTTTGTGTCCCATAACTTCGATTACCATAACACGGCTGTGACTAAACGCCGTCGTATGAATTTTCTCGATGGCCTCTGTTGCAATATCAACTGCAGTATGAAAACCAAAAGTATAGTCTGTGTGTACGATATCATTGTCTATTGTCTTTGGAAGCCCGATTACATTTAAGCCTTCGTCAGAAAGAAGCCCTGCTGTCGTATTGCTGCCGTTACCGCCAAGCACGACAAGAGCATCGAGTCCCCATTTCTTATAGAATTTTTTTATTGAATCAACGGCAGAAAGCCCTGTCTTTTCTATTTTATCCTGATTTTTAAAAGGTTTTTCCCTTGTCGAGCCTAGAATCGTTCCGCCTTGAACAAGAAGATTATCCATATCTTCGCTTTTTAACGAAATGCACTGACCGGCCTCAAAACCCTTGTAGCCGTTCTGAATCCCGACAAACTTCATCCCATATTCATTTATGCCCGTCAGACACAGGCCCCTGATTGCTGCATTTAATCCCGGAGCGTCCCCTCCAGAAGTGAGCACGCCGACCGTCTTTACCTTAGAATCTCTCATACTTTAATTATATCAAAAAAGAGTTAAAAAACAAGAAAATAACCGGGCAAAATCATAAACTTAAGGTTTTTAAATCCGATAATTAAAAGACCGATTATCACAAAATAAACCAGGGGAAATTGATGAAAAATTACAGAATATCGCAGATTTTAGCCGGTATTTCTTTCTTTATATTGGCAGTTTTACTGTCCTTTTGTCTGCTTTTTTCTCTTCTTGAAAGCGGAACAGCACAAGGCGGAATTTACGGTTTAGCATGCGCTTTAGGCTTGTCTTTAAGGAAAGCGTATGGATTCTGCTGCATTTTAATTCCGGCATTCTTTTTTACAGTTTCAATGATTCTGTTTGTTGCAAAAATCACATTAAAAAAATGCATCTATATAAGTTTTAGTCTTGTTCCTTTTTTTACAGCTGTAATAAGCGAAAAAGTTTACAGAGCAGCTCCTCACAATATGCCAGGTCCGGTTGAATTTATCAAACTCGTTCTTACGATTGCGGCAACCGGACTTATCATGGCAATAGAATATCTTTTTGCAGGAATCGTCGGCGAAAGAATAGCGTTAAAAAAATACCGTCAGTTAAAGGGTCTTGATGAAAAATCCCCCGAAGAAGTATTTGAAAACAACGCAGCAGAAACAGAAAAAGCGGGCGCAGATTTTGATACTCAATATACTGAATTTAAGCCAGAAACAGAAACTGCTCTCGATGAAGAACTTACAGAAGCCCTTTCTGACAAAACGGCAGAATATACTTTTGAAAACCCTGATGAAACAGGAATTATTCCGGATGAACCGGTTTTAGAAGATGAAATAACATTTGAAGATTCTTCGTACGAAGATGATACGGCCGAAGATGCTGCGCTCGATAACGATGCAGATTTACAGCCAGACGTTCCGGACTATGACGGATTTTCTGAAACAGAAAATGACGGCTTTAATGTCGAAGGCGCAGATTTACAAACCGACAGCGCGCCGGCTGCTGCAGATATGCAGACAGACTTTGACACCGACAACGCGGATTTCCAGAGTGACAGTGATTTTAAGAGCGACAATAATGATTTCCAAACAGACAGCGCGCCGGTTTCTGACTTACCGGAAGAAAGCGAAATCGTAAAAGAGCCTACACTTGTAGAAACAGACTTACAGGGCGAACGAAATGTAAACGATGTATTTTCGCTCATGGATAAAGAAATAAAGGAACGCCTCGAAAACGGCAGCGAATTTGTTCACGGAGAAGATTCGAAAGACTCTGGCGCAGCCGGCGCGGTCAATACAGAAAATCAAATTGCTAAAAAATCTGTAAAAGAAGCAGAGGCAGAAATTCGCGAAGAAAAGAAACCTAAGCAGAAAAGAAAAGGTGCATATAAAATTCCTACAGAAGGATTGCTCGAAGAATTTGAAGACCAGCAGTACTGGATTATCGACAACAAGACAAACGCCGCATCTGCACAGCTAAAGGAAACCCTCGAAGAATTTAAAATCGCTGCAGAAGTTACAGGAATCAGGAAAGGACCTGTCGTTACGATGTTCGAAATCTTACCTGCACCAGGCGTTAAGCTTTCTAAAATTGTTCAGCTTGCAGATAACATCGCTCTTCGCCTTGCAGCAAGTTCAATCCGTATCGTAGCACCAATCCCAGGAAAGCGCGCAGTCGGAATCGAAGTACCAAACGAAAACCGCGCTATAGTAACGTTCCGCGAACTGATAGAACAGAACCTCCCTGAATATAAAAAGATGGCCATCCCGGTAGTTCTTGGAAAAGACATCCAGGGAGAAGCACAGCTTTTAGACATTGCAAAAACCCCTCACCTTTTGATTGCAGGTTCAACAGGTTCTGGAAAATCTGTTTGTGTAAACTCGATTATTCTTTCGATCTTATACAAACGCACACCGGAAGAAGTAAAATTAATTCTTGTCGATCCTAAAATCGTAGAATTAAAACTTTACAATGATATTCCGCATCTTTTAACTCCGGTAATTACAGAACCTAAAAAAGCATTGCAGTCTTTACAGTACTGTCTTTGCGAAATGGAACGCCGTTATGCACTTCTTGATGGACTTGGAGTACGCGACATCATAAACTACAACAAGCGCGTAGAAGAAAGACATATTGCAACAGAAAAACTTCCTTACATCGTTGTAATCATCGATGAGTTTGCAGACCTTATGGCGACAACAGGAAAAGAACTTGAGTCTACAATCGCACGTCTTTGTGCAATGAGCCGTGCTGTAGGTATTCATCTTGTTCTTGCAACACAGAGGCCTTCTATCGATGTAATTACAGGTTTGATTAAAGCAAACATTCCTACACGAATTGCATTCATGGTTGCTTCTAAAATGGATAGCCGCATCATCATAGATCAGGTTGGAGCAGAAAAGCTTCTCGGACGCGGTGACATGCTTTATGCAAGTGCAACAGATCCGTTCCCGGTTCGCATCCAGGGAACATATGTAAGCGATGATGAAGTTGAAAACGTAGTTGAATATGTAAAGGGATTCGGCGAGCCGGAATATATCGATGAAGAAATCTTTATTGAAGATGAAGACGATGCTCTTGCAGAACCAAGTCTTTTTGGTGATGGAGACGACCCTCTTTACAACAAGGCACTTGAAATCGTACTCGAAGCAGGTAAAGCATCGGCTTCTTATATACAGCGAAGATTAAAGATTGGATACAATAGAGCGGCTCGCCTCGTAGAAGACATG
>CAJORB010000110.1:0-7528 GCA_905236565.1 uncultured Treponema sp. | reverse complement strand
CAATGTCCATCTTGTAATCATATTTTGCACAGAGCATGTTTATGACCTCCCGGGTTTTCCTGTTAAGATAATCTGACAGTATTCCCTTTGAAATCGCAATATCTATTGCCTTTTTAAACGAGCGTCTCGGTGACCGTTTGTTAAATGTTTGCTCGACAATCTCTACGAACTGGCAATACTCCTTAAGGATATCACAGTTTCTGCTAATCGGCAATGATCTGGAGTCCGAGCAGTTCTTTACCTTTACGACAAGTTCAAGCTTGCTGGAATCTTTTTTGTAAAATGCGTCAGAAAGATGAAGCTCCTGTTCCAGAGGCTGTTTGTCTTTTCCTACGTAGACTACATAAAAGTCTGGATTCGGGATTTTATAAACCTTTTCTGCGTAACTTGTCGCCATGGATGGCGAATTTAGTAGAACGCGAGTTTTTGCGAAGCAAAAATCTCGAAGTTTCAAAATTGCATGGATGCAATTTTGAATACAGCATA
Organism: uncultured Treponema sp.; assembly: GCA_905236565.1. Classification (GTDB taxonomy): domain Bacteria; phylum Spirochaetota; class Spirochaetia; order Treponematales; family Treponemataceae; genus Treponema_D. Next base: position 7,042 of record CAJORB010000110.1, on the reverse strand, counting down.
CTGTGGTTAATTGTCGACTGATGCTCGACCAGAACGATGAGCTTACCGTCAATTTCCCAGCTTACGTCGTTGTTGAAGGTCTTGTAAAGTGACTGCTCGATGACTTTGCGTTCAAGAGAGACTTCGTCAAGTTTGTAGTCACTTCCTGAGAGAGCGTTATAGAGCTCGAGGAAGTTCTTCTTTGCCTTTATGTCACTCCCGAATAAATCTGTAAATACAGAATCCTTATACTTTCGATTAATGAAGGTCATAAAATCTCCTTAAATTTTGATTATTCAGCCTGTATCAGGTGCCTGTATATATATATACAGATTTTTTTGAGTTTTTTAGACCAAAAAAAATTTTTTTTTATAAAAAAATATGGTATAATATTGATATCGCTTATGAGAAAGAAGATAGCTGTTTTTGTTCAGGAAATTTGGTCAGATTATAACAAGTCTCTCATAAAGGGAATCCTTGATTTTTACAAGGGTAAGGATGTCGATGTCTTTTTAAGTCAGATAAGGATTCCGCTGTACGAAGAAGATGCTTTTGGAATGCAGTACTGGTCGTGTCTTCGTGTTGCAGCCTGCGATGACATCGATGCTGTAATCGTCTGTTCGCCGACGTTCTGTTCGACGATTTCTCCTGATGAACTTTCTAAAAAGCTTGAACCTATTTCAGATAAGAAAATCGTTTCTGTTTCGATTCCGCTTGAATTAAAGAATTGCCGTCATACGAGTGTTTCATGCAGAAAGGCTTACTCAGAATTTGTCTCTCATATGATAAAGCAGCATGGCTCAAAAAAGTTTGCATTTATGTCTGCAAATATCGAAAACTCTGTAGAGGCGCGTGAAAGGCTTGACGCATTTAAAAATGCACTTAAAGAAAATAATCTTGAACTTGACGAGGATAAAATTTTTTACGGAAACTTCATGTTTGATGATGGACCTAAAGAGCTGAGTAAAAAATATAAATCAAAAGAAGATATAGATTTTGATACGATTTTTGCTGCAAACGACATGATGGCTTTCGGATGTATTTCTTATTTAAATCATCTTGGAGTAAAAGTTCCCGAAGAAGTAAAGGTTGTAGGATACGATGATATTCCGCAGGCGTCGACAGATGATTTAACTTTATCAACGATAAACCAGCAGATAGAGTTTCAGGGAGAGACTGCAGCAAAGCTTGCCCTGGATTGGGCAAATGAAAATGAAATTCCTCAAGACACATTAATCGAAGCGCGCCCGATTTTTAGAGAATCGTGCGGATGTAATATTGGAAAAACAAATATAGAAATTACGCATGCAGAAGATGAACGTGCGGCGGCTTTAATAAGAAATGACTGGGGTTTAAATCGAATTCACAATCTGCTTGATAATACTCAGTCAGATGAAACCTTGCAGGTTGTTTTTGACAAGATGTATGACATCATGAACTTTAACGAAATTAATTTTGCAGCTGTCTGTCTTTATCAGGATCCTGTCTTTGTTGATATCGGAGAAATTCCTGAAATTCCGGGTAATGCCAAACTTGCCTTTTTTGTTGATAATAAAAAAGGAATACGGGAAATAAATACTCATTACGAATTTAATCTTCGAAAACATTTTCTTGCAGAACAATTTGATCAAAACGAAGCGTGTCACATGCTTGTTCAATCTATTTTTTACGGTGATTTTAGTTACGGTTATATTTTACTTCAGACAGATAATGTTTCGATTACGCTTCACAGTGTTTATTTAAAGATTCTTGCAAATGAAATTGCACAGGCATATAAGTATACGAGAAACATCGAAGAAAAAGCAGCGCTTGCAAAAATGAATCTTGATTTAAACATCAAGTCGTTTACTGATGAACTTACAGGTTTGATTAATCGACGCGGTCTCATGAAATACGGAAAAGAATCAATTAATTTGTCGATTCAGCTTGAAAAAAACGGAGTCGTTCTATTCTGTGACATGGATCACTTAAAGGTTATCAACGATACTTACGGGCATGAATACGGCGATATCGCAATCAAGGCGCAGAGCGAAATTTTACAGAAGACGTTCCGTGTAAATGATATGATAAGCAGACTTGGCGGTGATGAATTTGTAATTATTGCGCCGGGTTTAAGTATAAGCCAGCTTGATCAGGTGCGCCAGAGAATGAAAGGTGTGAGCGAAGAAATTCAAAAAGAAAAGAAACTTCCGTTTGAAGTAAGCATAAGTATCGGCGGAGTTCCGTACAACGCAGAAAATACAGATCTTGAACGGCTTATAATGAGTGCGGACAAAGAACAGTACGAAGAAAAAAAACGTCATCACGCACAGCGGCAGTAAACCGGTGTTGAATGTCGCACGTGTTTGTGATATTATGCGTATATAAAAAAGGGGAGCTGGTGTAGCCGGCTGAGAGGAAGATGAATCTTCGACCCATATAACCTGATTCGGATAATGCCGGCGTAGGGAAAATCAAAACCTTTTGCGAAAATTATCTGAATTTTTTCAGGTAATTTTTTTATGCCCCGGCGGCAATGTAAAAGGTGGTTTTATGAAAACAAAAAATGAAATTGTACAGAACGGTCTTGTATGGTTTGGAGCGGGAGTTTCAATTGCAGAAATCATTACAGGAACTTATTTTGCACCGCTTGGTTTTGCAAAAGGTTTTTTAACGATTCTTGCAGGCCATATCATAGGCTGTGCACTTTTCTTTTTATGCGGTTTAATCGGTGCTAAGACAAGAAAGACTGCAATGGGAACTGTAGAAAACAGCTTTGGTAAAACCGGTTCAAAGTTTTTTGCAATCCTTAATGTTCTCCAGCTTGTCGGCTGGACTGCAATCATGATTTATGACGGTTCGATGGCGACTGCAGAAATATTCAGCATAAAGCCTTTTGTATGGTGTATCATAATCGGCGCTTTGATTTTTGTCTGGATTCTCTGCGGTGTAAAAGATCTCGGCTGGATTAACAGAGCTGTAATGGGACTTCTTTTTGTTCTCTCTCTTGTTTTGTGCGCCGTGATTTTAAAAAACGGAAAGACACAGAACGCTGCAGTTTTTGAGTCTCTTTCTTTTGGTCTTGCTCTTGAACTTTCGATTGCGATGCCTTTATCATGGCTCCCGCTTATTTCTGATTATACAAAGAATGCAGAAAATCATGTCGGCGTTACATTAGGTTCAACTTTGACATACGGAATTACAAGTGTGTGGATGTATGTAATCGGAATGGTTGCAGCAATTTTTACCGGCGAAGGAAATATCGTTGCTATCATGGTAAAATCAGGCCTCGGTGTTGTCGCCCTTGTTATTCTTATCATGTCTACTGTTACTACGACGTTCCTTGATTCATGGAGTGCAGGTATTTCAAGTGAATCGATTGCAAAAAAACTTAACGGCAAAACTGTTGCCCTTATTGTTACTGTAGTCGGAACTGTTGCAGCAATTTTATATCCTATGGATAACATTACTGATTTTCTTTACCTTATAGGAAGTGTTTTTGCTCCGATGGCAGCGATTCAGATTGCAGACTTTTATATCTTAAAGCGCTCGAGCGAAGAAAAGAAGGTTGATGTAATCAATGCGATTATATGGGTTATCGGTTTTATCGTTTACAGACTTTTGATGAGAGTTGACATTATAATCGGAAATACACTTCCTGCAATCTTAATTGTAATTGCGCTCTGCGTTGCTGTAAGAAAAGTAAGTAAAAAATAAAAGATATGCGCGGCATGTGGTTATGCTGCGCGATATTTTTTTTTAAATTAGTGCGCACGAAAATGATTTACCAGCCTTTGATACGAAAATATTTTTCTGATGTATCAATCGGTAAATCATTTTTTTCTACTCTGTCAATCGAAATAAAGGTTCCGTCATTTAAACGCGAAATTAAATTTTCAATTTCGGACTTTGTTCCTTGAGCTTCCATTAAAACAGTTCCATCATAATCATTTAATACCCAGCCTGTAATCCCCAGACTCTGTGCGATGTTGTTTGCCGTATAACGAAATCCTACTCCCTGAACGCTTCCGAAAAATCTTATCTGCTGCCTGATTAAATCCTTTTTCATTTTTAATCTCGTGCCCAGTCGAGCGCATGCTTAACTGCTTTGTGCCAGCCTTTTATGCGCTGTTCTCTGTCACCAGCTGTTATCGTGCTCTTATAGATTTTTTCGACCTTCCAGTTTTTCTTAATCTCGTCAGTGCTTTTCCAGTATCCGACTGCAAGCCCTGCAAGATATGCTGCACCCATCGCGGTTGTTTCTACGCAAACAGGTTTGTAAAGCTCTTTATCAAGTAAGTCAGACTGAATCTGCATAAGAATGTCAGAACGGCTTGCGCCTCCGTCAACTTTAAGAGATTTAATTTTACTTCCCAAATCTTTTTCCATCTGTACTGCAAGATCATAAGTTGAATAAGCGATCGACTCAAGTGTTGCACGAACAAAGTGATATTTATTTACACCACGCGTAAGACCTACAACTGTTCCGCGTGCGTACTGATCCCAGTAAGGAGCTGCAAGACCTGTAAATGCAGGAACTACATAACAGCCGTTTGTATCAGAAACCCTGCTTGCCATGTAATCTGCTTCTGGCGCAGAATCGATAATGTGCATTTCATCACGCAGCCACTGAATCGAAGCTCCTGCAACATAAACACTGCCTTCGAGCGCGTAATTTACTTTTCCGTTTAGGCCCCATGCGATTGTCGTAAGAAGTCCGTTTTTAGAAAAGACAGGTTTTGTTCCTGTGTTCATGAGCATAAAGCATCCGGTTCCGTATGTATTTTTTGCTTCGCCTTTGTTAAAGCATGTCTGCCCGAAAAGCGCACACTGTTGGTCACCGCCTGCTCCTGCAATTTTTATTTTTGATCCAAAAAAGCTTTTATCTGTTTCGCCGTACACATAGCTTGAAGGAAGCGGGGCAGGAAGCATGCACTTTGGAATATTAAGCTCTTTTAAAATATCATCATCCCACTTTAATGTGTTTATGTTGAACATCATAGTGCGCGATGCGTTTGAGTAATCCGTAACGTGAACTTTTCCTTTTGTAAGCTTCCAGATTAACCAGGTTTCTACAGTTCCAAAAAGAAGTTCACCTTTTTCTGCTCTTTCGCGCGCTCCTTTTACGTTATCTAAAATCCATTTTAATTTTGTTGCAGAAAAATAGGCGTCTATTATAAGCCCGGTCTTCTGCTGAATTTTCTTTTCAAGTTTTTTTGCTTTAAGACTGTCACAGTATTCAGAAGTCCTGCGGCACTGCCATACGATGGCATTATAGACAGGTTCACCTGTATTTTTATCCCATACGATTGTAGTTTCTCTCTGATCGGTAATTCCGATTGCGGCAATGTCTTTAGCTTCGGCACCTATTTTTGCCATTGCTTCTGCAACAACACCAAACTGAGTTGACCAGATTTCATTTGCGTCGTGCTCGACCCATCCTGGCTTTGGATAAATCTGTTTAAACTCGCGCTGTGCGACAGAACATATTTCTCCTTTTTTGTTAAAAAGAATACAGCGGTTAGAAGTTGTTCCCGCATCAAGTGCCATGATATATTTCATAATAGCTCCTTAAAAATCCCGCACGGGCGGTGCATAAAAACAGCAGATTGCAGATTTACTCTGCTGCATGTTCATATCGATTGTGTCGCAATGACATTCGCATCTGTTTTACAGACATTTTCTATAAGAATCTGTCCGGTTTTTACAGGCGGTGTAATTACAAGTTTATTTATTTCTCCGATTATATCAAACATCAATTTTTTTGGAACGGCTTTGTCTGTTTTGCACGAAAGCCGCGGGTGAGTGTGGCTGTTTACCTTTGCAGTGTGCGTAACAGTTCTGACAGGATTTACGATTTCGTTTCTTCCGTATTCTACTCCACGCGGGCAGCTGTTTCCAGAAACTTTATAATCATTTTTTTCGTCCACGGTTAAGTGACAGCCTTTAGGACAGCATATGCATATTAAGTTTTTCATTTCTGTTCCTCCGGTGCTTCAATTGCAATGATAAGCTCCTGTCTGCTCTGCTTATCTGACGTTTTATGTGTGTCTAAGTCTCCGCTGCCTTCCTGTGAAAGCTGTGAAACTGCGATATTAATCTGTTCCATTTCGCCCGGTGCCATGTGCTCACGTTTAAACGAAGCAATCTTTGTTTTTGTCTTGCCGTCGCTTTTGTATACGGCAATTACTGAATCTGTTTTATAAACTTTTCTTACTCTAAAGAAAATCGTAATCACTTTTTCTTTTGTGTTTTTGTGTATGTACTGCGGAACTGTATAAGAAATGTTTTCGTCTGTCGAAACTAAAATCGTGTTGTCAGATGATGAAGTGGAATTTGAAATCCGATTTGCCGAGTCCGAAGTTTGCGATTGTGTATTTTTACTTAGAATATATTCTGCAGCACCTCGTCCTGCAATCTGACTTTCTTTTGTAACATTATCAACAAGGTCGTGAACGTGAACGACGTTTCCGCATGCAAAAACGCCCGGCGCAAGTGTCTCGCGGTTTTCAAAAACAAACGGGCCTTTAGTTCGCCTGTCAATTTTGATGCCGGCATTTTTTGTCAGCTCATTTTCGGGCAAAAGTCCTACACTCAAAAGAACGGTGTCGCAGTCAAACTCAATCTCAGAACCCGGGATTGGTTTTCTGTTTTCATCGACTTTAGAAACGATGACTTTTTCTACGCGGTCTTTCCCGATTATGTTTGTAATCGTGTGCGATAGATAAAGCGGAATGTTAAAGTCTTCAAGACACTGAACAATGTTTCTTGTAAGACCGCTTGAAAAAGGCATGAGTTCTACACATGCAAGGACTTTTGCGCCCGAAAGTGTCAGGCGCCGCGCCATTATAAGACCGATGTCGCCGCTTCCTAATATCACGACTTTTTTACCCGGCATAAGTCCTTCGCAGTTGATAAGGCGCTGCGCCGTTCCAGCGGTAAAAATGCCGGCAGGTCGCGTGCCGGGAATTCCTATTGCGCCGCGGCTTCGTTCTCTGCAGCCCATGGCAAGAATAAGAGAGCGTGTTTTTATTTCACAGTAGCCGTCTGTCGGATTTACTATGTGAAGTGTTTTGTAGTCTTT
>CAJORB010000109.1:0-46187 GCA_905236565.1 uncultured Treponema sp. | reverse complement strand
ACTTCGAGAAACGATGTACTTTACAGATACGTTCAGTCTGCACTCGGACATCCTGGAAGAATCCCGGGCGAAGAAAACATATTTAAAGATCTTGCAAACTCATTCAGATTTGATGATGAATCTCTCAGAAAGGCCAGTGGTTTTAAACTTAAATCACTCAATTTTGCGATTACTCACGACCTTCATGACTGGGATTTAAAATGCGAATTTAAGATTGAACCGCGTCTTATTACGCCTACAACAGGAATGCAGTACTACGATTTTAGTCCTTATTTTACGCTTTCTGTAGTATGGCGTCCAATGGAAAGTATGAAAACAGAAATTCTTGACGATTATGGAACCTGGAAGTTAAAATAAAATATATAGGGAGTTTAATTTATGAAGAAAAATCTTGTATTGATTTTTACTGTGCTTGTCTGTTTCTTAAACATTTCCTGTCTTTCTTCGCTGCAGGAACTATCAAGCGGACTTATGGATTTAAATGGCGGAACATCTGTTAAAAAAGTTCCGGCTTATACAAACGAAGAAGCAGTGTCTGCAATGAAAGATGCGCTCGAAGAAGGAATCAAATTTGCTTCTTCATCTCTTTCTCAAAAAGACGCGTATTTTAAGAACGCTGCAATTAAAATTCTTTTACCAGAAGAAGCAAAACCAATTCTTGGAATTTTAAATAAAATTCCTGGTGGTCAGTCACTTGTTGATGATGTTGTTTTAAGACTCAACAGGACTGCAGAAGAAGCAGCAAAAGATACGGTAAACATTTTTGTTTCTGCAATCAAACAGATGACTGTCATCGATGGAATTAAAATCGTAACAGGAAATAAAGATGCTGCAACAGAATATCTTAGGGAAAAATGCTACGATAAGCTTGTAAATCTTTATAAACCAAAAGTTAATACTGTTTTAAACAAGCCGCTTGTAATGAATGTTTCTGCAAACGAAGCATGGGAAAAACTTATTACGAATTATAATAAATACGGAAAGATTGCAAATACTGCTGCAAAGATTGCAGGACAGAAGGAACCTTGTCCACCTGTCACTGTAGACCTTGCGCAGTATGCAACCGAAAAAGCCCTCGACGGTCTGTTTACAGGAATCGCCGAGGAAGAAGCAAAGATAAGGGAGAACCCTCTTAAATACGCTTCTGCAATGATACAGAAGGTATTTAATTACGTTAAACAGGGAATAACTACGATTACTGTACGGTCGTAAATTTAATCTCCTTTAACTTAAGGCCGGTCTGAGAGAAGAACAGAGATAGAATCAGAAAGCGGGGGAATGCTCTCTCAAATTCTATCTGTTCCGAAACTTCCCGGCCATTTCTTTCGCCCGTAAAACCGAATGTATGGATTACAACGCCGTTCCATGAAAGGCTTGTATTTATCTGGGCTACTTCATTACCGACAGTTTCACAAGTTATAGTCATCCTGTATTTTTTCTGGTCTTTTGAACTTAATCCAAATCCAAAAGTGCTTCCACGTGTTGTGTTTACATTATCAACAGGAATTGTAAGTCCGTCGCAAAGATCATAGTAAACGATTTTGCCTGCCGACTTGTCCATAGGCATTGGAGGTCTGTGCTTGATTTTAACTTCGACCTCTTTTCCGTCTGCTCTCTTCTGTGCGTTAGAGTGCTTTACGAAGTTTATGATATTGTAAGCGCTTCTTATAACTTCGAGGCGGGAAACAGTATTTTCTTTAAGAGCCTTTTCTGTGTTGTCGCCGAACGTATTTGCAATTGCTTCTGGAACAACCATATAAAGGTCGTTTTGTGCCCTCATAAGCTGAGCTGTGTTTGCCTTTTCCGGCTCTTTGCCTTCATCATTTGCAACAGCCCACCAGTCAGTCATTACGATTCCTTTAAATCCCCAGTCCTTTCTCAAAATGAGGGTATTAAGGTCAAAACTTCCTGCAGTCCACATTCCGTTTACAGAGCCGTAAGAAGTCATTATGACACTTGCACCATTTTTTACAGCCATTTCATACGGAACTAAATAAATTTCGCGCAGTGCTCTTGTACTTAAAGTTGTATTTGAAGTTCTTCTTCCGGTTTCCTGGTTATTGCAGCAGAAATGCTTTAACGAACCTGTAACGCCCTGCGTCTTTAATCCGCGGATTATTGCTGATGTAAAGACTCCGGTTAAATAAGGATCTTCAGAAAAATATTCAAAGTTTCTTCCGTTTAAAGGATGACGCATGATGTTTATACCAGGGCCAAGAAGAACATCGATTTTGTTGAAAACCATTTCAAGAGCCGTAAAGCGGTAAAGCTTTTCTACGAGTTCCGGGTTAAATGTGCAGGCTTCGAGAGTACCGTTTGGCAGACTGAATGCCTGAGCACCTGAGTCAAGTCTTATGCCGCTGGGACCGTCTGTACAGCAAGCACAAGGAATTCCTTTTGCCTTAAGGCTATCAGAAACACCACCAAACGCACCGGCAGTTCCCGGAGTTACTTTAGGGCTTCCCATACCTTCGCCGCGTATGATACATGCAAGATCTTCGTCAGAAAGAGACTGTGCAATCGAAAGACTTTCTTTATCAATGCTTTCATCTTTAAAGAAGTCTTCAAGTTTCTTTAATTCTTCCTGCCGGTGCGCGTTCTGGTAAGGAGAGACTGCTTTGATCTTTTCATTTTCAAAAATAACCTGGCCGTCATCCTTTGCGCCGCATGATTTGAGGCGTTCAAAACTTTTTACAGGTTTTAATGCTTCAGAAACTTTTTCTGTTACGATAGTTTCATCAAGAAGAACTTCGCCGATTTTAAAAATATTTTCTACATTGTTTCCTGCAAAGAATTCGTATTTGCCTTTTTCAAGAACAAAACAATCACTGTTTCCTGTTGCGCCTGTATCATCAAAAGAGCGCACGCGTGAAAGACTAAAGTCAAAGGAAACCTTTTCTGACTTTCCTTTTTTTAGAAGAGAAGTTTTCTTAAAATCTGCAAGAACAAGTGCAGGCTTTCCCAGTTTTCCCTGCGGCTGCTTTACATAAATCTGTACGGTTTCTTTTCCGAAAGAGTTTCCTGTATTCTTTACGTTTACAGTAATACCTATTCTAGGAATGTCAGAACCAAAATCAAGATTAAAATCTTTTTCTTCTATAGAGAAGTCTGTGTATGAAAGACCGTAGCCGAACGGGTAGAGTACTTTATCCTTTGCAGCGCTTTCAAAATATCTGTATCCGACATAAATATCTTCTTCGTATACATTTTCAATTTCATCACCAAAGTTTTTAGAAGAAGGGTAGTCAGAAATATTTCTTGCAATCGTGCCTGTAAGCTTTCCAGAAGGAGAAGCTTTTCCTGTAAGAATGTCTGCAATTCCAAGACCACCGACCATTCCGCCCTGCCAGGTAAGTAAAACACAGTCAAGGTTAAGCTCTTTTATAAAGTTCATGTCGATGATGTTAGCTGTATTTAAAACTACACATACTTCCTTAAAAGCGGCCCTTACATTTTTGAGCATTGTCTTTTCTTCTTCTGTCAAAAACCATGAGCCTTCTGTTTCTGAGTTGTCTTTATCTTCTCCGGCATTGCGTCCGATTATTACGACTGCTGCATCGTTTTTTAAAGCCATCTTCTGAGCAAGCTCTTTTGAAACGCTCATTTCCTTCTGGCTCCAGGGTTCAGCTCCCCAGCCTTCGCCGATTACAAACGGGTTTTCTTTTTCCCAGTCTGCGTAAATCTGTTCAAGCTCGCTGTCAAGAACAACACGTCCGCTTGATTTTAAGCCTTCAGGAATTCCATAAACATGGCTTACGTTTACCATTCCGCCTGAGCCTGTACCGCTTTTGTAGTAGTTGTTCTGAATCCTTCCGAAAACTGCAAGCTTAGTTCCTTTTGCAAACGGCAGAACGTTGTTCTTGTTTTCGAGGAGTACACATCCTTCCTGAACGACTTCTCGTGCAGCTTTCATGTACTTTGTCCAGTCTAAAATTTTTTTCATTTTGCACCTCTTTAAAAAAAATTTTTTTGTATCCCCAAATTGAACTTTAGGCTTTGCCCGAATTCAAATACAAACTTCTTGTAATATATAGAGGATTTTTACAAAAATAAATAGTTTTTTCTTGCAAAAAATAGGTTAAATTTGATATTTTTGTCAAAATCATTTGCTAATTACGGGTTAAAAATGTATAATTTTGATATGGAACCATACAAACATGAAATAATAACCCGAAACAGGCAGCATTTTGATCTTGATTTTACAATCAGATTTGACCTGATCGAGCATACAAATTTCTTTTCTCCCTTTCACTGGCATAATCATATAGAAATCCTTTATGTCCTTTCAGGCAGACTTGAACTTAATATAGAAAATTCAACTTATGTTCTCCAGAAAGGCTGTCTTGCTATAGTTAATTCCGACATGCTTCATTCTACAAAGCTCAAGGGAAATGTAAAGCACATACTTTTTCAAATACCTGCAAGTTCCCTTAACGAAATTGAACCGGATGCAGAATCCTATATTTATACTCAGTTTCTTTCAAAAGATGAATCGGGTGAACTTGGTTCAATTCTTTTAAAAATGCTCGAGGCCAAAACAAGCAGCCGGGAGGGGAGTAAAATAAAATTTGTATCCCTTATGTATGAGTTATTATATAAAATGGTTTCATCTTATAGAATAAAGTCAAACTTTAATGAAATTCCTAAATACAGTAAAACTGCCGTAAACAGGCTTTCTCCTGTAATTTCGTTCGTAGAAAAAAACTATAAAAAAGAAATCTCGCTTTCGCATGCAGCCTCGATAATCTCTGTTACACCCGAGCATTTGTGTCGCCTTTTTAAGCAGTATACAAACCAGACATTTACAGAATACGTCCTCTCGCTTCGAATTGCCTCATTCTACCGCGACCTTCGGAATACAGATGACAAGCTCAACGTCCTTTTGGAAAACAACGGGATAAAGAATTATAAGGTTTTCCTTCGTGAATTTAAGAAAATCTTTGGTGTCACTCCCGGAAAAGTGCGCAAATCTGTCACCACAAGATAAATTTTATGCTGAATTTACTCAAATTCGTTTGACTTGTGGGAGAATATGGCTTAGAATGGTTATAATAATATAAAACGGTGTAAAAACGGGTGTTTTTGCACTAAATGGGAGGCCAAAATGGCTAAAGTAGAACTTAAAGGCATTGGTAAAATCTACGACGGAAACGTTCGCGCCGTAACAAATGCCAACATTACAATCGAAGACAAGGAATTCTGTGTTTTCGTAGGTCCATCTGGATGTGGTAAATCAACAACTCTTCGTATGGTTGCTGGTCTTGAAGACATTTCAGAAGGAAAACTCTTCATTGATGGAAAAGAAATGAATGACGTTCCACCAAAAGACCGCGATATCGCAATGGTATTCCAGAACTACGCTTTGTATCCTCATATGTCAGTATATGACAACATGGCATTCGGTCTTAAGATCCGCAAAATGGACAAGAGCGAAATCGACCGCCGTGTAAAAGCAGCTGCAAAACAGCTTGACCTCGAACAGTACCTCAACAGAAAACCAAAGGCTCTCTCTGGTGGACAGAGACAGCGTGTTGCTGTAGGACGTGCTATCGTTCGTAATCCAAAAGTATTCTTGTTTGACGAACCATTGTCAAACCTTGATGCTAAACTTCGTGTAACAATGCGTTCAGAAATTGCTGCACTCCACAACCGTTTGCAGGCTACAATGATCTACGTAACACACGACCAGATCGAAGCTATGACACTCGGTGATAAAATCGTTGTAATGCGTGATGGTATCATCCAGCAGATTGGTGCTCCATTGTACCTCTACAACAACCCTATCAACAAATTCGTTGCAGGATTCATCGGAACACCTCCAATGAACTTCCTCAAAGTAAAAGTTCTTGAAAAGGGTGGAAAGGTAATCTGTGAAGAAGGTTCATTCGATGTAACACCTTGTGCAGATCACCAGAAACGCCTCAAGGAATTTGTAGGACAGGAAGTATGGTTTGGTATTCGTCCAGAAGATGTTGAATACTCAGAAAAACCATCTAAAGATGCAATGCAGATGAAGATTGCTAACAAAGAACCATTGGGAGCAGAAACTCATCTTTTCCTTACTACAAACAAAGGTCAGAACCTTATCGCAAAGACACATGCAAACGTTCAGTTCCGTCTTGGAGAAACAGTTAACCTTATCCCTGATATGGCTAAGGCAAAATTCTTCTCTTGCGAAGGTGACGAACTTAACATCGTAGAAGATATCAAAAAGGAATGGTAATTTTTTAATATCATGATTTTTTGAAAAAAGCGGATTTCATTTATGGAGTCCGCTTTTTTTGTGTAGACACCCTTTATTGTCTTTATAATCAATTTCATGTTATTATCACGCTTATGATCAGGAAAAACTCGGTTGTATTATATAAAAACTCGCCTGCCGTTGTTCTCGATGTTGAACAGGATAAATATATCATCCAGTTCTGTTCTTTTGCTCTTACAAAAGAGAATATCGAAAAATTTGGTGCGAAGGGTTTTACTGCGCAGGAACAGAAAGTGCGCGAAAAAGATATAACCATAATTTCAAAAAGTGAAGATCCAGAAAAATATTCTCTTGAGCAGATTATAAAATATTCTGATTCTCAGATTGACTCAAAAATCAAAGAAGCATGGGAGCTTTTGCAGAGTGACGAAAGCACTGCAGGAAAAGAGATTTCTTTTTTTGAACTTACAGACTTGATTGACTCGGAATACAAAGATTTAAAAGCATGGTTTATTTATAACAGCCTTATGCTTCTTCCGCAGTTTGCTTTAACTGACGGTCTTTGTTTTGTTCCGCGAAGCGAAACTGAAATCGAAGAATTAAATAAAAAGAAATTTGCAAAAGAAAACGAAGCGCAGATTCGTGCAGATTTTATTGCACGTTTAAAACAGAAAAAACTTTTACCCGAAGATTCAATTTTTATGGGAGACGTAGAAGCGTTTGCTCTGGGTAAAACAGATAAATCAAAGACTCTGGCCGAAGCAGGTTTTAGTCAGGATGTAGAAAAAGCGCACAGGCTTTTGATTGACACCGGCATCTGGGATTATACGAGAAATCCTTTTCCGTCGCGCTGGGGCTTGTCGGTGCAGTCTGCTAAAGAGGGCTTAAAATGTCCGCCGGATGAAGAGCGCTTAAAGGTAGAAGGAGTTGCTTTTGCGATAGACAGCTCGTGGTCAAAAGATCCAGATGATGCAATCGCCTTTGACGGAACTTATCTCTGGGTTCACATTGCAGATCCTGCAAGCACTGTAATGCCTGACAGCACGATTGATAAAACTGCGCGCGACAGGGGAGCAACACTTTATATCCCTGAAGGCGCAAGCCGAATGCTCGCAGAAGAATCTTTAAGCGATTATGCTCTCGGATTAAAACGCGAAAGCCGTGCGCTTTCGTTCAGGCTGCTGCTTGATGACAACTGTGCGGTAAAAGAATGCAAGGTTTTTAAAACTCTTGTTGATGTTGAATGCATTACATACGAAGAAGCAGATAAGAAAAAAGAAAGCGAAGGATTAAAACCGCTTTTTGAAATTGCAAGAAAAAATGAAAAAAGAAGAAATGCAAACGGTGCAGTAAATATAAATTTTCCTGAAGTTCATATCAATGTTGAACCGGAAACAAAAAAAGTTTCGATTGTTCCGATTGTAGAATACGAGTCGACTGCCGTAGTGCGCGAAATGATGCTTCTTGCAGGAGAAGGGGCAGCGCATTTTGCATTTGAAAATCAGATTCCGTTTCCTTATGTAAGTCAGGAATCTCCTGATTTTCCGACGAGCGTTCCTGAAGGCCTTGCAGGAGATTTTAAAAAAGTTAAGTCGATGCATAAACGCAGCGTAGGAGTAACTCCTGCAGCTCATGCCGGTATCGGAATCGGAATGTACAGTCAGGTAACAAGCCCGCTTCGCCGTTACTCTGATTTAATTGCGCACGAACAGCTTCGCGCGTTTCTTGATGGCCGAGAACTCATTGATAAAAATACGATGCTTGAGCGCATAAGCGCAGGCGACGAGGCTGCCATTGCATGCAAAAAAGCCGAGCGAAAAAGCAACCTTCACTGGACACTTGTTTTCCTTAAGCAGAATCCTGACTGGAGAGGCGAGGCTGTTTTAGTCGAGGTCAAGGGAAATCAGGGCGTTTTTATGATTCCGTCTATCGCCCAGCAGACCACGATTGTCCTTTCTAAAAAGCTTGAGTTGAATCAAACAATTACCGTCAGGGCAGCTAATATCGACATTCCTGCTCAAAAAGTGGACTTTATCGAAGCGTAAATACGAAAAAAGTGTCAAAATGACCGAAAATTCCGCAAAAACTGTATGAATTTGTATACAGATAGAATTTCACTGTGCGCGTGCACTGTATGAATTTGTATACAAATAGTACGACTATAGGTTACTGTATGAATTTGTATACATTCGAGTGGATATTATGGAGATTTGTTCTAAAAAATGCAATTTTCATACAATATTGTTATATAAAGCTAAATGCTTATATTATAAAGAATTATAATGTGTTTTGAGTAAATTCAGCATAAAAAGACAAAAAGTTGGCACGGAAAATGCATAATACTCTATGTCGTTTATAAAGAGAGGGTAACCGGAGAGAGTTTTTATAAACGGCACTAATTTGCATATTACCGGATTAAAATATACGGCAATTATGGACATTAAGAGAGTAAAACAATAAAATAAGAGGTGAAAGATTATTTCATCTCTTATTTTTTTTAAAGGCGTGGGGTTTTTGTTTTGAGTGTCAGAAAAACGGGTACAAGAAAATCGACAGCAGGAAAAAGCAGTTCAAGACAAAAAAGAAGTTCATCGCGCAGTTCAGGACTTTTCAAGAGAAAAAAAATCAAACCAAAAGTAAAGCTTGATACAGACAGAGTAGTTAAACTCTGCGTCATTATAGTCGTGTTCTGTTCACTTTTAATTCTGGGAGTTCTTTTTATTCCGGATGGACAGCTTGAAAACGTAAAGGAAAAAACTCCGGTAACAAAAGAGGGCAGAGGCGAAACAAACCGCAGAAAAGAAAGTAATCGCGAAACTAAGCGCAAACGTGATCGTGAAAGCGAGAGCGAAAATCAAAGCAAAAAAACGGACGAAGAAAAACCGGTAGAAATAAAACCAAAAGATGACAAAAAAGATGAAAAACCGCAGGAAAAACCGGCCCAGGAAAAACCACGTGAAGAAAAGCCACAGGAAAAACCAGCTGATGAAAAACCTCGTGAAGAAAAACCGCAGGAAAAAAAGGATGAGTTTTCTGACATTCCTGCTGCAGTAAACGGTGCGCAGATTGTTTTTGTTTTTGATGATGGCGGACAGAATCTTTCTCACCTTGATAAATTTTTAAAACTTCCTTTCCCGGTTACGATTGCAGTTTTGCCGGGATTAAAATATTCAAAAGAGTCGGCTGCAAAAATAAGGGCTTCGGGAAAAGAACTTATTCTTCATCAGCCGATGCAGGCAGTTAATACTGCGGTAAATCCGGGACCAGGGGCTATAAAACCAGAGATGAGTGACGATGAAGTTATTTCGACTCTATTTAGAAATATAGAAGAAATCGGACCTGTTGCCGGAATGAACAATCATGAAGGTTCTGCTATTACTGCCGATGAACACAAGATGGAAGTGATTTTAAAATTTGCAAGTGAAAACGGAATTTACTTTCTTGACTCAAGGACTAATAAAGATACGAAAGTTCCGTATGTAAGCAATGCACTTGGTTTTACTTATTATGAAAGAAACGGTCTTTTTCTTGATAACGAAAAGACAAGAGCAAATGCACTTACAGAAATTAAAAAGAATATTACAAAGGCAAATAAAGAAGGTTATGTTGTGATGATAGGTCATGTGTGGTCTGCAGATTTTCTGCCACAATTATTGCAGGATCTTTATCCGATTTTAAAACAGAAAGGTTATGTTTTAAAAACAGTTTCTGATTGTAAAGGAAAGAAATAAAATATATGAAAGTTCTTGGTATTGAATCAAGCTGCGATGAAACAGCATGCGCAATTGTAGAAGACGGAAAAAATATTTTAAGCAATGTTGTTGCTACACAAATTCCGTTTCATAGAATTTACAGCGGAGTAGTTCCTGAGATTGCAAGCCGCAAACATGTTGAATGGATTTTACCTGTCGTAAAGCAGGCTTTAAAAGAAGCAGATCTTACTCTTAGTGATATTGATGCAGTTGCTTCGACAAACAGACCTGGACTTATGGGTTCTCTTTTAGTAGGCCTTACATTCGGAAAAACTCTTGCATGGTCAACGGGGAAACCTTTTATTGCAATAAACCACATGCTGGGTCATCTTTATGCCGCACACTTAGTAAACGATATTGAATATCCTTATATCGGGCTTTTAGTTTCGGGCGGCCACTCGATAATCTGTAAGGTTAACGGATTTGATGACATAGAAGTTATGGGAACTACCGTTGACGATTCTGTAGGCGAGGCATTTGATAAGGTTGCAAAATTTTATGGGCTCGGATACCCGGGTGGCGTAATAATTGACGGCCTTGCAAAAAAAGGAAACGCCGCCGCCGCAGACTTTCCTATGCCTAAACTTGATGGAAAAGAACACAGATATGATGTTTCTTTTTCGGGACTTAAAACCGCCGTCATTCACCAGTGCGATATGTTCTGGAATAAGGATTTTGAAAAGACAAACGAAAATATGTGTGCTGCCTTTCAGGAGACGGCGTGCAGGACGATTGCTTCAAGGCTTTTTAGGGCGGTAGATGATACCGGATTAAAAACTGTCGTAGCCGGCGGCGGCGTTGCGGCTAACTCGCGCCTTCGTGAGCTTCTGGCAGAGCGCAGTGACGTTAAGTGTATTTTCCCGCCTTTAAAGCTTTGCGGGGATAACGGCGCGATGATTGCAGGAGTTGCATATCACTTTTTAAAGCGCGGCGACAGAAGCGGGATTGATACTACAGCCTGCGCAAGAATAGTGCAGTTTAAAAAGGGCCTCCTTCGCGGGATGGGTTCCGGTAAAAAATAACGCACATAAAAAGCGGCGTAGAAAAAGCAGGTTTTTCTGCGGGAGCGATTTTTTCGTGATTGACATTATTTGCGGAATTGTTTATATTCATCCTATGATTAAAACATTGCAGGCATACTATTATTACTATTATTATTCTCACAAAAGCGTAGCAGAGTGCCTGTAATATTTTTTGATAAATTACAATTGTAAATTACAAGGAACTCTGTAAAAGGGTTCCTTTTTTTTTGTTTAACAGGAAGGTGTTGAAATGATTATTATTCTTAAAAAGAATGCTGAAGAAAAGAAAGTAGAAGAGTTCATTGAGAACTGGAAAAAGCGTGGTTTTGGAATTCATCTTTCAAAGGGTGAAAACACTACAATCGTAGGACTTTTAGGTGATACTTCTTCGCTCGATGCAAATGCAATATGTGCAAATGAAGTTGTTGATGTAGTTCAGCGTGTATCTGCTCCATATAAAATGGCAAGCAGAAAATTTCATCCGGAAGATACAATTGTTTCTGTCGGAACAGATCAGCCAGGCGTAAAGGGCAGTACATTCGGTAAAAAATCAATCGGAATAATTGCAGGACCTTGTTCTGTTGAAACAGAAGAACAGGTTGTAGAAATTGCAAAGGCTGTTAAAAAAGCCGGTGCCAGATTTTTAAGAGGCGGTGCATTTAAGCCGCGCACAAGTCCATACTCGTTTCAGGGACTTGGGAAAAAAGGACTTGATTTTCTTGTTACGGCAAAAAAAGAAACAGGCCTTCCTATCGTAACAGAATTAATGGATATAAGACAGTTAAAGTATTTTGATGATGTAGATTTGATTCAGATTGGAGCACGCAACATGCAGAACTTTGATCTTTTAAAGGAAATGGGAAAAGTTAAAAAGCCTATTCTTTTAAAACGCGGAATGAGTGCAACTGTAAAAGAATTACTTATGAGCGCAGAATACATCATGGCTTCTGGAAATGAAAATGTAATTCTCTGCGAACGTGGAATTAGAACATTTGATAATTACACAAGAAACTGTATGGATATCAGCATAATTCCGTATTTGAAAAAAGAAAGTCACCTTCCTATCATCATTGACCCGAGTCATGCTTCGGGACTTCGCTGGATGGTTCCGACACTTGCAAAGGCTGCAGTTGCCGCAGGGGCAGACGGACTTATCATCGAAGTTCACAACAATCCCGAAAAAGCTTTGTGCGATGGTGAACAGAGTTTAAGACCTGAAGAGTTTGCAGATTTGATGAAGGTTCTTCCAAAATATGCAGCTTTAGACGGAAGAACTTGCTAAAAAATCAGGGGCGCAGATGAAAAAGCTTAATGATATGACATTCGGGTTTGTCGGACTTGGTCTTATGGGCGGTTCAATCGCAAAGGCAATTAAACAGAAAGTATTTTCTTTAAGTACAGAAGTTTTTAAAATAGGCGAGGGCCTTGACGGTCTTTCTTGTGACCACTCATGCGGAAAAATCCTTGCGATGGACATGAATCTTGATTCATTAAAAAACGCAAAGGATGAAAATATCATTGACGAATGGTTTGCGCCCCGCGAGGCAGATGAAATGCTTGAAAAATGCGACCTTGTTTTTATCTGTCTTTATCCGCGTGCTACGGTGCGCTTTCTTGCTGAACATAAAAACGCCTTTAAATCCGGTTCAATTGTAACAGACATCTCCGGCGTAAAAACATTGATAGCTCAGAAGGTTTTTGAAGACGGTGCAAAGCTTCTTCGTGACGATGTAGATTTTATTCTCGGACATCCGATGGCAGGAAACGAAAAAGAAGGATACAGCGCGTCAAGCGGAACTGTTTTTGAAGGCCGAAATTATATTTTAATGCCTCAAAAATCAAACAGCGAAGAAAACCTTTCTTTAATGCGCGAGCTTATTACAAAACTCGGAATTAAGCGAATCATCGAAACTGATTATAAAACTCACGATCATAAAATTGCATTTACAAGCCAGCTTTGTCATGTAATTGCTTCAAGTCTTGTAGACAGTGCAGAAGACGATAAAATTACGGCATTCGGTGGTGGAAGTTACGAAGACCTTACCCGTATTGCGCTTATAAATGCTCCTTTGTGGACCGAGCTTTTTTTACTTAACAAAGAAGAACTTGTTTCTATGATAAACTCATTTGAAAATTCTCTTTCGAAGATAAAGACGGCAATAGAAACAGAAAATGCTTCTGAGTTAAATTCAATTTTAAAAGCTGTAAGAGAAAAACGCAGCGCAATGGCAAAAGTGTAGGGGCTCTGGAAGGCAGTGGCTGTAAAAATAGCCGGCCAGGCTCTTCGCAATTGACTTTCATGCTTTACGGTAATAAAATTACTGTATTATGACAGACTTAGAAATGCTTGACGGGGCTATCCGTCGTGTTCACGATTTTCCAAAACCTGGAATTCTTTTTTATGATATTACCGGTGTCTTTGTAAAGCCAGAGGCTTTTAAATTTGTTATCGATAAAATGGTAGAAATTTACAGGGACGCAAAAATTGATGCAGTTGCTGCAGTTGAGTCACGCGGCTTTTTGTTTGCAGCTCCTTTTGCAGAAAAGCTTGGGCTTCCGCTTGTTCTGATAAGAAAAAAAGGTAAGCTTCCTGGTGATACTTATTCCTGTAAATATGCTCTCGAATACGGCATGGCCGAGGTAGAAGTTCATAAATCTGATGTAGAAAAAGGAAAGAATTATCTTGTTATAGATGACTTGATTGCAACCGGTGGAACTTTAGTTGCAGCCAGAAATCTTATCGAGCAGGGTGGTGGAACTGTTTCTGATTTCTTTGGTGTTATAGGGCTTCCTGAACTTGAATACGAAAAAGTTCTTGCTCCTTCTAAAATTACTACGATAATTAATTACGGCGGAAAATAATCTGCCATATAATCCACGACTTAAACTAAAACTTAAAGCCGTGGATTTTTTTTAGGTGATAGATAAAAAATTTAAGCGCATTTTACGGCGCGTTTTGAGGTGTTTTATGAAAAAAAGTATCAGTTTTTTTACAGGGCTTGTAGTGCTCTGTGCAGTTTTTTGTTCATGTGGTGTAAAAAAAGATATCTGGAAAGACCTTGAAAAATATTCAGGTCTTACACCTGAAGTAATGGAAAATGTCAGAAAGAATAAATATGACATGAACGCTTTTTCACAAGACGGATATACTGTTTTGACAAAGTTTCTTCCATCCATGACTATTGATGTTTTTAATGCCTGTGTTGAAGCTGGAGCAGATGTTAATCTTGCTGATGCAAATGGAATATATCCTTTATTTGTATGCTTTGATTCTGAATTGCAGGTTTGCTCTAAAATTATTGAAGATGTAAAGGATATTAATGTAAAAGATCATGACGGAAGGAATGCACTTTATTATC
Organism: uncultured Treponema sp.; assembly: GCA_905236565.1. Classification (GTDB taxonomy): domain Bacteria; phylum Spirochaetota; class Spirochaetia; order Treponematales; family Treponemataceae; genus Treponema_D. The sequence continues at coordinate 31,852 of CAJORB010000109.1, read as the reverse complement.
TTGTTAAAAGTAGTGCTGATAAATTATATATCTTTTTTAAGCTGGCAGACAGAAAAATTGATGTTTCGCTTTATGATGAAGCAGAGGGAATATGGCCGTTTATTGATATTTATTCAAAGAATTCATCTAATATAGATTTAATAAGATTTGTTCTGTCTGATGATTTTAAAATGTGTACAAATCCTCATGCGCTGGATAATACTGATGGAATTGTTAAAGAATCATTTAAAATGATTAAAGAAGCAAAGGCCAACCCTTTAAAAGAATTTACTCCTGCAAATAAGAAAATGAATCCGCCTGAATCGGTTCCAGAGTTTGTATATTATATGCCTGGGTTAATTCCTATCAGTGATTGGGGTATGGAGCGTATTGCAGATATCAGACATTACTTAATGTGTGATGTTACAATTGGATCAAAGAAATTTAAGGCAGGAACAGAAGTAGTTGTTAAAGGTCCTGCAGATATAGAAAACCCCAACGCTTATGTATATATAGATGATGTGTATTGCAATGAGTATAAAATACAAATAGATGGTAAAGATTATAACTTACCTGCGCGTTACATAAGTATGTATGCTTCTGAATGGACAGATTTTGAAACAAAAGAAAAACAGCTTCTTCTTTCAACTTTTGCAGCTAATAATCAGGAAGCATGCTCGAGAGAATGGTCATTTATTGAAAGCTATGATTATGAGGATATAGAAATTGTAGATTTAGTGCTTGTAAAAAATAATGTCGCATATAAAATTGATACTTCTGGATTAGACGAGTGGTTCTGTTATAATCATCTTGAAATCATGCAGTGGTCCCGTATTCCGCAATCTCCTGTAATTCATGGAAACCGTTTCTCTTCTCCTGTCGACAGTGTAGAGGGCTTTTATTATCTTTGTGGCAATAAACTCAAAAAGATTGTTGTAACAAATATTTATCATGAGTGGGAAGATGAACCTATTTTTGATGAGTATATCGGTTATGAACTTGATAGTTCCAGTAATACAGAAGAGCTTTTGCTTAAGATGAGAAAATACAGTGAATATGAAGATTATGTTTATTTTCCTAATGACCGGTATGTACTTTCTGCTCCATACGTATGGCAGGAAATAAAAAGTCTGGAAATCTAACTGGTAAATTTTTACAATCTGGCATCTGATAATGAAAAGTGGAAACTGGAAAACAGGTGCGGGGATTTTTTATTTCCATGATCCGCCGACTGCGATTACGTTAGAAAGGCTAAGATATTCGTCTGCGTTTTCTTCTGTAATTCCGCCGGTCGGGATAAACATGATGTCGTTAAACGGACCTTTGAGAGCTTGTAAAAGCTTTGTACCGCCAGAAACTACTGCCGGGAAAAGCTTTAATACTTTAAGGCCGTAAGATGAGGCGTTCATAATTTCTGAAGGTGTCATAACCCCGGGAATTACAGGAACGCCTTTTTTTATGCAGTAAAGAACTGTTTTTTTATCAAAGCCCGGCATTACGATAAATTTTGCGCCGTTAGAAATTGCATCGCGTGCAGTTTCTACGTTCGTAACGGTTCCGGCTCCGACTAAAAGCTCGGGATATTTCGAAGAGATTATTTTTATGCATTTACCTGCGGCCTTCGTGCGGTATGCGATTTCTGCAATTTTGTGACCAGCTTTTATAAGGCGTTCGGCAGTTTTTTCTGCGTCATTTTCGTTTTCTATTTTTACAAGCGGAATTATTTTATATTCCCTGATTTTTGAAAAAAAGTTTTCTGCATTCTTTAAGTATTTTTCATTCATTTTCTACCATCCATTCAGAAAGTTCAAAACTTTCTTCTATTTTATTTTCGGCATCATCTTCAAGAAGATAAAAGAAATCAAGGGAAGTACGGTTTTCTACTTCGTCTACAGAAACTGCATAATCCCATATCGTACCTTTGCATTTTTCGTTAGGCAGAATAAAAGCGATTGCAAAGTAAGCATCATTACGAACACCAAGAATTGCTTTATAGTAAAAATCGGGAACTGCAACACAGTTTTTTCCTATTGAGTTGAATTCAGCCTTATCTAAAACAGGGCCGGTTACGATGTAGAGTAGGTCAAAGCGTTCTGCAAGGCAGCGCACTTCGTGTTCAAGATCTTTCCAGAGACCGCGGTTAAAGTCTGCTTTCTGCGGACTCATGTTGCTCATAAAAAAGGATTCGTCCATTGTTTCAAAACTGTATGTCATGTCGGCGCTTGGAGCAAGGTGTCCTCTGTCATAGCCTGATTTTTTGTAATCTGCAGGCGTTGCAGAGCCTGTAAGGACTTTGGGGTCTGAGCGAAAGTTGTCTTTTCTTTCGACGTTTTTCTTGATTTTTTCTGAGTCGAGGGTGTAGGCTACCCATTCGGCCTGTTCGTATTTTTCGCGGTAGCAGAGTGTAAAACCTGCATGCCGGATTATCTGATGGCTGTCTTCTTTTTCGGGTGTTTCAAGCACGCCTTTTGTGTCGTCTTCTGAAATTAAAAGGCAGTCGCGGGGACAAAGCGGAATTTCTAAATGAAGGTCGTTTGCGGCGAGGGTAGTGGCCGGCGCGTCAGGGTCTGCTTTTTCTGTCGTATCCTCATTTTTTGCAAGTGACAGGAGGAGAGCTATGGATGCGGTAAAACATAATATCATGATTGCAATGTAAAGCGGCCGTTTTTTCATGCATTCAATTATAAAGGAAAAAAATCTGCACTTCAATTGAGTAAATTCAACATGGATACTATATACAGAATTATTTTCTATTGCGAAAAAATATTTTAAGTGTTATTATTTTTATCTATAGAGGAATTCATATGGCTAAATCATCAAAGACAACCGTCGCATCAAAAAAATCAGTTTCTAAGAAAACAATTCTGCCTAAAAAACACTACAAATCAATTTTGGGTGAAAAAGAAACAGAACATGCAATCGTCTTAATCAAGGACTTTTTTCAGATGGCGCTTTCTACCGAGTTGAATTTAACTCGAGTAACAGCGCCTCTTTTTGTTAGAGCATCAACTGGTGTTAACGATGATTTAAATGGAATCGAGCGCCCGGTATCTTTTCCGGTAAAACAGCTCAATGATGAAAAACTCGAAATCGTTCAGTCACTTGCAAAATGGAAGAGACTTAAAGTAACAGATTTAAAGATGACTCCGGGATTCGGAATCTACACAGATATGAACGCCATCAGACCTGATGACGATATCGATGCACTTCATTCGATTTACGTTGACCAGTGGGACTGGGAAATGGCAATCGACGAGAAAGACAGAACGATTTATTATCTTCACGAAATCGTAAATAAAATTTACCGCTGCATCAAACGCACAGAATTTTTTATTTATGACCGCTATACTCAGATTAAACCGGTTCTTCCTGAACAGGTAACTTTCCTTTATTCTGATGATCTTCAGAGACAGTATCCTAATCTTTCTCCAAAAGAAAGGGAAGCAGTCGTTACAAAAAAATATGGTGCAGTATTTATCTGCGGAATCGGTGGCAAACTTCCTGACGGAACTATTCATGACGGCCGTGCTCCTGACTACGATGACTGGATTTCAGAAAGCGGTGACGGACACAGAGGTCTTAACGGTGACTTACTTGTATGGGATTCTGTCCTTGAGCTTCCTCTCGAGCTTTCATCAATGGGAATAAGAGTTAATGCGCATTCTTTACAGCTTCAGCTTGAAGAAAGAGATGCAGAAGAAAGGGCAAAGCTTATGTTCCACTCAAAACTTCTCAAAGGTGAACTTACACAGACAATCGGCGGCGGTATCGGACAGTCGCGCCTTTGCATGTTCCTTTTAAGAAAGGCTCATATCGGAGAAACTCAGGTTTCTATCTGGCCGGAAAAAGAATTTGCGGCATGTAAGAAAGCCGGAATCAAACTTTTGCAGTTAAAATAATTTTTGATGCAGGGTGCTGAATATAATTTTAATCACGATAGTCTCGAAGCAGAGTTAAAGACTTTTGCGCAGAAAAAGATTACCGAACTTTATGTTCACGATCAGATTCTTGCATCGGATAAAAAGAAGTTAATACGTTTTTTAAATTGCGCCGCAAAAGATATTCCTGACTGCTATATCAGTTTAAAAATCGAACCTCAGATTATTGACGGCGAAATTATTTCGCTTGTTTCAAATCTTTTCTGTTCTCTTGAAATTCCTATGACAGAAAGTAAAAACCAGATTTCAGAAAAAGACAAAAAGGTTTTTCTTTTTGACAAAAAGCTTTATTCAAAAAAAGCTGCTCTTTTAAACAATGCCGGTCTTGTTTTTGGTTTTGACCTTGATTTTGCTTTAAGCCAGGGAGATTCTTTTAAATCGTTCCGCGACAGAATCGATTTTGCAGTAACACTTTATCCAAACCACATAGATTTTCCTCAGATCGAAAAAAAATCTGACTTAAAGGAAAAGTGTACTGGAACTTATTCAAGCCAGGATATTGAATACTCAAAAAAAATTGCGGCTGCTGCAAAGATTTTCTACACATCAGGAAGGGCAGTTCCATGGTTTAACTGCGTGATAATGCCTTTAAAGATTGCGCCTTCAAAATTCTTTTCTGATTTTGCAGAATGGCTTGAGTGCAATAACGTAAACCCAAAAGATGTCGAAAAAATCGAAAGCTTTACACATAAGGAAATCGAAAAAATGCAGCTTCTTTTTCTTGAAATGAAGTTTGAAGAAAAGCATAAAGAGCATCTTTTTGAAATTGCAAAAGACCTTGTAATGCTTTACGGTGCTTTCAGCCGGGTTGACGAAGAAGACGAAGAAACTGTTCTTGAGCTTTCTTACAGCCCTGATGACCTTTTAAGCCCGGCTTCGCTAAACTTAAGTGCCTTTTCTGACAATGTCTGCATGGAAAACTGCAGGGTTAAAGTTTATGCAGGAGATGAAGGCCCTGAGTACGATTTTATTTAAGTCCTCTTTAATCTCTCAAGCGGAATAAAAATATGAACCAGAACCTTATTTTTACTGTTTCTTCTAATGTACGCCTTAATGAGTTTCTTAGAAAACTTATTCCAGAAACTTTAGGGTGCGAAATTTCAAACAGTAAAATAAGACGTCTTATTATATCTGGATGTGTTTCGGTTGATGGCCGTGTCGTGCGGATCCCGGCATTTGATTTAAGATCTGGCTCAAAGGTGAGCGCCTTTATAGATAAAGAAAAATTGTTTTTTGAAAAACCTGCAGATGACATTAAGTTTGAAGTAACGCCCGAAGCAGTTTTGTATGAGGACGACTATCTTATCTTTATAAATAAGCCGTGTCACTTTCCGACGGAAAAGACAATCGTGGATTCGCGCGACAATCTGCATGACGCGATCGTCCGGTATTTGTGGAGCAAAAATCCGGGTTTGCGAAATCCGCCTTACGTCGGTATAATGCACAGGCTTGATAAAGAAACTTCGGGCGTAATTTTATTTACGAAAAAGCGCGAAGTAAACAAAGCAATATTTGATATGTTTGACTCTGCAAAGCTTGAACTCGAGTCAAGTCAAAGCGCGGTGTCGCAGCGCCCGGTTACTAAAACATATATCGCTGCAGTCGAAGACTCGCCAAAAATCAAAGACTCGTTTACCGTAAAAAATTATCTTGGCCGCATAAGTTCAAAGTCATCACAGGGAAAGTGGGGAAGTGTTCCAGAGTCAAAAGGCGGCGTCCTTGCCGTAACAGATTTTAAAATCCGGCAACGGCGCGCGGGCATTTGCATTCTCGAGTGTCACCCTGTAACTGGCCGCACCCACCAGATAAGAGTTCATCTTGCCCAAAGCGGTTTTGCAATTATCGGCGACAGTCTTTACGGCGGCCGCGCAAATTCTCGACTTATGCTGCACGCCGAGTCACTTGAGTTGATTCACCCTGTAACCGGCAAAAAACTGTGCGTAAAAGCAGAAGCGGATTGGCAATCTTATTAAAATAAGAGTTGGGCATAATCTCTTTTTCCATAGATTATGCGGTCTATAAAAATATTATTATTTTTTTGTCTGTAAAAGGTTAAGAAATTTTTATACTGAATGAATCTGTATGGAGTTTCAATTTCTCCGGGAAGAATTAATTTTATTCCTATATTGTCCAGCGTTTTTAAATCTTCAATTGATTTTTTAATTCCCTGGACTGTGTTTTTTGCCGCGATGGGATTCTGCTTTTCAAAATAAATGTAATCATAGATTTCATCTAAATCCTGTACGGCTTCGGGAGAGTAGTGAAGTATGTTAGTCATTAAACTTTTCCCTGAGATGTTTTTCTACATCTTCTTCAGAAAGCCATCCGTTTTGTTCTCCCGAGAGACGGCCTTTTTCAAGTTCACACATAAGTTTTAAGGCAGCCTTTGTTTTTTCGTAGTTTTCCTGTTCTGCAATATCAACAATTGCATAAGCACCGCGCCCGTTTTTTGTAAGGTAAACAGGTTCGTTTTCATGAACTTCCATAAGGACAGAAGCGTAATTTCTAAGATCAGAAACCGGACGAATTTTCGGCATAAAAGACCCCTTATCATGTGATAAATCTTACGTAAAATATTATAGCAGATATGATGAAATTTGCAATGAATTAAAAAAAATCAAACCAAAAAAAAATCCCGCTTACCGTAAAAGGTCGCGGGATTCGTAAATCAAAAAAAGAATTATTTGTTAATTCTTTCTACGTATTCATTAGTTTCTGTGTTAACTACGATTTTTTCGCCCTGTTTGATGAACAGCGGAACGCGAACTGTAAGTCCTGTTTCTGTTGTAATAGGCTTTGTTGCACCACTTACTGTATCGCCTTTGATGTAGTTTTCTGATTCTTCAACGATAAACTGCATCTTCTGTGGAACTTTAACATCGATAGGATTTCCGTCCCAGATTACAATCTGGTAATCGATGTCGTCACGAAGATAATATTTAAGGTCCGGGTTTAATTCAGTAGGAACAGAAATCTGGTCAAATGTTTCTGAGTTCTGGAAGATATAAGCATCTGCTTCTGAATAAATATACTGTGCATTGATTGTGTCTACAGTTGCATCTTCGAAAGTATCAGGTGTTTTAAAAACCTGCTGGCTCAATACTGAACCGTCCTTTAAGTTCTTAAGTTTGCAGCGAGCAAATGCAGTTCCTTTTCCAGGGTTTACAAATTCTCTTTCTACAACAAGGTATGGAGCGTTCTTGATAATAAGAACTGTACCCTTGTTAATTTCGCCGCCTCTAATCATATAAAACCTCACAAATTAAAAAGCATGTTAATTTCTATTATTATTATAGATATTTACAGTAAAAATGGCAAGACACTTTCTATCGTTTTATGACCGCTCAAAAGGGCAATGAGACGATCCACGCCGATTGCGTTTCCCGAGCATTTAGGAAAGCCTTCGAAAATCTTCCAGTAGTTTTCGTCTGTTTCATGCTGAATTCTTGCAAATTTCTTTTTCTGTTCTGATTCATCTTCGAAGTACTTCTTTATTTTTTTAGGGTCTGTTTCTTCTGAATAACAGTTACAAAGCTCGATTCCAGCGCAGTAAAGTTCAAACCTTTCTTTCCAGTACATTCCGTTTTTGTAAAACTCCTGGGCAAGACACGGAACTTTGGCCGGGTAGTCCATCAGCATTACAGGAACATCCTTCGGAAGGTGGGGCTCTACGCAGTGAACTAAAATAAGCTCGTAAAGGTCGTCCCATGCCCAGCTTTCAAACGGATTGTCTTTACTTTCTTCAAGGCCAAGCTCGCGCGCATGACGTGCAAGGTCGGCACTTTCCGGACATGAAGATAATGCAAAGCCTGCATACTGTTTAAATGCGTCATCTATTCTTAAATGATAAAACGGCGGTCTCATGTAAGAAAAAGGATCTGGCTGTCCTGCATCAGGTTTTGGAGGAAGAAGCTCGTTAAAAAGTTCTTCTGTAAGGCGCGCAGTATCCATGTAAGAAGCATTCATCTTGTAATACTCAAGCATTGTAAACTCTGGGCTGTGGATGTTTCCGACAGACTCGATGTTACGATAGCATTTTGAAATCTGGAACACATCTTTTTTATGCTGCGAGATTATTTTTTTAATGTAAATCTCCGGTGACGGAACAAGATACAAAGGAATTTTTTCTTCTGTCCAGGGCTTTATGTATTCAGTTTTAAAAACTTCAAGGCATGTTTCTGGAATCAAGTCTCTGCTTAAAGCCGGTGTGTCGAGTTCTAAAAATCCTTTTTTAATGAAAAACGCGCGTATCTTCTGCATAACCGATGCGCGAAATTCAAGCATCTCTAAATCCATAGCTTAAATTATCCAAAATCTTGCCAATAGTGTCAATTTATTTTAAGATTTTATTTATGGGACAGCCTCTTATATTCAGTCTTATAGACAAGGCAATTTTTGCCTACAATCTCATTAAAAGCGGGGACAGACTTCTTATTGCAGCTTCTGGCGGAAAAGACTCAACTGTCCTTGCTGAATATTTTTCTAACAGAATAAAAAGAAAGGACTGCGATTTTTCTGTTAAGGCAGTTCACATAGAAACAGAAATTACAAAGCCTCTGTCTCCAGAATTAACCGAGACTTTTTCTTCGTGGAATCTTGAATGCGAAAACATAAAAGTCGATGTGCTTGGCCGCTTAAAAAACGATAAAAAGATGAACTGTTTCTGGTGTTCGACACAGAGGCGCACAGAGCTTATAAAATATGCAATTGACAATAATTACAACAAGCTTGTTTTAGGCCACCATATGGACGATATGCTTGAAACTCTTTTGATGAACATGCTTGAAAAAGGTGAGCTTTCTACGATGGCTCCGATTTTAAATTATAAAAAATATCCGCTTACAATTATACGCCCGCTTTGTTATGTTACAGAAGACAAGATAATTGAACATGCAGAAAAATCAGGTTATATTTCGCAGGTCTGCACGTGTACTTATCAGGAAAACTCTTTTAGAAAAGAAGCCAGAAAAAAACTTGAGTTTCTTACTGGTGGAGATCCGGTAAAAAAGCAGCACATGTTTGACTCTTTAAAAAATATCTTGACTGAATATCTTCCATAACTGATAATATTATCATGAAAAGAATATGTATCGTTACCGGTGCAAGTTCCGGGATGGGAAAAGAATTTGTAAAAGAAATTTTTACAAACAGCGAAAAATATAATTTCGGTAAAATAGATGAAATCTGGATTTTAGCAAGACGTATTGACCGCCTTACAGAAATTCAGTTTGACATGTCACTTATCGCAGAAAAAAATACTTCAAAAGAATATCCTAGAATAATTCCTATAGAAGCAAATCTTGCAGGAAGGGCAGGAGTAAATGCTGTCAAAGCTCTTTTAAAGACTGAACAGATGACAGAAAAAAATGACGGCTTTGAAATTGCGCTTTTAATAAACAATGCGGGCTTTGGAACTTACGGCGAGTTTACACAGACTCCGATAGAAAAAGAACTTGATATGATAGATTTAAACTGTACATCCCTTACAGGCATTACTGGAATTGCAGTTCCGTTTATGAACAGAGGTTGTACGATTATAAATATCGCAAGCCTTGCTGCTTTTATTCCGCTTGGAAATTTTGCAGTATACGCTGCGACAAAAAGCTACGTGCTTTCTTTTTCTGTTGCGCTTGCCGCAGAGTTAAAGGAAAAGGGAATCTATGTTACGGCCGTTTGTCCGGGTTCTGTATCGACAGAGTTTGCAAATGTCGCGTCAAACGGAGCTAGAAAAGAAGTTCTTCATGGTAAATCTGCAGTAAAAACCGTACTCCACGCCTTAAAGTCGGCTTCGAAACACCGGGTAATTGCACTGTGGGCATTTAAATGGAAATTTAATGCGTTTATGTCACGTTTTATAGGCCGTTTTGCCGGTGCCTGGTTTACGTACAAGTATGCAAAGCGCCCGTGCAGGTATTAATTTAAGGCCGCACATAAGCGATGCTTAAACCTGCGCCGGTTCTAATATAAGTTTCTTCTTATTATATGACGTAATATTTGACTATTATTCCTATTTTTAATAAAATTGTCATATGAAACTTAGTAAGCGATTAGTTGTTTTATCAGTAAGTTTGGCTGTGGCTTGCAGCTTTACTTCCTGTAAAACCATGATTTTAAATGGTGTTTCTGACGGTTTGTCTTCTGCAAACAAAAAGGGAATACCTGCAAAAGTAAAAGAATCTGACCCTGATCCCATGCTGGCATTTATGGGAGAAAAAGATCCGGTCATCGTACAGGAAGTACTGCCTGTCATTTTAAAACTCTACGAAATTATGCATATCGAAAACCCGGAGCATCAGGGAAATACAATCATGCTCGGTTCATTGAATGTAATGTATGCAAATCTTTGCGTAGAGTCTAAAGCTGAACTTATGACAGATCCTAGACTGCTTGATGAACAGGTTGCAGAATTTGAAAGAGCCAAACTTCATTACCTTCGTGGTCATGATTTAATTTTTGGTGTTTTTGAATCGCGATTTAAAGGTTTTACAGAAGCAATCGAAGGAAGTGACGAAGAAAAGATAAAGTCTTATGTCGAAAAAATTACTGCAAACGACGTAAATGCAATGTACTGGGCGTGCGCAGGATTTTTTGCGTCATTTGCACTTAATCCGCTTGATTCAAATATAATCGGAGCAATCAAAGGACATATCGCAATTCTTGAGCGCCTTGCAGAACTCAAACCTGATTATTCTGACGGTGCAATCTGGGACGTTTTGACTCAGATTTATGTTGCTGCTCCATCTGATTTTGGCGGAGATTACGACAGGGGTGTTTATTGTTTTGAACAGGGAATGAAGTATTCCAAGGGTAAACTTGCAGGAAATTATGTTACAAAGGCTAAATCTTTCTGCATACCTGAAGGAGATAAAGACGGTTTCGTTGAATCATTGAACAAAGCATTGAGCATCGATCCTGACGCAGAACCTTCTTCGTGCCTTATGAATGTAATCAATCAGAAAAAGGCACAGAGACTTCTGGATCATATTGATGATTATTTTATTGAATGGTAATCAAGTTTTACGGGAGATAATATTATGAAAGCATTAAAAAAGATTTTTATTCTTGCAGCTGCTGTTTTATCACAGACTGCATTTGCACAGACAACAATAAAGATTGCATCTGTTGCACCTGCTCGTTCTTCGTGGGACGTTCAGCAGAGACAGATTGCTAAAGAATGGGCAACAATTACAAACGGAGAAATCATCCTCCAGTTTATGACTTCTGACGCAATGGGTGGAGAAGGCGGAGTTGTTAAAAAGCTCAACGCTGTTCGTCCTGGACAGAAAGCTCCGATTGGTGGTGCAGTATTTACTTCGATGGGACTTGATGATTTTGCACCAAAATCAAACGTAATGACTTTGTGTGCTCCGTTTATGTTCAGAAATCAGGATGAAGTAAACGCAGTTCTTAAAGAATTTACCCCGACAATGCAGAAAGCATTTGACGAGAAAGGCTATGTAGTTTTAGGCTGGTTTAACATCGGCTGGGCTTACTTCTTTACTTCTAAGCCTGCATATACTCCTGATGAATTAAGAAAAGTTCGTCTTGCAACCGGAGGCCTTACATCTCCTGCATTGAGCAACGCATTTAAATCTGCCGGATACTTAACACAGGATGTTCCTGCAGACAAGCTCCAGTCAAGCATTTCTTCTGGTGACGTAGAAGGACTTTTTACGATTCCAATGTACGCATATGCTGCTCAGTATTATAAAAACCTTGTAAATGTTAATAATATTCCGCTTGCACCTGTAATGGTCGGCTTTATCATGAATAAAAAAGACTGGGAAGCAATCCCGGATAAATACAAGCCGGCTTTAATGCAGAGTATCAAGAAAGCAGAAGCAAAATTTATTGCAGACCAGAAAAAAATGGATGCAGAATATCTTAGCCTCTGTGAAAAAAACGGATGTAAGGTTTTTAATCCTACCGACGCACAGAAAAAAGTCTGGGAAGATTCGTTTAGAAAAGACCTGCACTTTATGTACGAAGGAAGTAATCCTGTAGTAAACAAACAGTTTTATGAACAGATTGAAGTGTTCTTAAAAAAATATCGAGGTGAATAATTGAAAAACCCTTTTATAAATGCAGACGGAGAAATCATTCCAAAAGATAAAAAGCCGATAGATTTTGCAGAAGATTTATTTGCTTTTATACTTATAATCATTCTTACTGTTACGACACTCGTAATAAAGATAATGCAGGATAACCTGCACTTACAGGTTTTAAACGCAGATGCGATTATCGTAAACTTTGGATTTCTGTTTGCATGTATAGCGGGGATTATCACATGGCGCGAAAGCAAGCATCTTAGTCTTGCAAGCCTTACAGAAAAACTGCCCGAGAAAGTAAAGAAAGTCATTGACTGTGTTACAGATGCTGTAACTCCTATGATTCTCATTCAGCTTTTTTTAACTGCATTCTGCCAGCTTGTAAATCGTGACCAGTTTATAAATAAAGTGTTCGGAGTTTTCTCTGAACGCATTTTCTTTTTCTTTATGCCTGTCTGCTATATCGCTATGGTTGTGATGGTAGTAAGCAGAAGAAAGAATAAAATTGCAGGAATCGTCGGAATCTTACTCGGTTTGATTACTTCGATGAGTTCCATTACAGGAATCCTCTGGTATGTTACGGGGCAGTCTGAGTTTCCTGTTTTATTTAAGATTTTTGATTTGTGGAATCTGTTCTGCGAAAAATCTGTATGGATTTTAGTAATTGCAATGATTCTTCTTGCATTTGCAGGAGTTCCGCTTTTTGTAGTTATAAGCGGAATTACTTATGTGCTTTTTTCAAAGTCCGGCGGATATGTCGACATGATTATTCTCGAAGCACATGCAAAGCTTACAGATAAAAACGTAACTGCAATTCCGCTTTTTACGATTGCAGGATATATTCTTGCGCAGGGAAGTGCAGGAAAGAGATTTGTAAACCTTTTTAATTCTCTTTTCGGATGGTTCAGGGGCGGAACGGTTGTAGCAACGGTTCTGGTTCTTACTTTCTTTTCTACATTTACAGGAGTAAGCGGTGTAACGATTCTTGCACTCGGTTCACTTCTTTCGATTATCCTTACAGGCTCTGGTTATGATAAAGACAGGGCAGAAAGCCTTATTACATCAAGCGGCGCACTTGGACTTCTTTTTCCTCCGAGCGTTGCAATCATCATGTATTTTACGTCAAACATTACGCAGTTCAGCAAGGGCTTTGACATAACAAACCTTTTTGTGGCTGCTTTGATTCCGGGAACGATTATGGCTGTTGCAATGATTGTCATGGGAATCATTTTTGATAAAAATACTGAACGAACTAAATTTTCTTTAAAGGCAATTCTTTCATCTTTAAAGGATTGTGTATTTGAGCTTCTTCTTCCTGTTCTTTTCTGCCTTACATACTTTACGGGATTCTTTAATCTTTTCCAGGTAGCTTCGTTTGCAGTAATCTATACGTTCTGTCTTGAAACATTCATCAGAAAGGATTTTACAATCAGAGGGGCAGCAAGAGTTGTTGCAGAATCTGTTCCTGTTTCGGGCGGAGTTTTATTTATCATCGGTGCGGCTGCAGGTCTTTCATATTTCATGCAGGACGCCAACGTTCCTGAAATCGTAACAGAGTTTATAACGACTTATGTTTCAAATAAATATGCGTTCCTCTTTTTGATGAACATCGTCCTGCTCATTGTCGGCTGTCTTATGGATCTGTATTCTGCAATCCTTATCATTTCGCCGCTTCTTCTTTATGCAGGAAAGGCTTTAGGAATCCCTGAAGTTCAGTCGGGTGTAATCTTTTTGATGAACCTTTCAATTGGATTCTTAACTCCACCGGTTGGAATGGACTTGTTTATTTCTTCTTATGCATTTAAAAAACCGGTTTCTAAAGTTATCAAAGGTGTAATGCCTTTCCTCGCTGTCCAGATTGCAGTTCTGCTTCTTGTAACATATGTTCCGGCATTGACGACATGTCTTGTAAAGCCGTCACCGGATGCAATCGATGAAGTTGAGCCTGCTGATGCTGAATATGAATTTAATTATGACTCAGAAGAATATGACGAAAGTCTTGATATGTTCTCTGTTCCTGACGATTCTTCCGATTTCTAATATTTTAGCAGACGAGATTAATCAACCGGACTCTAGAGAACAGATTATAAAAACTTATACAGATTCTCTTTCTCTTGAAGAAAAAATTGCCCAGCTTTTTCTTATCAATCTTGAAAACGATGATAAATTTTTAAGCGTTGAGTATTATGAAAAGGATGGCGTTAAAAAGACACTTATTCCGGGTGGATATATTTTTTTCGGATATAATATCGCTGACAATGCATCAAAGATAATGAGTTTTACAGATTCCATCATTGAGCATGCTTATATGCAGGGTTCTATCGTTCCATATCTGTGCGTCGATGTAGAAGGCGGTTATGTAAACAGACTTCGAAGTGTTGCAGGACCTCTTGCAGAAAACGAGCGTGTATCAAACTGTCTTACAGCGGATAAGACCTTTGAACTTTATGAAAGTTATGCAAAACAGATGCGTTCTCTTGGTTTTAATTTAAATCTTGCACCTGTTTCTGAAATCTGTACAGATAAAAATAAAGATTTTTTAAGCGGAAGAAGTTACGGAGACAAAGACAGCGTTATAAAATATTCTTCTGAATGTGTAAGCGCATATCAGAAAAATGAAGTAGCGGCGATTTTAAAACATTTTCCTGGAAATACAAATGTAGATCCACATACAGGGCTTCCTAAAATAGAAATGTCAAAGGAAGAATTTGATGAAATTACAGAAACTTTTTCTAAAATCATAGAAGAAAGTCATCCTGCCGGTATTCTTATGAGTCATGCGGTAGTTCCTTCCTATGACAGCCATCCGTCATGTTTGAGCAGATTCTGGGTAACAGATATACTGCGTACTAAAATCGGATATGACGGATTGATTTTTTCTGACGACATTTTTATGGGTGCTCTTATTGATAACGGTTATTCTCCTGAAAAAGCATGCAGGATGGCAGTTGATGCGGGTATTAACTGTATCATGATAAGTCAGAAAACTTTTAAAAAATGGCTTAAGATTTTTATTGCAATCTGCGAAGAAGATCCTGAGTTTTTAAAGAAAATCGAAGATTCGCTTTACAGAATTTTGAGTTTTAAAATCGATTATGGAATAATTTCTGCATCTGATCTTGAAAATCCGGGAAACATCTGCTTTAAGGGAAGTCCTCTTAATCAGGAAAAATTTTCATGCAATATACCTGAGTCAATTCCGTTTAGAGATAGAAATAAGTTAATCAATGACGAAAAAGGTTTTCGATATTATCTTTTTAATACGTCAAAAAAAATGACCGAAGACATTTATTACGAATATTTTTACGGCACGGCAGATAAAGATGAAAAATATTGCCTTAATATAAAAGAAAGGAAAGCGCAGTAAGTAATATGGCAAAAAAAGATAAAGATGCTTTAAGGGGCGAACAAGGTTTTAACTCATATTACGAAAACGTTTTTGGTGAACGCTGGAGTACATTAAAGGAAGCGCTTTTAAAAGAAGCTGAACCTGTTCCATACAGTCTTGATCCATCTTTAAGAACCTATTATCTTGACAGCGCAAGCATTCTTGCAGCATTTTCACTTCCGTTAAAAGGTGCTGAAGATATTCTTGATTTATGTGCAGCTCCGGGTGGTAAAACTCTTGTCCTTGCTTCTTTAATGGATGAAGGTGCAAAACTTACTTCGAATGAACGCTCGTTTGAAAGAAAAATGCGGCTTTCAAAAGTCTGCGAAGAGCATATTCCGCAGAAAATACAGGAAAATCTTACGATTACGTGCAGCGACGGCGCTTTGTGGTGTAAGACAAAATCAGAGTGTTTTGACAGAATTCTTTTAGACGCTCCATGCTCTTCTGAGCGTCATGTGCTTAATGATAAAAAATATCTTGATATGTGGTCGCCTGCAAGGGTTAAGACGCTTTCTATTGAGCAGTGGGCTCTTCTTTCGAGCGCCTGGAGGCTTTTAAAGAAGGGCGGGTATCTGGTTTATTCAACATGTGCGCTTGCACCAGCCGAAAACGATATGGTCGTACAGCGTTTGTTTAAGAAATTTTACGATGCGCGTGTTCTTTCTTTAGATGATGAACAGTACAAGGAATGCCGTAATGATACGGGTAAAATCCAGCTTTGCAGCAAAAATCTTGTGCTCCCGGATACAGAAAAAACTGAATTTGGCTATCACGTGCTGCCGGATGTAAACGGCGGAGCAGGACCGATTTATTTTTCTGTTATCAGAAAGGCTGAATAATTTTTAAAAACATAAAATATAGACAAATACAAAATTAGCGTATAAAATAGTAAATATCTACATAATAAGGAATAAACTATGAAAGGTGCATCGAGAGAAGAAAAATTAGAGCATATAATTGAACAGGAAAAGTCACTTGGTGAAATCCAGGACGTTGATGTCTTACTTGAACGCATTTTGACAGAGGCAAGAGCGATTGTTCATGCCGATGCCGGTTCTATTTATGTTGTAGACGGACCGAACCTTAAGATTAAATATGCACAGAATGATACCCGCTTAAAAGAGCTTTCTCCTGGAGAAAAGCTTCCGTATACATTCTTTTCTTTCCCGATTAATGAAAAATCAATTTCTGGTTATGTTGCATATTCAGGAGAACCTTTAAATATTCCTGATGCTTATGAAATTCCAGAAGATAAACCATTTAAATTTAATAAGACAACAGATAAGACTACAGACTACAGAACAAAATCTATTTATACAATTCCGTTAAAAACTCCTGCTGGAAAAATTCTTGGAATCCTCCAGATTATCAATGCACAGGATGATGACGGCCAGGTTGTTTCTTTTGATTCTGATGCTGAACTCTTTATAAACCATTTTGCGCAGAGTGCAATCAAGGCTCTCGAAAATGCATATCTTACAAGTAACATGGTTCGCCGTATGCTTAAGATGGCAGAGTTTAGAGATCCTAAGGAAACTTATCCTCATGTTGAACGTGTATCAAGTTTTGCGCTTGAAATTTATGACCGCTGGGCATTTAACCACAATGTTCCTATGACAGAATCTCATAAGTTCCGCGATACATTAAAGATTGCTGCAAAGTTCCATGATGTTGGAAAAGTAGGTGTATCAGATGTTATCTTAAAGAAAAAATTTCCACGCTTTACGGACGAAGAGCGTTCGATAATGCAGGGACATACTTGTATCGGTGCAAATCTTTTTGAACCACCAGAAAGTTTCCTTGATGAAATGTGCCGCGACATTGCTTTGTTCCATCATGAAAGATGGGATGGCGGCGAAACAGCTTATCCTGGTGCACTTGATTACAGAAATTTTGTTATCGGTGAGCCTTTAAGTCCTGCACGTCATCTTTGCGGCGAAGAGATTCCTCTTTCTGCAAGAATTGTTGCAGTTGCTGATGTATTTGACGCTTTGAGTCACAAGAGATGTTATAAAGAAGCATGGAAGATTGATGATGCGTTTGCAGAAATTCAGTCGGATTCTGGAAAGCATTTTGACCCGGAAGTAGTTCTTGCTTTTATGCAGGTACGTGACCGTATTTCTGCAATCCAGCTTGCATTCCCGGACGAAGAATAGTTCTTCGAAAAAATCAAATCCGCGGTTTTCCCGCGGATTTTTTTTGCAAATATCGTTCGCGGATTTTTTTTATTTTTTTAATAAGGTGTGGATTTCTCTGTCAAAGCAGTTTGCAAATTCTGCAAACTCTTTTTTTGAATATGTGTTGTACTTTTTACCGCCAAGCCCTATCATCGTAAGTTCAAGGCTAAAGTCGCGTTCTGATTTTCGTTCTTTTATGTTTTCGCTTGTCCAGCGTTTTCCGCGGTCATTTATTACGGCAATGTTTTTTTCTACCAGGCGTTCTGCAAGAAGAATATCGCGTGTTATTACGATATCTTTTTCTAAAACGTTGTCAAAAATATAATTG
This sequence comes from uncultured Treponema sp., assembly GCA_905236565.1. Taxonomy (GTDB): domain Bacteria; phylum Spirochaetota; class Spirochaetia; order Treponematales; family Treponemataceae; genus Treponema_D. The sequence goes on along the minus strand of CAJORB010000109.1, from coordinate 13,991 downwards.
TCTGCAGCCTGATTCTCTTTATCTGTTACAATCATAGAAAAATTTTCATGCGCATTTTCGCACGGAATGTTTTTGTTTGCAACAAAATTTATTTTTAAATTTAACTTAGCTGAATAATCTAAAAGATATGTTCTTACAAGCCGCGGACATGAATCTGCATCTACCCAGATTACTGTTTGCATTTATAGAACCTGTTCAATCTGGGAAATTAAATCGCTTGTAATGGAGTTTATTTCGTCGTCGTCGCGATTGTCTTCTGGAGCGTATTTATTGTCCGAATCATGCAAAAGTTTTGCATTGCGTTCTTTTTCTTTATATAGTTCATCAACAAGAAGGATGCCTGCAAGAATTGCTGTTTTTTTAGGATCCTTAAGGTGATCTGATTTCTCTATTTCTGTGATTATCTGTGTGTAATAGTTGAGGAGTTTTTTAAGGTATTCGTCATCTTCTTTTGCCTGGATTGCAAATGAAGAACCTAAAACGTCAATCTTTAAAAGTCCCATAATTAAAAGATATCAAATTTTTCTTCTACAGTTTCTTCTTCTGAATTTGTTTCTTCTTTGTCTGTAGAAATATCAAGTGACTGCTGTGGTTCTGCAGGGGCAGGGGATACAGGATTTGAAACGGGAGCTGCAGGTGCTTTTGGTGCAGCATTTACTGGTTTTGCAGCTGGCTCTGTTTTTGGAGATGGCTGCGCTGCAGATGCAGGCTGCTCTGTTTTAGAAGCAGCTGCATCTTTTGTACCAGACTGTGTAACGATTGTATCTTCAATCGTATTGAGCTGGTTTAAGGCATCTTTGATTGAACTTTCGATCTTTTGTTCATCTGCAGTAAAAGAATTAAGTAACTCCGTTTTTTCAGAAAGCGCGTTTGTGAGCTCTGAACATTTACTGCGCAGAGCATCGTTTTCTGACTTTAGCTCTACAATTTTTTGTACAGCACTTTCTACCTTTTTCTGCAAAAGAAGTACTTGATCGAAAGAAATCATATGTTATGCCTTAAGAGCGTTCTTAGCAGCGTCTACAACTGCTTTGAATGCTGTTGGATCTTCGATAGCCATGTTAGACAAAGCTTTGCGGTTAATTGTAATGCCAGCTTTGTTACATCCGTCAATAAAGCGTGAGTAAGACAAACCTTCGTCACGAACTGCTGCGTTGATACGAGCAATCCACAATGCACGGAAGTTTCCTTTTTTATCACGGCGGTCAACATAAGCATGATCCAATGCTTTTGTCATTGCATCTTTTGCTGCTTTAAAGTTTGTTCCGCGGCGACCTCTAAAGCCCTTTGTGAGCTTAAGAATCTTTATACGACGGTTCTTTCTTTTTGTTCCATCTATTGCTCTAGCCATTTTCTACACCTCATTAACCGTATGGAAGCATCTGCTTTCTAACTTTTCTTGCATCTGCTTCATCAAGGATTCCGGCAGCACGAAGCTGTCTCTTTCTCTTTGGAGAACGCTTTGTCAAAATATGACGAAGGTTCATCTTCTTGTACTTTACTTTTCCAGTACCTGTAAGCGAAAAGCGTTTTGATGCGCTCTTCTTTGTCTTCATTTTAGACATCGTAAAACCTCTTAACTTTTGGCTTTTGCTGATAGCGTCATTGACATGAACTTTCCTTCCATTGCGGCAGGTTTTTCAATGACATACGCCGAAGTAAGCCTGTTTGTAACTTCCTTAAGAACATCATATCCGAGTTCTGTGTGGGCAAGTTCTCTTCCGCGAAAGCGTACCGTTACTTTTACCTTTGCACCCTCGTCTAAGAATTCCTGTACATGCTTAGCTTTCGTATCAAGATCGCCAGTACCGATTTTTGGCTGCATCCTGATTTCTTTTACTTTTAATACCTTCTGGTTTCGTTTAGAGTCACGGAGTTTTTTCTCTTGTTCGAAACGGTATTTTCCGAAATCGAGTATTTTACAAACAGGCGGATTCGCTGTCGGCGCTACTTCAACAAGGTCAAGTTCCCGTTCTTTAGCCATTTTGAGTGCTTCCTGAATAGGCACAATGCCTTTCTGTTCGCCCTCGTCGTCTATAAGTCTAACTTCTCTTACACGAATCTGTTCATTAATTCGTGTTCCCTTATTGTCTACCAACTATCCTCCTAGTGTCTGTAAAAAAACACACATGTAATTTAGCGTATTGAATGATTATATAGGAAAAAATGTTTAGTGTCTATAGGATATGGAGGGTGATGGACCTTAAAATTTGTTCAATTTCCTGCTTATTTTATGAAGATTTCTGCCGATAATGATAGAGTATGTGTAAATTTCTAAAAAAGCAGTTTTTAATAATTTCTCTTGCAGCGCTTTCGTGCGCTTTTGCAGATACAAGCCATCTTGTACAGAAGGGCGAGACCCTTTACTCAATCGGAAAAAAGTACCAGCTTACTATTTCTGAGCTTCGTACGGCAAATAACCTGTCAGAAAAAGACGTAATAAAAGCAGGCCAGCGCCTTGTAATCCCTACTGCAGATATCGAAAATGCAGTAACTCTTTCGAGCAACCAGTCTCAGTCAAAGGTAGCAGGAAAAACACAGTCTTATACCGTTCAGAAAGGTGATACTTTATACGGAATTGCAAGAAAATACGACATTAAGGTTGCAGAGCTCTATGCAATGAACGGCCTTAATTCTGGTGATGTAATAAAAGCCGGACAGAAGATTAAAGTTCCTGCAAGCCAGCAGGCTTCTGTCGTTGATATAGCAGAAATTGATCCTAAAAAATATACTACAAAAAATACTGACCCGGGCTTAAACTGGCCTGTAAAAAATCCGACCGTTACTTATGTAAAAGGAAAGGTAAGCGGTGTTCAGCTTACATCTTCGTCAAAGGAAAATGTAGTTAATATCCGTTCTGGAACTGTTATGTTTACAGGAACCTACCGTGGATTTGGTGAAGTTGTATTTGTTCAGTCGATGACAGGACTTGTATATGCTTACACTGGTTTGAGTTCCATAAAGGTTAAAAAGGGAACTTATGTAGTATCTGGTGATGTTCTTGGAAAAGCCGGAGTTGATGCAATGAGTAAGAAAAACGGCATCATGCTTATGGTAATTCAGAACGGAGAATACATAGATCCTGCTAAAGCACCACGCGGATAGAATCTGGCAAATCTCTGTGTTAGGCACGCTTTTGAACAGATTTAGTATCTTCTACAGTTTTTAAAAATACTTCCATGCAGACACGCGCATCGTCATAAGCTCTATGAGCATCGTTTACTTCGATGTTCATGAGGCGTGCCATAAGCTGGAGGTTATATTTTCCTAAGAGAGGATAGGCCCAGCGCACGAGTGTAAGTGTGTCCAGGGCTTTATTTTTTGTCTCAGAAAGTTTTGCGCGTTCGCATTCTTCATTTAAAAATCCTAAGTCAAATCCCGCGTTATGCGCAATTAAAATTCCGTCTTTGATAAATTCAACAAAATCTTTAAGCGCATCTTTAGAAAGCGGCGCGTCTTTTATCATTTCATTTGTGATATGATTTATCGCCGTGCATTCTGCAGGAATTGATTTCTGAGGATTTACGAGAGTTTCGAATTTATCTATGATTCCGTTTTTGTCAAACTTTACAGCCCCGATTTCGATTATGCGGTCTGTGTCAGGTTTTAGTCCCGTTGTCTCTGTGTCAAAGGCTATAAAGCTTGCTCCAGAATCTAAAAGAATCTGGAGTTTTCTAAAATCATCGATTATCTTATTTGCCATCTTATGACTTATGCCTTACTTTGCAGCTTCGAGAATAGATTTGATTTCTTTTTCGATTGCATCGCAGAGAGCTCCTGCTTTCTGTTTTGCTGAATTTAATGCTGCATCATCAGAACCTTCTGGTGCTGTTGCACTGTTGATATAGAACTTGATTTTTGGTTCTGTTCCGGATGGACGTGCACTTACGATTGTTCCGCCTTCGAGGAAGAACTGGAGTACATTACTCTTTGGTAAATCAAGTGCTTTTTTATCTGAAGGATTTGCAGGATTAAATACAACAGAGTTCTGTACGTCACGGATAGATGTAACTGTTTTTCCACCGAGGGTTTTAAGACCTTCTGTGCGGAGTTTTGTCATGATGCCTGCCATAACTTCTTTTCCAGAAGAGCCCGGGAAGTTCTGGCTTATTGCACGGTCTTCAAAGTAGCCGTATTCTTTATACATGTCGTTAAGGTGTTCAAGAAGGCTCTTGCCTTTTGATCTCCAGTAAAGTGTCATTTCTGCACAGAGGGCAGCGGCGCTTACACCGTCTTTATCCATTACTTCTTTTTCCACTTTGTATCCGTAGCTTTCTTCAAGACCAAATACGTAGTCGCCTGTTTTTTCTGCTTCCATCTTTGCTTCCACAGCTGCAATCCATTTAAATCCTGTAAGACATTCAACCATGCGAACACCGAACTTTTTACAGATTGCATCTCCAAACGGACTTGTTACGATTGAACGTACTACAACAGGATCTGCAGGCATTGTTCCAAGTTCCTTGCGGCTCATGAGAACGTATTCAATTAAGAGAGCTCCCATCTGGTTTCCAGAAAGAAGAACCCATTCTCCGTTTGCATCAGGGAATGCAGTTCCAAAGCGGTCAGAGTCAGGGTCAGTTGCCATTACACAGTCTGCTTTTTCTTTTTTACCGAGTTCAACTGCTAAAGTTAAAGCTGGTTTTTCTTCAGGGTTTGGTTTTTCTACAGTAGGGAAGTTGCCGTCTGGTTCTCTCTGCTGTGGAACTGTAATTACTTTAAGTCCAAGATCACCGAGAACTTTTTCTACATGCATTGCACCTGTTCCATGAAGCGGTGTGTAAACAATTTTTACTTCGCCTGCTTTTTCTTTTATGAGTTCAGGGCGGAAAAGCTGTGCTTTACACATTGCCCAGAATTTTTCATCGATTTCTTTGTCGATTATTTTTAATGTTCCGTTTTTAAGAGCTTCATCTTTAGAAATTGTCTTAACTTCTTTTACTGCATTTACTTCTTTGATGATTCCGACATCGTGCGGTTCGATAACCTGTGCACCATCGTTCCAGTATGCTTTGTATCCATTGTACATTCTCGGGTTGTGTGATGCTGTTACTACAACACCTGTGTCTGCCTTAAGTTCGCGGATTGCAAATGAAAGCTCCGGAGTAGGACGAAGACCAGAGAAAAGATATGCTTTGATTCCGTTTGCGGCAAATATTAAAGCTGTTGCTTCTGCAAATACGTCAGAATTAAGACGACTGTCGTATGCAACAACTGCGCTCAATGTTCCGTTCTTTGCTTTTTCCGGGAATGCTTTGATTACATAATTTGCAAGTCCCTGTGTTGCCTGGTTTATTTCGAGTGTGTTCATGCGGTTTGTTCCGCCACCCATAATACCGCGAAGTCCACCTGTACCAAACTCGAGTGTCTGGTAGAATCTGTCTTCGAGTTCTGTCCAGTCTTCTTTTGCTATTAATTCTTCAACTTCTTTGCTGAAGCGTTCATCTTTTTCGTTTGCAATATAATCTTTTGCTCTTTTTAAGATTTCTTCTTTTTCCATGATAGTTTCTCCTTATGAATATAGTTTGTCCGGTTGCCCGGGTTATTTACATATTATCTGCTTCTAAAATGAGCTTTGTTTCCCACTCAAGAAGTTCTTTTTCTTTTTCGGTGTTGTCACCCTTTACGTCGCACATGATGCGGAAAACGCTTTCTGTTCCAGAGCCTCTCATCCATATAAAGGATGCAGGTTTTTGTGCATCTTTTTCGTAAAGCTGAATTTTTAAACCACCTTTACCGCTTTTAGAAAAATCATCTTTTTCTTCGCGTTCAGTCGTGCCGTTCGTCAATATACATTTATATGACGAAATGCCGTATTTATTCAATAAGCCAGAAGCGCCTTCGCTCCATGACTTTTCAAATACTTTCTGAAATTTTCCTTTGAGGACGGCGTGATCTTCTGTATTAATCTTTAAGACGGCGCGCCGTTCAGAAACTCCCGTCGTAGTGTAGCGCGGCAGTGTTTCCATTATATCACAAAGTGAAAAATCTTCTTTATATTTTTCTTCCTGCCCTGAAAGAGTGCACCAGATGTGAAAGAGGCCGCTCTTTATTTTTGCATCTTTAGAAACTTCGTCACGGATTGTAAGGAGTTTTATGAATGCAAAAATCGTGTTTATAGGGTCGCGCACGCTCGACGGGAAGGTTATTGTTCCGCCGTTTGAGCCTTCACCTAAGATGCGGACTGTGTATCCCTGTTTACGGGCAAGGCGCGCCGTATTTACGACGTTTGCTTCTCCAACTTCGCCCCGGAAAACTTTTGCGTTAAAGCAGTCTGCGATTTCGTTTATGCGCATTGAAGTAGGGCAGTTTACTGCGACGGCAGGCTTATAGTCCTTGTTGTTTTCGTTAAGCCAGTGAGAAAATGCAAGTTCTGCAAGGACAGAAAGAGAAAAGACTTCCTGTGCTTTTAATATTTCTGCTTTCTTTGTTTTATCATTCCAGTAAACGATGTTTCCCCTGTCGCCGTCGCAGTCAGGCATATAGCCTAAGATTGCGTCAGTCTTTCCCTGTGACTGCAGTTCTTCCATACGGCGCGCGCAGTGAACAAGGTTTTCTGGTTCTGGAATTATTTCGTGAACAATCTGTCCTGGTATATCGTTGAACGGATAAAAGTTTATGTTGTTTTCTGCAAAGAATGTTTTGTCGATGGAAAGTGTTCTTGCAGAACCGTTCATGTCGCATACAATACCGACAGGATTTTTTTTGATATTTTCTTTTAATTTGTTAAAGAAACTTTCCTGTGCAGGAAGTCCTGCAAGTGATGAAATTACATTTTTAGAAAATGCGCTGTATGTTGCAAGTGCTTCTGATTTAGTTGAGACAGATTCAGAATAAACCCAGTCTAATTCTGTTCCTGCTACAGAAAGATATTTTTTTTCGATTTTTTCGAGGAAGTTTGTGTCGCGGCATTTTAAATTGAACTCTTCTATGAGTTTTGCATTTTCCAGGGCATCAAGAACGCCACCGTCATTAAGACCAAATTTAATTCCGTTGTGGCCGATAGGGTTGTGGCTTGCAGAGATGTAGATAAAACCATCAAAGAGTTTTGAATATGCCATGATTTCTGGTGCAGCAGTAATGCCGATATATTTTACGACAGTCTTTTCTTTGAGAAGAGTTTTTATTATTGCATCTGCAATTTTTGTTCCTGTAGGACGAGTGTCGTTTCCTACAACGATTGTCGGTGTCTTTTTTGAAAAACGGGTTTTGATGTATTCAGCAAAAACATAAGCTGCAATACAGCTTAAATATGTATTTTCTTCTCCGATTTCCGGTGTTTTGTCCTGTTCGTTTTTTGAGACTGCAAAAATTTTTCTCCAGCCCGATGCAGAAAGAATCATGTTGTGATCTATTGCGTTCATATCAGTATACCGTCACATTGTATATTCTTGATTTTTCGATACCCGAAAAATCTGTTATGAGAAGAGAAATTGTATCTTTACCATGAGGAAGATATATTTCTCCCATGAGCATGATTTCGTCATTCGGATAAAGTTCTGATGCTATGTAGTAAGACTGGCTTTCTACTGCAAGCTGATTTTCTTCTTGCTTGAGTGTATCAAAAGAAAGACGTTCTGATTCTGCTCCGTTTACGAGAACAGAAGTTTTATATGGAACAGCTTTTGACTGTCTTTTTCTGAATACTTTGTAGAAACCTGCAGGAATATTTTTCTGTGTATCAAGCTCGTAGAATTTTCCGAATTTATTCTGGAGAGAAATTCCTGTGAGGGTAAGTGTTTCTTCTTTTCCTATGCGCGGCATGAGGATAAGAGGGTTTACATATTTTTTGTTTTTTGTATCTACAATCTGGAACTCAAGGAATGACTGACTTTCCTGCCATGCAGAATTTCCTGTCGTTGATAAATTTGTTCCGGCTGTGACTTCTGGATTTTTTATGAGTTCAGGATTAAGTTCTTCTGTGTCGAGGTTTGCATAAATTGTCATAAGCGAGTCTTCGTGGGAAACGATTACTGCTGTTCCGAGTGTTGACTCAAACCAGTTAAAGCCGTCTTCGTGTTCGGTGATGATTGTAGTTACAATTCCGTTGTCGGTTGATTTTGCCATTTCGGATTCAGAAAATATGAGCGAGTTTGAAATCGTTGACTCGCGTTTCTGACCGAAGAACGAAAAGAATTTATCTGCAGAGACATTTTCCTGCGGCCACTCAAAAGTAAACAGCGGAAAAAGACAGGCACAAGCGATTATTGCGAAAAGCGGCAGTTTTTTGATTTTATTCAGCTTCATATTCTCTCTCCCGTTTACTCTTTTGAAATTATAAGCTTTGAAATTTTATCATCTTTTCCGATAAAAAGTGCATTTTCATCTGTAAGGATAAATGCAGAATTTGCGTTGAATGAAAAACTTCCCGTTTTATATTTCTGCTGTTCAATTACAGAAACTGTATATTTGCTGTTTACTGTGTCTTTTTCTTTTGAAAGTACGAAAACGCTTTTTGCAACCGGAGACTCGCGGATGTCAAGAATACGGCCCGGAATATCGATATGGCTGTATTTACATGTCGAGGTGTCTACGATTCCAAGCCCTGTCGCGTCGTTATAGTAGACTTTTGATTCGTCTTTAGTGAATGCAACAAGGGTTTGGTTTACTATACTATTGTTGAGATAATGATGGAAAATCGGCTTGTTATGGTAGTTTTCGACCTTGTAAAGGATAAAGCGCTGCTTATTCTGACCTGTGACGCATGCAAAATAATTGCCGTTTGAGCTTATATTTGCACCTAAAATGGTCGGATAGTCGCTTCCGCCCGGTTCGAGACGGTCGATAAGGTCAAATTTTTCGTTAAAAACGTATAATGAGCCGTCTGCAAAGCCTGCAACTGTTCCCATCGGGCTTGAATTAAAGGCTGTAATCGGGCTTGTGTTTTCATATCGGGCAAGGGTATTGTCATTAAGGTCCCTGAGCTCAAAACCTGCGCCACCCGGGAGCATTAAAAAGATCTTTCCTTCGGTAAGATAAGGAAATCCGCCGCCTTTTATAGTTCCGATTGTCTCGCCTTCAGGGTTCATTATCTGAACTTCCCTTGAATCCTGCATGTATGAGCAGAAAAAATCGGAGCAGATGCTTGCTTTGTATTCAAAATTATGGAGAAGGGCGATTTTTCCTTCGTGTGTAAAATAGCCTGTATTCTGTCCCAGCCTGAACGGCAGAACTTTAAGCGAGCTTTTAGGGTTTACATTTTCCTGTTTGATTTCTGTGGTCCACTGGGGAGTGAGCTGTAATTCTGTAGAAAGAGGTTTATAGCAGAGTATGATATATGCTAAAAATGCAACAAAAACAATTATTGTTGCTATGGAAATATTTTTCTTATTTTTCATAAAAATATGATATAATTATAGAAAATAACTGTCAATAAACATTGCTTAAGTTTATCGCTTTTTGACGGTTAAAGTGGGAAAGAGAGGTTTTATGCACAAAAAAAACATCAGGAAAGTCGTAAAGTTTTTTTCGCTTGTCTTTATGATTATCGTCTGTTTTGCAGCCGTTTGTGTCTGCATCATATTCAGCAGGATATCAAACAAGCAGAAGATCAGGGCACAGCTTGAACAGATTGCAAGTCAGAAAAATCTTGAGTTTCAGGCAAGCTTAAACAGTCAGATTACGCTTGCGCTTCAGATGTGTAAGTCGCCTGTCATTATTGAATATTTTTTAAATCCTGATGATAAAGAACTTACAGCTCAGGCTCTCAAGGAATTCAGCGCATATCAGAATTCGTTTTTAGGAAAAACTTCGTTCTGGGCAAACAATAAGGACCTTAAATTTTATTCAGACTTAAAATATTCGTATACTATCGATCCTGAAAATCCGAATGACTACTGGTATAAGATGACGGTTTTTGAAACCGAAGTATATAATTTTAACATTAACTATAATCCTGAATTAAACAAAACGATGCTCTGGCTTAACGTTGTAGTACGTGACAAGAATGATAATCCGATTGGTATGGCTGGAACTGGAATCCCGCTTTCGGAATTTATCAATGACATGTACCGTGATATGCCGCAGAACATTCAGATGTATCTTTACAATGATAATCTCGAAATTACCGGTGCAAAAGATTCATCGATTCTTGCAGACAAGCATCTTATAACTGAATATTATAAAAATCTTTCTAAAGACAGTGTGCTCTGTAAATCTCTTACAAGTATTGAAGATAAAACAGGTGAATATATTCTTGCTCCTATCGAAGTAATCGGATGGAATATTCTCCTTTTTTCTCCGAAGACTATTGCAAATTCTTTTACGAAAGACGGCTTTATGTTTGGTCTTGTAATTATATTCCTTGCAGTAATAATCATCGCTGTTTATATCTGGCTTATAAATAATATTCTCGGTGTTGCTACGACACATCTTGTTGATACAAAAGCAAAGGCTGGTTCTCAGGTAGAAGTAATGGATCAGGTAAGTTCAATCATGCAGGAAAATGTTGATTACCTTGATTCATTCGGAAATTTGATAGGCGACCAGATTAAGCAGATTGCAACATCGGTAGATAATACAAGTGAGCTGATGAATGATCTTGAAGCGATGAACATTCTTAGAAAAGAATCAAACGAAAGTGCTTCTGATCTTCAGGAGAGTTCTCAAAACGGAAATTCTCACATCGTAAATATAACAGAAAAAATTGCAGAGCTCGAAGAATGTACAAAGCGTCTTAGTTCTGCAAACGCACTTATTGCAAGCATTACATCAAAGACAAATCTTCTTGCTATGAATGCTTCAATCGAAGCAAGTCATGCAGGTGAGCAGGGTAAGGGTTTTGCTGTAGTTGCAAAGGAAATCCGTGCACTTGCAGAAAAAAGCCGCACGCAGCAGCAGGATGTAAGCCGTGCAATTGATGACATAAACAATATGGTTTCTGAAATGGTAGAATACTCGCAGACAGCAAAAACTTCTTTTGATGAAATTGTAGAGAATACAAAAATCGTTCAGAAAAATTTCCAGAATATGTCAAACAAACTCGAAAGTGAGGCATCTTTAGTCCAGACTATTTCTGCAAACCTGCAGAATGTAAAGAACACAAGTCAGAAAATAAATCAGAGCTTTGCAGAGATGAAACAGTCAAACCAGCTGATAAGACGCGAAGTTCATGAAGCAAATGATAGTTCAAACCAGCTTCTTACAATTACGGATGAGTTAATAAAAACAATGGGAGAAAAATAAAAATGACAGGCGATTCAACAATTTTAACTGACAGTCCGGTAGGAAAGCATATTGATGCAATTACAAATCCGGGAAATCTTTCTTATCTTTTATTTGATAAGAAAAAAATTCAGCTTGTAGAAAAAATTACGATTGGCCGCGAAAATGATAACAGCGTTGTGGTTGACAATAAGCTTGCAAGCCGACATCATGCGATAATTCAGAAAATTCGTGATGATTATTTTTTAAAGGACGAGGGCTCTACAAACGGAACCCTTCTTAACGGTGTAAAAATTCCTGTTGGAAAATACGTAAAACTGAATCACGGCGATAAAATCACGATTGGCAGTGCAAACCTCGTATTTTCGTGATATTTATTTAAACTGAATTAAAAAAAAGAAGGAATTTTCGCTTGTTAAATAAAATTCCACCCGAAAAAACTGAAATTCTCGATAAAATCAAAAAGTTTTCGTGCGCAAAAAGGCCTGTAACTAAGAAGGATTTTTTGTCACTCATATCCGACTGTGTTGAAGTTCTCGAAAGCGAGGTTACGGATTACAGGAAACCAGTTTCGATTTCTGATGAAGTGCCGGGCGGACTTGTTGATTTTACAGGAAAAAAAGGCTTTGATGTAATCGTTGTTCCTGACCTTCATGCAAGAAAAGAGCTTATTTACAAGCTTCTTTCATACGGCATCGATGAAAAGACCGGGGAAAGCGTTTTTGAAAGGCTATGTTCCGGAAAGCTTTTAATCATTTTTTTAGGCGATATTCTTCACTCAGAAAGTGATAAAAAAGAGCGATGGCTTAAAGCCTATGATGAATACAGTGCAGGAAATGCTTTAAGCGAACAGATGACAGAAGAAATGACAGACGGCCTTGCAACGCTATGTCAGGTTATGATTCTAAAAAAGGCATTTCCAGAAATCGTGCACTGTTTAAAAGGAAATCACGAAAATATTAAAAATGAAAATTCGGGCGGAAACTTTGCATTCAGGAAATTTGTAGATGAAGGAAGTATGGTCTATGATTTTATGAGCGAAAAATACGGAGATAGAATCGTTAACGCAATTTACAAATTTGAGCTTCTTTTACCTGTAATGGCTTCGTTCGATGATTTTCTTATATCTCATGCCGAACCTTTAAAAAGTTATTCAAAGGAAGAAGTCATTGATTCTGTAATAAAAAGCGAAGTTGTATATGGTCTTACATGGACGCGTAATGGAGATGTAAAGACAGAAACTGCAGGCGCTATGTTTGATTCAATTTGTAAGAAAAATAAAATCGAAAAAAAATATATTACCGGACACAGACCTGTAAAGGGAAAATTTAATCTGCGTCAGAATGGAGATGTCGTGCAGATTCATAATCCGCATGTGATGCAGTTTGCGTACATAAAAAACGGTGACGGGTTTAATCCCGAAAATGATATATACGAATTATAAAAAAAAGAATTTAAAATGTGGAGGAAAAAAATGGCAGATGAATCAGATTATATTGGAAAGTATAAGGTTGTAAATAAAATTGCACAGGGTGGAATGGGCGCAGTATATAAAGCGATTCATCCTTCGTTAAAGCGTGATGTCGTAATTAAAAAAATGACTATGCGCTCAAACCAGATGGCAAAAGAGCGTTTTAAAAAAGAAGCTCAGATTCTGCTTGATATGCAGAGTCCTTATATCGTTCATCTTTTTGATTATTTTACAGAAGGCCCTTACCGTTACATGGTAGAAGAGTTTGTTGACGGAATGGCTTTAGACAGACTCATCAAAAAGCAGACGATTGTAGATCCGACTGTCGCACTTTTAATTTTACAGGATGCTTGTTATGCGTTAAAGTTTGCACATTCAAAGGGAATCGTTCATCGTGATATAAAACCAGGAAACCTTCTTATAAGCAGAAGGGCAGAAGTAAAGCTTGCAGATTTTGGAATTGCATCTGACGAAAATGAAAGTGATGACAAGACTAAAGCCGGTGTAACTCTTGGGACTCCTGCATATATGCCGCCGGAACAGTTTGAAAACAGTTCTGCAGTTGATAACCGTGCAGATATTTATGCGCTCGGTGTTATGCTTTATGAGATGGTGACTGGAACAAAGCCATACCCGTCAGAAATGTCGCAGGAAAATATCGCACGTATTAAACGTGGAAGATTTTTAAATCCTAAAAAAATTGATAAGACGATTCCGGATGTTGTATGTAAGCTCATAAAAAAAATGATGAAGCCAAAGGCAAAACATCGTTTCCAGTCTGTAAATCCGATTATCAAGATAATTAAAAAATATTTAAAGCAGTTTGATACTCACGCAATCCGTGTTGAACTTGCAAAAATCGTAATTAATCCAAAGCCACATGTCGTAAGTGTGTTTAAGAAGAAAAAGAATGTATGGAAAACATTTTTTATAACTCTTCTTGTTTTATGCGCTTTTTCAGGGCTTTCGTTTTATATGTGGGTTAATGGTTTTGTTCACCACTATCTTTTGAGGTCGATTTATACGCCTGTAGTTCTTACGATGAAAATGCCTGAGGTTGCAAGCCCGTTAAGTTCTGTCTCTGCACAGGCAGTTTTCTTTGTAAATGCAACTAAAATTGAACAGATTAAAGATTCTGAACGCGTATTTGTTGAAGGTCATTATTCTAAAAACGGAGTTACTTCGACAAGACTTGGTTCTAAAGGCCGTAATTTTTATACAAAGCCTGTTTTCTTAAAGCCTGGTAACTACAGGGTAAAGGTTGTAACGGGTTCCAACGTATGGGGGAAGACCTTTGTCGTTGGAAAAGAAGAAAAAATCATCAATGTTGAAAATTACACAAATGTAAGCCGTCAGT
>CAJORB010000108.1:0-44266 GCA_905236565.1 uncultured Treponema sp. | reverse complement strand
GCAATTGCAACTTTCTTTTGATAAGCTCGTCGTTTTCCAAAAAGTACATCGCCTTTTTTCATTATGAGTTTATCGCCAATTGGGGCAACTTCAGAACCAAATCGACTTACTTTAAAAGTCCCTGAATCAAGATGCTCTAGTCCTAAATAATGTTCTTTATCTGATTCAACAGGTTTTTTCTTTTCAGTACTATTTATTGCAATATCTTCAAATCTATATTCTGCCATTCTTGTATCCTAAATAAGAGTCTGAAGCTCTTTCAAACAATCATTCATTTTTACAGATGCTTCTTTCCAATCTGTAAAACATTCATTCAAAGTTTTATCATCAGGAACTGTAGTTATTTCTTCCGGTTTTACATAAAGCGGTATTGAAAGACTAAAGTTATTTTTCTTTACATCTTCTATAGTTACAACTTTTGCAAAATGCTCATCATCCTTATAAGCGTTATAAGCATTTGCAATTTTCGAAATATGTCCGTCTTCAAGATAACTTTCTGCATTTTTTCTGGTTGCTTCGTTTACTGCATTTATAAAAAGAATCTGTCCGCGTTTAGGAACTTCTTTGTTCTTCTTACAAATCAAAATACAAGCTTCCATCGGCGAGTTATAAAAAAGATTAGCAGCAAGTCCAATTACACAATCAATCAAATCACTTTTAATAAGTTCTTCACGAATAGTTTTTTCTTCATCGCGGAACAATATTCCATGAGGTAAAAGAACGGCACATCTTCCTGTATCATCTTTTAAGCTTTTAAGAATATGCTGAATAAAAGCATAGTCAGCTCTTCCTTGTGGAGGAGTACCTAAAAAGTTTCTGCCGTAACGGTCACTTTCAAATGCGCTTCTATCCCATTGCTTAATTGAGTAAGGAGGATTAGCCAAACAAATATCAAACTTTTTAAGTTGATTGTTTTCCAAGAACGCCGGACTTTTCAGGGTATCATCATTAATAATTTCAAAATCTTTTATGCCATGCAAGAAAAGATTCATCTTCCCAATAGAAGCAGAAAGTGCATTAATTTCCTGGCCATATAATTTTACATTTCGCCATTCTTTTTTATTCTGCTGCAGATATGCAATAGAACTAATGAGCATTCCGGCACTACCACAAGTTGGATCATAAATTGATTCTCCACTTTGTGGCTTTAAGATTTCTGTCATTAAGTGAACAACAGTTCTGTTTGTATAAAACTCCTGGGCTGTATGCCCTGAATCATCTGCGAATTGTTTTATAAGATATTCATATCCCTGGCCAAGTTCATCTTCCGGGCAGTTTTCAAGGCTTAATGTTTTACTTGAAAAATGTTCAATCAAATCTTTTAAAAGACGATCTGGTAATCTGTTTTTATTAGTCCAGGCAGCATCACCAAAAATACCTTCAAGTTTTTCAGAGTTAGCATTTTCTATTGCCTTAAAAGCATCTACTAAAGCCTTGCCGATATTTTCAGATTTTGTACGAACATCATTCCAGTGATATCCTTCTGATATCATAAAGTTATGATATTCAGGAAGTGAAGCAAGTTCTTCATCTCCTTCTGTTTCTTTCAAAGCTTTTTGAGTTTCTTCGTCATAAACATCACTTAAACGCTTAAAGAATAAAAGAGGAAAAATATATTGTTTATAAGCACCTGCATCAATTTTAGTTCTAAGTAATACTGCAGAATGCCAGAGGTATTTTTCAAGTTCATCAAGAGGGATTCTGTTTGTTTTTTTAGCCATTGATAAATCCTCCCTCAATCAAAAGTTTCTTCATTTTTTCTTCGTTCTCTTGAACTTCTTTTACAGCTTCAAAATATTCCTTTTTTACTTTTTCAACATCTATTGCTTCTTCAGGCTTTTTCTCAATGTAATTACTAACGCTTAGCGAATAATCTTTTTGTCTGATTTCATCAAGGTTTACAACTTTTACTTTTTCAATTACATCTTCATACTTTTTATATAGCTCAAAAACTTCCTGAATATTTTCTTCAGTCATTATGTTTTGAGCACGCATTGGTGTATAAATGCTTTCCGCATTTATAAGACAGATTCTTCCTTTGTGAGTATGCTCTTTATTATTATTCAAAAGAAGAATACAGGCCGAAACACTAGTAGAATAAAATACACCGCCAACAAGGGTAATTACACATTCAAGCTTATCACTTTCTATAAGGGCTTTTCGGATTTCACCTTCTTTTCCAGTGCTTCTAAAAAGAACTCCTTGAGGAAGGACAACAGCACATCTTCCGTTTTCTTTATTCATGGATGCAACCATATGCTGAAGCCAGGCAAAATCTCCGTTACTATCACTTGGGCATCCCCAAAGATTTCTTCCATATCGGTCATTTAAGAAAATTTCTGCTCCCCAGTTTTCAAGAGAAAATGGAGGATTTGCAATTACACAATTAAAAGTCTTTAATTTGTTATTTTCAATAAACAATGGAGTTCTAAGAGTATCAGCCTGGCCAATAGTAAAATCCCTTGCTCCATGTAAGAAAAGATTCATTCGTGCAATAGCAGATGTAGAAAGGTTGTTTTCCTGTCCAAAAATTTTTCCATAAGTCTGTTTATTATTATTGATGTGATGAATAGCCTCAATGAGCATACCTCCAGTTCCACAAGCTGGGTCATAAACAGTTTCCCCAGGCTTTGGATCCATCAACATAACAAGCAGCTTTACAATAGAACGAGGTGTATAGAATTCACCAGCATTCTTTTTGGAAAGGTCCGCAAACTTTTTAATGAGGAATTCGTAAGCGTCTCCCATAACATCAGCAGAATAATTATTGTTTCCTACTTTTATTTTAGAAAAATGCTCTACAAGATTTTTAAGTCTAGCATCATCAAGTTTTGTTTTATCAGTCCAGTTAGCATCATCAAAACTGCTGAATACTCCAGACAAGGTATCAGGGTTATTCTGTTCAATATCATAAACATCTGAAATACGTTTGAAGAAAAGAATCGGTGTTATATAACTCTTAAACTCATCCTGATTAATTGGTCCGCGTAGAATATTGCAGCCTTCATAGAGATGATTAAATAATTGTTGGCTAGTAGTTTGCTCGTTGTCTGACATTTTTTCCTTAATTTTAATTATAACATATTATTTTGATATTTTGTTTAAAATCGCTAGTTTGATTATATTCAGAAATGGTATGAAGACACTATATATGGACATTATAAACCTATAGATCAGGCTTTTGAACTTATTAAAAGCAATAAAAAAACCTTCCCGTTTTGGGAAGGTTTAGAGCGGATGAAGGGAGTCGAACCCTCGTCATCAGCTTGGAAGGCTGAGATAATAAGCCGTTATATGACATCCGCATATCTGATGTCTAGTAATATATAGATTTGGATAAAAAAAGTCAATATGACTGCAAAATATTTTCTGTTTTTTTTGAACACCTCGTGCTATAATTAAACAAATTTTATATATAGTGAGGTTGTTCATGAGTTCAAATGGTTTTTATGGACCAGCTGACAAGCCGCCGTTAAGTAAGTGGATTCCGCTTAGCTTCCAGCATGTATTTGCAATGTTTGGTGCTACGGTTCTCGTTCCGCTTTTGACAGGGCTTAGTACTTCTACTGCATTGTTTACTGCAGGAACAGGTACTCTGATTTACATTCTTATTACAGGTGCAAAGGTCCCTGCATTTTTAGGTTCTTCTTTTGCATTTATTCCGGCTCTCATCACAATAGGACAAAATTATGGTGCTCCTTATGCAATGGGTGGTGCAATTTTTGCAGGTATCATGTATGCGCTTGTTGCATCAATCATCAGGTTTACAGGAAAAGGCTGGATTGATAAAGCTCTTCCACCTGTTGTAATCGGTTCTGTAATTATCGTAATCGGTTTAGGTCTTGCACCTACTGCAATAAAAGAATTTTTCTACGTAGGATCAAGTGGTACTCCTGCAGATTATTCTCTTGTTTATGCAAGCATTGGTCTTGTAACTCTTTTGACTGCCGTTATTGCAACGATTTTCTTTAAGGGATTCTTTAATACTCTTTCAATTTTAATCGGTCTTCTCGGAGGATATCTGTTTACACTCATTATGGGTGCATTCTTCCCTGCATACAGACTCATTGATTTTTCTGGAGTTGCACAGGCAAAATGGTTTGCACTTCCATTCCTTCATGGTGATGCAAGTTTAAAGACTCTCGGCTTTAAATGGATTTCTCCTCAGTTTGGTCTTGTTCCGGTTTTGACATTCATTATCATTTCCATTTCTACAATCTGTGAACACCTTGGAGATACTCTTACAACTTCTAAAGTTGTCGGACAGGATTTCTACAAAGATCCTGGACTTCATAAAACTTTGCTTGGTGACGGTGTTGCAACTGCATGGGCAGCTTTGTGGGGCGGACCTCCAAACACAACTTACGGCGAAAACATCGGTGTAATGGCAATTACAAAAGTTTATTCTGTATGGGTAATCGGCGGTGCTGCTGTTATTGCAATTTTACTTTCGTTCTGTGAGAAATTTGGTGCGTTGATTAATACGATTCCGACTCCAGTACTCGGCGGTATCTGTACATTGCTTTACGGACTTATCGCATCAAGCGGATTAAGAACAATCGTTGATGCTGGTGTTGATTATCAGGACAAGAGAAACCTTACGATTTCTTCTGTTATTCTCGTAATCGGAATCGGCGGCGGTGTGTTAAAGTTTGCTATCGGAAACAGTTTTAATTTCGAACTCGGCGGCGTAGCACTCGCAACAGTTGTAGGCATCATCCTTAACCTGCTTATTCCACAGAATTACGGAAAGGAATAAAGAATAAAAATACTGTTGTGAAGAAAACACAACAAAAAAGCGCCAGTTAACGCAGGCAATGGGCGACTGATGGCTAACATCTGCACAAGCGAAGCGCGGTATTTGCAACGCAAGTTTCAAGCAAGCCGTTAGCCATTCAGGCGACATTGCCGAGAGCTAAAAGGCGCTTTTTTATTAGATTTTTTTACCGCTCAGTCAGCGTATTTTCGTGGCATTTTCTGTGGGAGCACATAAAAGAATTTTTTCTGCGGTAGCGCTTTTTTATTTAATCGTCTTTACGATAATTCTGTCGAATAAGCGCGCAATGATGCCGCTGTTCTTTTCTACATCGCTGAATGCCACAAGCGGAACTTCTTCTATCAAAACATCCTTTACGAATACTTTTATCGTTCCAAACCTCTGCCCTGCTTTTACCGTTCCAAAAATATAACGCGGCTTATCAATTTCGCATCTTAAATCCCGGTTTGCATCAACTTCATCACCGTTAAAAAATTTCGGAACCACTGTATTTATTTCATACGGAATTTTAAGCAGCACCGTATTAGCTTTTCCAAATTCTTTGTTCTTTGTTGCAAGTACAGGAGTATTAAAAACAGTAAGTATTTTTTTATCAGGTTTTATTTCTGTAAAATTTCCAAATGCAAATTCCATGAGCGTTGTTCCGTCTTTCTGGCGAAGAGGATCTCCGTCTGCATAACGGCCGCCTGGTCCTTTCATCGTAACGCTGATATAACGCTCTCCGTTTCTTATACATGTAAGAGAAAGATTATAACCGCTTTCGTCGATGTATCCGGTTTTTATTCCGTCACAGCCCTCAAGCGTCTTTAAAAGCTTATTC
Source organism: uncultured Treponema sp. (assembly GCA_905236565.1). GTDB lineage: Bacteria > Spirochaetota > Spirochaetia > Treponematales > Treponemataceae > Treponema_D. Next base: position 38,669 of record CAJORB010000108.1, on the reverse strand, counting down.
GTGTTCTGTTGCTCAAGGCCGCTCCAGATAGAGTCAGGATGGCCGCGGCTTAAATCCTGCGCAGGCTTTCCTATATCTTCTTTTGCAATATTTTCTTTTTTAGGATAAATAAATTTTTTAAGGCTGTGATAGTCAGTTAAACTTTCAGGATATTTTGTTACATATATTCTTGTAAACGCGGCCATTTCGCGCGCGGTCGTAACGTTTTCTTCGCTGTAACCGGATGGTTCTACAATTTTTGTTTTTTCAAGTCCACATTTTTTTATTTCTTCATTTACTTCGTCAATAAAATTCTGTTCAGACCCGAAAAGATATAATGCAATCGCATGGCTTGCATCATTTCCTGAACATACTGCAAGTCCCTGCATAAGTTCTCTAAGAGTTACAGTCTGATTTTTTCCTAAAAACATCAATGAAGAATGCGGCGGCATGTGACTTGCCCACGTCTCTTCTGGAAGCGGAACAATATCATCGAGTGTTGCATCTCCACATTTTATTTTCTGAAATACAGTGTACATTAAAAAAATTTTTGTCATCGAAGCAGGAGGAATTACTTCGTCTGCATTTTTTTCGTAAAGTATGTCACCCGTATCTGCATTTATAAGGATTGCACTTTCTGCATTTACATCAAGCTTTGCTGCAACAGTATCATAAGGCAGAGCATGAACAGTCTTTCTTCTTTCGTAACCTGTTTCATCACATGCATTATTAAAATGACTTTCCTGCTCTTCAAAGATTGTGTATGTATTTTTATTTAACGCTTTAACAATCTGACTTCGTCTTATACAAAAATATGTACAGCAATATAAAACAACTGCAATACAAATTCCTGCAATAAGAATTTTATAATTTTTTTTAACATCAATTTTTTCTAAAATATTTTTAATTTTATTTTTTAAGCTGTCTATACGCATATTCTGCCACACTCTGTTCTGCTTCTTTTTTACTCTTTCCGGATTTTGGTCCGTAAACTTTTTCTCCAAGGTGAACCGACATAAAGAACGTCTGATCATGGTCAGGTCCTGTCGTATCTACAAGTTCATACACAGGACATTTTTTACTCTGCTTCTGGAAAAGCTCCTGTAGTAAAGTTTTATAATCAAGATTTCCTCTGTTATTCTGAACTTTTCTTATTTCCGGCACAAGGAATTTTAAAACAAAATCACAAGCCTTTTCAAATCCGCTGTCGATGTAATATGCACCGATTATAGCTTCTACACAGTCGGCAAGAATTGCAGGCTTTGTTCTTCCGCCAGTCATTTCTTCTCCCTTTCCAAGCACAAGCATTTTATCAATGCCCATAGAAAGTCCTATCGGAGCAAGGGATTTTTCAGAAACTACAGAAGCCTTTATCTTTGCAAGATCGCCTTCCGGATTTTCTTCCATGTCTTCGTAAAGAAAAGCTGCAACAGCCATTCCTAAAACTGAATCTCCTAAAAACTCGAGGCGTTCATTGTTATATCTTTTATGCATGGCATTTTCATTAGAAAAACTTCTGTGATGAAAAGCCAGTTCGAGAAGTTCTATGTCGCCAAATTTTATCTGAACCGATTTACAGAAATCGAGAAGCTGTTTTTTTCGTTCAGGAGAAATTTTTTTCGAATCAAAAAAAATCTTTTTAATACCGTTCAATTTATAATCCACCCTCACGTCTATTATACACGAAAGCAAAAAAAAACACAGATTATTTTTCAAAAGAAAAATATCCGTGTTTTTCGCAAATAAAACTATTTGACAGTCAGAATTATTTTTTTGCAAGTTCAGACTTGATAAATTCGTAAGCGTCACGAACAGTTTCAAATTCGTTTGCAACTTCGTCAGGAATTCCTACTTCGAGTTCTTCTTCAATTGCATATACGAGTTCGTATGTATCAAGGCTGTCTGCTCCAAGATCACCACGGAATGAAGAATCCATAGTAATTTTGCTTTCATCGATTTCGAGCTTTTCTGAAATAAGCTTCTGGATTTTGTTGAACAATTCGTCCATTTTTTACTCCTAATTAGCCGTTTGTTTCAGGTGTAATTACCTGACGACCACGGTAAAAACCGCATTTCGGGCATACATGATGCGACTGAACAAGGTTACCACAATTGCTGCATTCAACAAGCTGTGGAGCTTCAAGGCGCATATTGATACCACGGCGTCTCTTTGAAACGGCTGCTGATGTTTTTGATCTAGGTACTGCCATATATAAACCTCACTATTCTAATTTTCTCTGATTTAATGCGGTATAATACAACATTTCTTCCTAGAGTGTCAACTAATTATACCAACTAAATAAGTTTTGTCAAACACTTTTTAAAAAAATGTCATAAAAAACTTAACAAATTTGCAAAATTTGTCAAAAAAAATGGTTTTTAAGTAAATTCAGCATAAAAAAAAGCGCAGAAAAATTATTTAAATTTCTCTTTAAGTTTTTCTGCAACAAGCTCCGGAACCATTTTAGAAACGTCACCGCCGAATCTTGCCAGCTCTTTTATTGAACTTGACTTTATCGTTACGTACTTCTGTTCAGTCGGAACAAAAATAGTATCGATTTTTGAATTTAAAGAATGATTTATAAGTGAAAGATCAAATTCGTATGCAAAGTCTGTCGCGTTACGGATTCCACGAAGGAGAACCGTTGCATTGTTCTGCACTGCATAATCTACGATGAGCGAATGCCATGTATGAATCTTTACGTTTTTATAATTCTTTGTAAGTTCTGACAGCATTTCTACCCTTTCTTCTGCAGAAAAAAGATAGTTCTTTTCCGGGTTTACTGCCACTACAACATCTATTTCGTCAAAAAGAGAAATTGTTCTTTCTATTACATTTAAATGTCCGAATGTCGGCGGATCAAATGATCCAGGAAATACTGCTTTAACCATGACTAGAAAATATCAGATTTGACGAAATGCGACAAGAGATGTATTATTTATAGTATGAAGAAAATAAACTATTTATGTATTTTTGCAGCAGTATTTACTGTCCTCTTTTCGTCGTGCGTATCGTCGACCCAGGAAGGCAGCCAGACTCAGACACAGAAGACCGTAAAGTCAAAGGAAGACTCCGAATACGAGAGGGCGACCAAAGACCTCAAGGGCGAAGTCGTATCCCGTGACACATACGAAAAGGATAAAAAAATTATTCTTGAAAAAATTGACGAGCTTAACGGAATCATGAAAGACAAAAACTACAAGTTATGGCTTTCATACATCGACCAGGGTTCTATAAATTACTGGTCACAGAGAAAGAATCTTTCGACAGCTTCAAAACAGCTTCCTGTAAAAGGAATCCAGCTCAAGAACGTCGAGGATTATTTTAACTATGTATTCATTCCGTCCAGAGTCGGAAGAAAAATCGACGAAATCCGCTACCTTTCTTCTACCTCAATCAAGGCAGTTCAGGTTAAGGGTGAAGACGTCATAATTTTCTATAATTTCAAGAAAGTAAACGGAGAATGGCTCGTAGAACTTCCTACCCTGTAGGAAAATTTACAGAGCGAATTGTGTAACGAAACCGTATATTCTTTGTGTTTAAATACAGAAAATACGGGAAAATTTTGATTGAATTTTTATTTTAGTTACCTTATAATTCTATGTATATTTACCGATATATAGAAAAAGGAACAACTAAGTACCGCTAGCGCGGAGCTTTACAGGAGATCATATGAAAATCAATAAGCTTATTGCAGCAGGTTTGACAACATTATTAATTGGAACTGCTGTATACGCACAGTCTAAAAAAGAAAACGAAACATCTGTAGAAAGCGAATACATGAGCAGCATCGAAGATGTCGTTATTACAGAAATGGCAAACTCAGATCAGAGAGACAACAAGCTTGTTGCTTTACAGTATCTGGAAGCTGCTGCAGACAGCGGTAACGTTTCGCCTGACATGGTTGCTGCATTAAACCAGCTTTCTGGCGAAGGTATTTCTACTCAGTCAAGAACAAAGGGACGTATGTCAAACAACTACCCTGATATCCGTGCTAAGGCATGTGACATTCTCGGTAAAGTCGGAACAGAAGAAGCAGCACGCATTCTTGCTAATGTTGTTCGCTATGACAATGAACCTTGGGTTTTGACTGCTGCAGTTCGCGCACTCGGAAACATCGGTTACAATGATGATGACAAAATCACAGATACAATCGCATTCATTTCTAACCGTGTAGAAACATTAAATCCTACAAGTTCACTTGCATACGAAATCATAGAAGCTTACGAAAAACTTCTTCCAAATACTAAAAACAGAAAACCTGTAATCGATTCACTTTCAAGAATCGCTGCAGACTACAGACTTGTTCGTCCAGTAAGAACAAGAGCTCTTGAACTTTTAAGAGCTAACTCTGGATCTGGTTCTTCTAAAGACAACAAGAAGAACGACGATAGCAGCAAAAACTAGTTTTTTGTTCTGCATAAAAAAAGGGCTGTCTGCTAAAACATATCAGGCAACCCTTTTTTTTTATACGAGAGATGCGGGAGTCGAACCCGCCACCTTCGGCTCCGGAGGCCAACGCTCTATCCAAATGAGCTAATCTCTCAAAGCTTTTTTTTGTAAAATATAAATATTCTTGACAAATGTCAATCGAAAATAAATTGAAGTAAAAATGAGGTAAACAAAAATGGAACCGATTATTTTAGCATCTTCTTCTCCACGCCGTCAGGAAATTTTAAAAATGATGAACATTCCGTTTCGCGTAATAATGCCTAACGTAAATGAAAATCTTACTACAGCAAAATCTCCTGCAGAACTTACAGAAACTCTTGCACGTTCAAAAGTTCTTTCGGTTGTTCATTCACTTCCGCCTAAACAGGTTATTCCGTGGGTACTCGGGGCAGATACAATCGTTGCATTAAACAACAGGATATACGGAAAGCCTTCTGATCAGGATGAAGCATTCGAATACATAAAATCTTTTCAGGGTAAAACACATACAGTCTGCACGACAATCGCACTCTACAACGGCGCAAAAAAAACAACTTCGGTAAGAACCGCGATTTCAAAGGTTACTTTTGCACCGATGACACAGCGCGAAATTGAAGCCTATGTCGAAACAGGTGACTGGCACGGAGCTGCCGGCGGTTACCGCATCCAGGGCATGGCGTCGTGCTTTATCTCAAAAATCGAGGGCAGCCAGAGCTGTGTGGTAGGCTTGCCTATATTTGAACTTTATGATATCTTAAGGTCGCAGGGTTATTCTGTCCTCGAGTAGTTTTTCTTTTACAAGCTGAACCAACTCAACAAATAGAATATCATTCTGCCGGATTTGTACCAGGTCGTAGACAGATGAGTACAAACCGAAAATCTTCCGGACAAACTTTTGTTTGTCACGTGTAATAGAGTCAGGTGGTAAATTCTGATTTAATACGCATTAATTTTTTAATGCGCTTATCAGTTAAATTTACCGGTGAAGGAGTTATCATGGCAGTTGTAACCATGAAAAGTCTGCTTGAATCTGGTGTACACTTTGGTCATCAGGTTAAGCGTTGGGATCCACGCATGAAGAAGTACATTTTTGCTTCTCGCAATGGAATCCACATTATCGATTTGCAGAAAACTATTGCTGCAATCCGCGAAAGCTATGAAGCTGTAAGAAAAATCGCTTCATCAGGAAAATCAGTTCTCTTTGTAGGAACTAAAAAACAGGCACAGCAGGCCATTCAGAAAGAAGCTGAACGCTGTGGAATGTTCTATGTAAACAACCGCTGGCTTGGTGGTATGCTTACAAACTTCTCTACTATCAAAAAATCACTTCAGCGCCTCAAGAAAATCGAAAAGATGGAAATTGACGGCACATTTGCTAACCTTACAAAAAAAGAAGTTTCTGCTCTCCAGAAGGAAAAAGCAAAACTCGAAAAGAACCTTGGCGGTATCAAAGAAATGAAAGAACTCCCTGGAGTAATCTTTATCATCGATACACACAAGGAACAGATTGCTGTTGCAGAAGCACGCAGAATGGGAATTCCTGTAATTGCAGTTGTTGATACAAACTGTAACCCAGAAGGAATCGACTACCCTATCCCAGGTAACGACGATGCTATCCGTGCAATTACATTGTTCACTTCTATCATTGCAAACGCAGTTATCGAAGCAGACAATGATGCAGGTCTTAAGATTATCGAAAACCTCGGTGATGATGACGAAAGCGTACAGACTGACGCAGTTAAAAAGAACGAAGACGAAGAAATCGTTGACTATTCTAACTATCAGCCTACAGAACAGAAAGAAGAAGATGTTGAAGCAGACGAAAAAGATAGTTTTGTAGACGAAGATAAACTTTATAAATAACCGGAGCTTAATTATGGAAATTAGTGCATCAGACGTAAAAGAATTGCGCGAAGCAACAGGCGCTGGATTAATGGAATGTAAAAAAGCTCTTATCGAAGCAAATGGTGATAAAGCCGAAGCTGCAAAAATCCTTAAAGAAAAAGGACTTGCTGCAGTAGAAAAACGTGCAGAAAGAGCAACTTCAGAAGGACGTATTTTTGTACGCAAACTCGATAACAAAGTTGTATTTGTTGAACTTACTTGTGAAACAGACTTCGTTGCAAAGAATACAGACTTTATCGCACTTGGAGAAAAACTCCTCGACGTAACAATCGAAAAAGGACTTACATCTGTCACAGAAGATCACAAAAAACTTCTTGAAGACCTTCAGATTAAGATCCGCGAAAACATGTCTGTAAGAAATGTAATCGTAGTAGATATTCCTGCAGGATGTGCAGGAGCATCTTATGTTCACTCTGACTTTAAGACAGCTTCTTGTGTTGTTATTAAGGGTTCAGATGCAGAAGTTGTAAAGACATTTGCATACGACTGCTGTCTCCACCTTGCAGCATTTACACCTGCATACATCACAAAAGAAGATGTTCCAGAAAGCTTTATCAACGAGCAGAAAGAAATCTTTAAAGCACAGATGGACAACGATCCGAAAATGGCTGCAAAACCAGACAACGTTAAAGAAGGAATCCTTGCTGGAAAAATCAAGAAACTTCTTGCAGAAAGCTGCTTTGTTGACCAGATGTTCGTAAAAGATGATAAAGTATCAGTTGCTGCAAAACTCGCTCAGGTTTCTAAAGAAGCTGGAGCAGAACTCTCTTTCGCAACAACAAAGCTTATCGTTCTTGGAAAATAATTTGCATAAATAAAAAGCGGTATTGTTTTTCTGTAAATCCGGCTTTTGTCGGGTTTACAGAGAAATACCGCTTTTTTTGATATTTAAGCAATAATATGGTATAATTAATAAAATATCACTTTTGGGAAGGTAAATATGTCAAATCAAACAAGTGTAGAGCGCATGGACAAAACAATTGCAGCTCTCAAAGATTCATTGAATGCAATCAGAACAGGTCGTGCTTCGGCTGCTATTTTTGACAAAGTACGCGTTGACTATTACGGAACAAAATCTCCGTTGAGCCAGGTTGCAACAATTTCAATTCCGGAAGCAAGAAGCATTATCATCCAGCCGTTTGATAAATCGCTCATTTCTGAAATCGAAAAAGCAATTCAGGTTGCAGACCTTGGACTTAATCCTTCTAACGATGGAAAAGTAATCAGAATTGCAATTCCGCCATTGACTGCAGAACGCCGCAAGGAACTTGTAAAACAGGCAAAAGGTATTGCAGAAAATTCAAGAACTTCAATTAGAAATATTCGCCGCGACGGTAATGATGAACTTAAAAAACAGCAGAAAGGCGGAGAAATTACCGAAGACGACTTAAAAAAGATGGAAGACGAACTCCAGAAAACTACAGATAAATATATTGCAGAAATAAATTCAATTTATGATGCAAAAGAAAAAGAAATAATGGACTAACATTTATGTCCGGTTCAGCACAAACTTCTGACAATTCAACGCCTCTTGTTCATGTCGGAATCATTATGGACGGCAATGGAAGATGGGCAAAAAAACGAGGTCTTCCAAGAACTGCCGGACATAAAGAAGGACTTGAAGTTGCAAAAAAAATTGTCAAAGCCTGTGCTGAGCTGAATATAAAATATGTTACGCTCTACACTTTTTCTACAGAAAACTGGAAGAGAGCCCAGGAAGAAGTCGGATATCTTATGGGACTTATTAGAGGTCACCTTAGAGCCGAATTTGAATTTTACAAAGCCAATGGAATTAGAATCGAACATATCGGAGATCTTGCAGGACTTCCTCCTGATGTTGCAGAAGAAATTTTAAAGGCAAAAAAAGAAACAGAAAATTTTACGGGGCTTACAGTTGTTCTTGCAATTAACTACGGCGGTCGTGATGAATTAGTCCGCAGTGTAAAAAAAATCGTTTCTTCTGGTACTGCAGAAAAAGACATAAACGAAAAATTAATTTCTGATAATTTCGATATTCCGGAATTACCAGATGTTGATTTTTTGATACGAACCGGCGGCGAAAAACGCCTTAGTAATTTTTTAATGTGGCACAGTGCATATTCTGAACTTTTCTTTACAGATACGCTCTGGCCAGATTACACGCCGGAAGAATTTAAATCAAATGTCGAAGAATTTTACAAACGAACCAGAAGGTTTGGAAACGCATAAAGAGGGAAATAAAGTGCCAAAACTTGTTCAAAGACTTATCATATTTTTTATAGGTATTCCAGTTGTTCTTGCAATTGTAATCCTTCCTTATTTTAATCACCTGCCCTTTTCTGCTCTTGTAGTTCTTTTTTCATTTCTTGCAGCACTTGAATTAAACAATATGCTTTCTCACAACGGAAAAACAATTTCAAGAAACCTTCTTCTTGTTTTGTGTCCTCTTCTTCCTGTAGCTGCATACATCTGCGGACTTTTTGATTTTAATTTTATTCTTGTAGACATGGTATTTATTTTAGACGTGATGATAGTATTTGCATATGAAGTTTTTCTTTCAAAAAATTTTGAAGACTCAAATACTAAAATTGCAAACGCTGTTTTAGTTCTTGTTTACTGCGGACTTTTACCTTCGTTTATCACACGCCTTACAGTTTTAGACAACGCTTCGATAATCATATGTATTTTCTTTATCTTTGTATTTATAAGTGATTCTGCAGCATGGCTTTTTGGGATGACCCTCGGAAAAAACAACCGTGGACTTATCAAGGCAAGCCCAAACAAAAGCATTGCAGGCTTTATCGGCGCATATCTTGGAACACTTTTAGCTGCCGTTTTAATTAAATTTGTTTTCTGGAAAGAAATCTTTTCTGATGTATCTCTTTTAAAAATGATTCTGCTTTCTGTCTGTGTTACGACTTCAAGCATCATAGGTGACCTTGCAGAATCTGTATTTAAAAGATCAAGCGGCTTTAAAGACAGCGGAAATATAATTTTAGGACGAGGCGGTGCACTTGACTCGATAGACTCGATTCTTGCTTCTGCCCCATTCTTTTATATATTTATAAAATACATGTTTTAGAAAATTCTGGATTTAAAAATATAAATGAAAAAGATTTTGGTTTTAGGAGCAACAGGCTCAATAGGAAGCAGCACACTTGATATTGCAAGAAACATGAAAGACGATTTTAAAATCGTCGGTATTTCTGCAAATAAAAGCAAATCAAAGGCTGAACAAATCAAAAAAGAATTTGGCTGCGAAGCTACCCTTTTTTCTGACGATGGAATTGACGGCATAAAAAAAATCATCGACAAAACAAAACCTGATATCGTTGTAAACGGCATCTCTGGCAGTGCCGGCCTTGAACCAAGCTGCATTGTACTTGAAAACTCAATTGATCTTGCGCTTGCAAACAAAGAAACCGTTGTAATGGCATGGCCTCTTATAAAGTCACTGGCAGAAAAAAAAGGTGCTAAAATCATTCCGGTTGACTCAGAACATTCTGCAGTATTCTGCCTTATAAACCAGTGCGGGCGCGAAAACATCGATGAAATAATAATAACCGCAAGCGGCGGCCCGTTTAGAAATTACACAAAAGAACAGTTAAAGAACGTTACGCTCGAAGACGCATTAAACCACCCGACATGGAACATGGGACCAAAAATTACGATTGATTCTGCGACCCTTGCAAACAAAGGCCTTGAAGTAATCGAAGCAACAAGACTTTTTGACATGGACACAAAACATGTTAAAGTTGTCGTTCATCCGCAGTCGTTTGTACATTCAATCGTGCGCACAAATGACGGAATGCTTTATGCCCAGATAAGCGATCCTGATATGAAGCATCCGATTTTCCAGAGTCTTGTATATCCCGAAAATAAGAAAAATTATTTAAAACCTTTTGATTTATTTGATAAAGAACTGCAGTTTTATAAACCGCGCTATGATGATTTTCCTATGCTTTCATATGCATATGAGGCAGCAGAAAAAAACGGCGGTTATACGATTGCTTTTAATGCTGCTAACGAAATTGCAGTTGCAGCCTTTACAGAAAGAAAAATCGGCTTTACTGATATTCAGCATGTAACACAAAAAACACTCGAAAAAGATTTTACGATGTCACCAGAATCATTTGAAGATGTTTTAGAAATTGACAGGACTGCACGAAAAATTGCCGGAGAACTCGTATGAAATATGTAATCGGATTACTTTGCCTTAATTTTATCGTTTTTTTTCATGAGCTCGGACATTTTATTTTTGCCCGCATTTTCGGCGTAAAGGTTTTGAGTTTTTCTATCGGAATGGGACCTGTAATCTTACATAAAACCATAAAAGGAATTGACTACAGACTTTCTCTTTTACCAATCGGCGGTTACTGTGCGATGGAAGGAGAAAAGGATTTTCAAAAGGCACTCGAAGACGGCTCGCCTTCTGTTTCTAAAAATCCAGAGTCTCTTTACGGTGTTCATCCTTTAAAACGCGCGATGATTGCTTTTGCAGGTCCGTTCTTTAATTTTATTCTTGCAATAATGGCATTTACCGTAATTTCTATGGTCGGCTATACGTATTATACAACTTCAAATAAAATCGTAATTCCTGATGAAACTATAGAAAGTCCTGCACGCGAAGCGGGTCTTTTAACCGGCGATAAAATTATTAAAATCAATGATACACAGATAGAAACATTTCTTGATATCCAGCAGCAGGTTGCAATAAGACCAAAAGAAGAATTAAAAGTTACGGTTGACCGTGACGGTGAAATTTTAGTTTTTTACATTACAACTTTTATTAATAAAGATCAGGGAAACGGCGTTTTAGGAATTATGTGCGACCTTAATGAGCAGCTTAAACTCGAAGCCCCGACTTATTCATTCTTTCCTGCAATCGGTCAGGGTTTTGTCGAAACAGGTAAAACAATTTCGATGACATTTAAAACCCTCGGCATTTTATTTAAAGGCGTAAAGCTTACCAATGTAGTCTCGGGTCCTGCACGCATTTCTTCGATTCTCGGAGAATCTGTTCAGGAAGGCTTTGCAGCAAATTTCAGGGCAGGACTCTACTCTATTCTTGAACTTATTTCGCTCATAAGTATTTCGCTTGGAATCATGAACCTTTTACCGATTCCAGTTTTTGACGGCGGAATCATTTTATTTGCTTTGATTGAATTCATAATAAAAAAAGAGATTCCACCAAAGCTGCAGGTAAAAATACAGTTTATCGGAATCATAATAATTGCCCTGCTTGTTGCACTTTCTGTTTCAAGCGATATTTTCTATTTTATTTCACAATGGAGAACTTCTAAATGAAAAGGTTTTTAAGTCTTTTAATTCTTTGTTTTATTCCGTCAATTTTTTCTGCACAGGAGCGTTCTTCGTTTATGCCGCACAAAGGCGAAGTCATAAGTGTTTTTTCTTTTGCAGGACAGGCAGGAGTTTCTGATGATAATTTTTATTCTGTTGCAAAAGACGGTTTTGTTATCCGCTGGAACAGTGACAAAACAGGATATCACTACCAGCTTACAGACAGACAGATAAAGAAAGTTGCCGTAAATCCTGTAAAGCAGGAAATTGCAATCTATGAAACAAATGAAGGTTCTGTAAATACAGTAAGCGTCTGGGATTTAAAGACTTTTACTAAAAAATTTGCACTTAATATAAGCGAAACTGTTCTGTGCCTTAACTACAGCAAAAAAGGAACATATCTTATAATCGGAACAGCAACAGAAAGCGGTACGTTTTTCATAAACCCGAACAACGGCTCTGTCATGAAGCCTGTTTCAGAAAAAATGCTCATGACTTCTTATGTCGAAACAGCAAATTCTGAAAAAAGCCTTATGTGTTATGCGATGACAGGACACATTGCATACATCGATCTTACAAAAGGCAAACTTTTAAAGAAGATTACTTTTAAAACCGGCTTTGATAAAATGGTTCTCTTTAACAAGAATAAAAACATCGCATGTGTAAAAGACAAAAAGATTTTTATTGCAGATGCAATGACCGGGAAAATCGAACTCGAAATCCCTGCAAAAAATCCTGTTCTTCATGTTTATAACGATGAACTTTATTATTTTGATTCAGTTCAGTTTGCAAAAACACATTCGCTTTTTAAATTTGATTTTTCAGACGGAATCATAAAAAATCCTGTCATTGCTTACAATTTTAACGGCAAGGTTGACGGAACGATTTCTAGTTTTATGATAACAGAAGAAAAGGTTTTCTTTGGTTCAACTAAAGGAGAAATCTATACAGTAGATTTAAATACGGAGAATGAATTTTTTATTGTAAACCAGATTACAAACAATAACATAAAAAGAGTTATGGATATTGTTTTTGTTGATGATGATTTGTACATGCTTACAGAAGACTCAATTTACAAATCTGATGAAAATAAAGAAATCGTAATAAGACTTGCAGACAATCCGGGATACACGAATATAGAAAAAATCATTGACGAAAAAACCGGTGCCAAAATCGTTTTATGGTCTAAAGACAGACAGTGCACGGTTTCTATGCTTGATCTTCGCGACAATAAAATAAAGGAACTTTATACATCTAAAGGACAGATTGTAAGTTTAAAAAACTGTTCTAACATTATAATCGATGTAGAAAACAGTTCTGTAGTAAACCGCTACAATATAAATACAGGGCTCTACGAAGAACTGTATTACGGATCTGGAATCCAGGATGCTGTAATAAAAGGTGATGTAGATCTTTATATTGCAAAGTCATGTTCAAATCCTACAGACTCTCCTCTCATTTATGTAAACACAAAGACTCATGAAACTGTTCAGTTAAAGATAGATGCAAATTTAATTTATAATCTTGCACTCGATGAAACAGCAGATGAAAAGGATAATAAATATCTTTATGCAATAGCAGTTTTTGAAAACGATGCAAAACCTTCTACAAAAATTTTAAAATATGACCTTAAGACAAAGGCTGTTTCTGCGGTACAGAGTTTTTCCAGTGCAGATTATTCGGGTGACCTGTATGTTTCGTCAGGATATGTGTTTAACAAATTATGTTCTTCTTTAGTTTCTTCTGTTACTACACAGTCAAAGAAAGTAACGACATATAAGAGAAGCTACAGCCTTGCATCAAAAATTGCAGCCGGCACAGACAATGTCGTATTCTTAAACTACGACGGAAGCCTTTCGTGGATTGACGCTAAGAATCCAGAAATTGTCGCCGACTGGTATATCACGGTTGATGAGAGAGTTCTTGAATATTAATAAGCCCAGAGCTTATTTTCCACAACCTCTGAAGATTGCCTCGTTGTAAGTATCAAGATACTGTTTTGCAGACGCATCCCATGTAAATGTTTTTGCCATTCCGGTTTTCTGCATTTTAAGGATGTGGTCTTTTTTGTTGTAGTAAGCGTATGTTGCCCAGCCGACAGTATTGTAAATTGCATCAGGAGTAAGTTGGTCAAACATAAAGCCTGTACCCTCACCTGTCTGCTCATTATAGTTTTCTACTGTATCAGCAAGACCACCTGTTTTTCTTACAATCGGGAGAGTTCCGTACAAAAGCGAATATATCTGGTTTAAGCCGCACGGTTCGTAGCGTGAAGGCATGATAAAGAAGTCACTTCCTGCTTCGATAAGATGGCTCAAGTTTTCGTCATAACCGATGTATGCTTTAAAGTTAGGAAGCTTTGATTCTAAAGTCCTTATCTCGTTTTCGCACCACGCTTCGCCGCTTCCAAGAACAGCAACCTGAATCTTTAAATTTGAACACATATTGTACATGCAGCCGTAAGTCGGAGCAAAAAGTTCTGCAATTCCTTTCTGATCTGCAAGACGTGTTACGATTCCAAAAACAGGAATATCAGGATTTACTTCAAGACCCATTTTTTCCTGCAAAGTCTTTTTATTTACGGCCTTGTCTTTTATTGTCTTGAATGAATAGTTTTTAGGAAGTCTCTTGTCGGTAGCAGGATCCCATGAGCGAAGATCAACGCCGTTTAAAATACCACGTACAACATCACTTCTTACACGCAAAAGCCCGTCAAGACCAAAGCCGCCTTCTGCAGTCTGGATTTCACGCGCATAAGTCGGAGAAACTGTAGTAATCATGTCTGCAGAAGAAATACCTGCCTGGAGTAAATTAATTCCGCCGTGATGCTCAAAGCCTGCACCATAATAAAGTCCCCAGTCAATTCCAAAGCTTGCAAAACTTTCTTTTGAATACTGTCCCTGGTAACCAAGATTATGAATTGTAAGAACACCGCCGGTCTTATTAAATTCCTGGTAACGATAAATATGCTTTAAGAAAACGAGTGCCGGGCTTGCAGACCAGTCATGGCAGTGGATTATATCCGGAATCCATCCGAGCTTTCTCGATAACTGAAAAGCGCCGTGGCACAGAATTGAAAAACGGAAAGGGTTATCATGAAAATCTGTTTCTGACGGAGTTCCGTAGACACCGTCACGGCCAAAAGCCTGTTCATGGTCGATAAAATAAACTTTAAGCTTTTCTTCCTGAGGCATCGATGCTTCATAAACAGCTGTCCATGCTTCGCCTCCTCCCACAGGAATTCCCATAGGACCATCAAGAAGCTTTAATTTATTTCTGTCTATTTTATAGTAGCGGGGCATTACGATTTTTACATCGTGTCCCATATTAGTAAGCGTAATTGCCAGAGCAGAAACAGCATCTGCAAGTCCGCCTGTTTTTGCAAAAGGAACAGCCTCTGCACTTACCATAAGAATTTTCATAAAACTCCTCCGATAAATTTATTTCTTAGGTGTATGAGCTGCTTTATAAAAAGCGTCACGAGAGTTTACGATTGATTTTTCATCAACACAGTAACAGATTCTAAACCAGCCTTTCATTCCAAAGCCACTTCCTGCAGGACAAAGGATCATGTTTTCTTCGAGAACTTTTACAAAGCCAAGATCGTCATCGCCCCAGCTGTCAGGAACTTTTGCAAAAATGTAGAAAGCTCCTTCTGGATCTGCGTATTTGATTCCTGCATTATCAAGAACATCCTTTACAAGATTTCTTCTCTTTACATAAGGTGAATAATCGCACGGAGCATTCCACGTCTTTGCAACAACCTTCTGGAAGAATCCCGGAGCGTTTACATAACCTAATACACGTGTTGCAAAAGTAACTGCAGCAATAAACATTTCTTTTTCTGGACATGAAGGGTTTACACAAACGTAACCGACTCTTTCTCCCGGAATGCTTAAGTTCTTTGCAAATGAAGTCACAACAACTGCATAGTCATATTTATCAAAAACAGTTGCTACTTTTTTTCCGTCGTATGTAATTGCTCGGTAAGGCTCGTCGCAGATTAAATACGGGTAGCGTCCTGTTTTGTCTCCGAACTCTTTTAATGCATCGCAGAGCTCTTTGATATCACTGTCGCTGTAGATTCTTCCTGTCGGGTTATTTGGTGAATTTATCAAAACAGCCGCAGTTTTTTCGTTAAATGCTGCCTTGATTTTAGAAACATCAAGAGAAAAGCCTTCTTTAGTCGGAACTTCAACAAGTTTTGCATCAAAGTTCATTGCATAGTTTCTGTATTCAACAAAGAATGGAGATGGAACAATGATTTCATCCCCTGCAGTCAAAAGTGACTTAAATACACTGTTTATAGCCCCTGCAGCGCCACATGCCATTACAACACATTCAGCTCCGACATTAACGCCCTGCTCCTGTGTTTCCTTGTCTGCCATGGCCTTTCTTGCTTCTTCATAGCCCGAATTTGACATATAGCCGTGACATCCGTGACTTTTATCCCTTGCAATTTCTTCGATTGCATCAAGAACTTCTTTAGGGGGATCAAGGTCCGGATTTCCAAGTGAAAAATCGAAAACCTTATCTTCGCCGTATTTTGCCTTTAAGATTTTGCCCTGTTCAAACATCTTGCGTATAGCTGATGCCCCGGGACTTGTAATAATTTCTTTAATTTTTGGTGCTATCATAATGGAATATTATAGCACGATTAAGACTTGTGGGCAAATGGATGAGATGACAACGAGCAAAAGCCCATATTTAATTATCAAGATAATCAATAACAGACTGAAAACTAAGCCAGGTTGGATCAGCTTTCATTTTTTTCTCATCTATGACACCATTTTCATCATAATATGAAAATCTAATTCTATGTGCATATTCCCATGCGGCTTCTTTTACAGTTAACTCCGTATCCTGACTGATGTCATAAGTCATTTTTTTATTTGGATCAAATTTATTATTTATCAACCATTTAACAGTATCAAGTCTATTTTCTGAATTCAGGGCAGATTCAAAATAGTTAATTTCACTGGAAAATGTTAATTTTGAAAAATCAATCTTTTGCTCAAAATAATTTAATCTATCTGAATTATAATATGAACATACAAATTCTGAAAATTTAGGACTTGTATAAAGATAATCAATAACATCATCCCTAGATAAAAGTTCAATTATGTCATCTTTAGACTTTATATAGTACAATGCCTCATCAAGATTTACATTCGGCAGATCCTTAGTTTTTATATCTTTTAATATATGACTAAGTATTAATGATTTATTCTTAGCAGCCAGAACCAAAGGCTTTACACACTCTTTTACAGATTCATAACAGTTTTGAGTAAAATCTACATTTTTTGATTCTGCATATTCATATAAATCAACAGAATTGTTTTTTATTACGTAATAAAGAACTGTGGTCTTTTCTAAAACCGGACTTGCTCCATTAGATTGATTTATATATGAGAATACCTCATTAATATCAAGTCCATATTCATAAAACATTTTTGGTATTTCGTAATTCTTATATTTTGACAAAGATTTATATGTAATTTCATTAAGTTGTTCTACTGGCAAAGTCTCTATTGAATCCAGGATTAAACATATCTTTTGAGAATCCTGTTCATCGACTGCTGACTTTAAATCACTATAAGAATAATTTTTTGTATGTTCATCCTTACAACCCATAAGCAGTGTAAGTAAGAATAATGTATAAAGTATTTTTTTCATCAATAACTATTCTCCTTTCTCTGACATTTACATTACTGAAAGAATTATTTCAGATACTCTATTCATTTACCATATACATTCACAGGATTTAATCTGATATGGTCTGAATCCAGCTTAAAGATAAGTCTTTTTTTTATACCAGAGCTAAAATCGTAGAAAATCCATTGCCTGCTTCCTCGTTTATTATTAACAGCATGATCTTGCTCAACTGAATAATAAAAACCATCATTTGAAATGCAGTATCTTTCATAATAATCCAGATATGTAAATTTAACATACCTTTTTATATTAATGTGTGGGTCAATCAGTTTTTTTAAACTTACATCATAAACAAACAACTTTTCCCCATTAAAGTTTGTTCTTCCAAATATCAGAAATTTACCGTCATTCGAAACAAAAAATGTATCTGCATATTTTAGATTTTTCGAAATTTGAGAAATATCTATTCTATTACCATTGCAACTGTTTAACAGATTTTTTTCTGTTATAACATATTTACAGCAATAAGCATAAGTTTGGCCATCAATATCAACATCCGGTTCAAAAAGTGTCTTTATTTCATGAGTATACAAATTAACACCTTCAAACGCATTGTCATCAATTCTCAAATATACATAATCAGCATCAATAAAATACAAAAAAACTTTTTTATCAAATTTCATTGTAAATTTTAAATCAAATGGCTTAACAGAATCACTTATTTCATAAAAAGAACATTCAGAATGAGAATCATCAAAAGAAACTAGCCATATTTTCATTTTGGAATAGTCGTAATAAATTTCGTGACATATTTTATTATTCCGCACAAGAGGAATAACAGATTCAATATCCCCCTTACTTATAACCCTATCATTAAAAAATAAAAAAGTATCTGCTTTAACATCTGTATAAAGTATGTTTTTAGGTTCTGTATTGCCATTTATCGGCTCATTATATTTACAAGACGAAAAGAAAGAAAGTATAACAAAACCTATTATTAATTCTATCTTTGCTTTTTGTTCCATTTGATTTCCTTCCTTTTTGTTTTAAACGGATGATATAATCTTATGGGAAGAGAAATATTCTCTAAATACCTCCTCCAATCATAAATCAATTTTTTTACAAGGTCAAAAATATATTATGAGATTTGCAGAATATAGCTCACTCAAATTTTCTATCTTCAACCTTACCGTTTTGAAGCATTTTAATACTGAATTCATTCTTATTATTCCATTTAATATCATTAAAAAAAGCAGCATCTTCTTCTGTTCCAGGTTTGCAGATATAAGAAAATTCATGATATGTTGGTAGATTTACGGTAAAACAATAGTCACCATTATTAATTTCTGTAATATTTGCATTCATTTTTGCTGGTTCTGAATCAAAAAGGAAAGAATTTAATTTATCATTTTGAAAATCAAGGGTAATTACAGTCTGTTTTTCATCAAGTATTATGTAATAGTAGTTATCATCCTTTATTATTTTTATATCTTCTGGAGATTCGTGCCTGCAATCCGAAATAAGTTTTTCAATCTCATCTGTGGCAATAACTTCAGCACCATATCGAGATACCTGTAAATCCTGATTCAGAACAAGTCTAAGATTGTTGTCTACATCAAATACAAGTTTAGGAATATTGAGATTATCATTTTCGTATAATTCAACAGCATGCGGGAATGGTCTGCTTAATCCGTTCATTATAACCTTTCCACTCGAAACAATAGAAAAACAATAAAACGGTATAAACTCATTTTTATAAGTTTTAAGAAGTTTATCATAATAATTTAATGCTTTTTCTTTATTCTTAAATTTGAATATTTTTTTAACAGAATCAAAATATTCAAAATCATCAAATGAAATTTCAAACAGAATACTGTAAGATGATTTTAAATCCTTCAGATCAGAATACTTATTTATATTTTCAACACAAAGATTTTCGTCATATTCCCAGAAAATTATCTCAGATTTGTTTTTACATGAAAAAAACAGGAATAAAGAACATAAACTTAGAAAGAAAAATTTTTTATTCATTTGTATTACCCCAAGAAATATCTTTTTCACCAATAACTATTCTCCATATGTATATCTAAGTGTTTGCACATATTCCCAATCACTGTTCTTTGAACTTATCTTAGTATAATTGTTAAACCTGTCTTTGTCCAAATATTCAATATTATCACTTTGTTTTAAGATTTCCTTACCCGAAGCATCCTTGTCATAAGTTTCAAATAAAAAGAATACTTTTGGAGATAATTCAGTTTTCTTATATTCCGTTAAATAAAAATCCTTTTCTGGTCCATCTTTAACAAAAACTTTTTCTTCAACCGAGCCATCAGAATTATATTTTATTGTAGTATGTTTTACAAAATCTTCAGTGTTAGTATTACTGTTAAAATATATCAGGCATATATCATCAATTTTACCATCATCATTTATATGGACTGTTCCTTTTAAAGATAATACTTTAAATTCATCTTTAATTTTACGAATGTCATTCCTATACTCGCTTCTTCTTTTTAAAACCTTCAGTTCAATTATATTTCCATTCTTTTGTTCACGATATTCTTCAACTGCTTTTCCATTGTTAATCCAAAAACGAACCAGTTCATTAGTTTTTGTGTCAATTTTGTATTCATATCTGTAATCATTATAATAATGATCTGAATCATAATCATAAACTTCATAGTGCTGTATCATTCGTCCGTAAATGTCAAAAGAAAATCTTTCAAAACCTCCTTTCCCGTAAAATAATTCTTTATCATAATATCCGACAATCTGTCCATTTTCATAATAATAATCTGTTATACCGTCATCATCATAATCCACAGTTTTTAGATTGTCTTTATTTTGAATCGGAAGATCGAACAACAAATCTAATCTTACTTTTGTCATCCCCATAGTTGAATAAATACCGTACAATTCTCTATCCCAATCAAAGAAAAAAACTTCATCGGTATCAGTATAAAAAGATTCTCTGGTCTCTGCTTTAATAATGTCCTGATTAACATTACTAAATTTATTATCAGTTTTATTTCTTTCACAGCCACTAATCATAAATGTAATCAAAATGATAAAAACATTAATGTGATTTTTCATAAGTATCATCCTGTTTAAAACCGCCTTTTCTTGCTTTTTTTGCCAGTTCTTCCTTATTTTTATATGAATCAGAGCGGCCTTCAACGGTCAATACAGTAATAATAAATTTTAAATCTTCTAAGTAAGCAATGATTCTATATTTTTTAAATTCTGAACTTTTGAATCTCCAGAGTCCTTTTAAGTTTCCTACAAGTTCTGTTCCGCCTGCTTCACAAAGTCCTTTTTTATCTTTTGCAGGAATTATTTTTTCTTTAAGATATGTCTTTATTGCAAGTCTAACTGGTTCTTCAAGTTTTAAAATCTGCCTTTTTGCTTTTGGAGTAAATTCAACAGAATACATCAGTTAAAAACCTCGTCGAAAGAATATGTCTTTTTACCCTCTGCTACCCAGTCATTATAAGACTGTTCGGCAAGATAATAGTCTTCTACTTCATCCAACTGCTGTTCTATTGCTTTTGTTGCGTAGAATGTTTTTGTTCTTCCGGTTTTTAGTGCGAGATTTGTAAGCCTTTTTTCAATTTCTGGTTTTAATCGTAAAGCTAACATATGCCCTCCATAATTTGCTATACAAGTATAGCATTCAAAATAGTATTTTGTCTATTGAATTATTTCGCCATGAATCAATACTAAAAACTCATCCCGTAACTTTAATTGAATAACGATGGTTTTTACTATATAATGCAGAAAATGAAGAATATTTTGATTAAAACTCTGACATTTTTACTTATTTTCTTTTCATTAAGCAGCGTGCATGCCGATAACTATACATTTGACGTAGACAAAGTTTTTAATCAAAACCTTACACAATCTGAACGTCAGGAACTCTTACAGGGAAAAATTGTCATCAGAAAATTAAGCAATTGTTCTGAAATCTCCCTTAATCCAAGTGAAAACAGCCTTAATTTATTTTTGAATAAATTTATTAATTTAAAACCTACTTACATTGCAGAAATCGTAAGAATCATTCCAGTCAAAGAAAACGAAGACCTTATTTCTAAAATTCAGTCTATACTGACAGACATTCCATCATACAAAGGAATCCCCTATTACTCAGAAAGAAATGAATACTGGGTAGATTTATATTCTGAAGCAAAAATACTTTCTCAAAGCTCGGACAATTCCGGCATTTATGCTGAATCAAATTTAAAATCTTATTTTTATATGAAGCCTTTCGGTGACATTTTTAGTGACATAAAGGTTTTAAATAATAAAGAAATGTTGTTTTATGAAAACATAAATGCAGAAGATATCAAATATGATAACTTTACATGCATAAAAAAGCAGAAGATGATTTCTACGATTTATGTTTTTAAAAGCGATGATTACTGGATTTTATACGGAATCGGTGGAGCAAATGCACCGCGAATTCCATTTTTAAATAAAAGAATTGAAGTTTCGTTTATTAACAGAATAAAAACTTTCTGCAACTATGTTTTTTCAAAGCTTGGTTCAGTTTAGGAGATAAAATTTTATGTTTACAGATATCGTAATTTTAGCAGGCGGATTTGGTGAAAGACTGTGGCCTGCAAGCCGTCCTGATCATCCGAAGCAGTTTTTAAGTCTTGGAAAAAATTTTTCTCTTTTACAAAATTCAATTTTAAGAGCACTTGCTTTAAAGCCGGAAGGAAAAATCGTCATCGCAACAAGGAAAGATCTTCTTGAATCCTGCGCAAAACATGCCCTCGAACTTTCTCAAAAAGTTTCTGATGATGACAAAAATAAAATTTTACGCGACCTTATCGTTCTTGCAGAACCAGAAGCGAAGCACACGACAGCTCCGATTATCCTTACATGTCACATGCTCGAAAAAATCTCACCTGATGTTAAGCACTCTGTTTTAGTTTTAACAAGTGATCATGTAATTGCTCCGGTAGAAAATTTTGCCGCTGACTGTAAAGAAGCTTATGAAATTGCTTCTAAAGGAAACTTTGTCTGCTTTGCAATTTCGCCGACAGAAGCAAGCACAGGCTACGGCTACATAAAAACAGGAGATGCCGTAACAGAGAAAACCTATAAAATCGACAACTTTAAAGAAAAGCCTGATGCAAAAACTGCAGAAGAATATTTTAAAAGCGGAAAATATTTCTGGAACTCGGGTATGTTCGGCTTTACTTCTGACTTTTTAAAAGCTGAATTAAAAAAATGCCAGAGCGATGTTTCTTGTGCCTTTGAATGTGTCGAAAACGGCAAGGCTCCAAAGCTTGCAAGAATAAACGGAATTTATTATGTAAAAAAATGGAGCGAAATGAATAAGGCCTACTCGTCTACTCCAAAAATTGCAATAGATAACGCGATTGCAGAAAAGACAGACAAAGCCTGCGCTGTAACAACGACCTTTAAATGGGACGACGTAGGAAGCTGGGATGCTTTTGCAAAATTTTCTGAAGGCGAAGACAATGTAATTGCCCAGGCTTATTCTGAAAACAATTTCGTTTATTCTGATATTCCGGTTGCATTATGCGATGTAAAAGACCTTATCGTCGTAATTAAGAACGGCAAGGCTCTCGTAATGAAAAAAGGTTCTAGTAATCTTGTCAGAGATGTGGTAAAATCTATTAAATAGATATTCTGGAGATTTTTATGTGGTGGATGGTTGCTTTTTCCTTTTGTACAAGTGTTGTCGTAATTCCGCTGATTATCCTTATTTGCAGGCATTTCGGATGGTACGATACAACTAACGAAAGAAAAATTCATAAGGGAAATATTCCGCGTCTTGGCGGGCTTGGAATCATCATAGCCTTTACGGCATCCACAATAATCTATTTTGCTGTCTCTAAATCAAACAGCATTTCACACGTTCTTCCGATTATTATTGCGGGGCTTATAATTTTTACAGTTGCCCTCCTCGATGATTTTTTTAATCTTAAGGCTAAGTTAAAGCTTCTTTTCCAGGTAATTGCAACCGTAATCGTACTCTACTTTGGATTCAGATTTAAAAGAATTTTTAATTTTGAACTTCCTTTATGGTTCAGTTATGCTCTTTCGTTTTTCTGGATTATCGGAATCATAAACGCATTTAACCTTATTGACGGTCTTGACGGTCTTTGCGGCGGACTTTCTTTTTTGATTCTCGGAGCTCTGGGAATCATTTTCTACAGTTCTGACTTTAATGCAAAAGCCAGTGCCGGAGTATGCTTTATGATGGCCGCGGCTGTTCTTGGCTTTCTTGTTTACAATAAACCTCAGGCAAAGATTTTTATGGGCGACGGCGGAAGCCAGCTTATGGGCTTTATGATTGCCGTTCTGCCTCTTTATAACTCAAGTGAAAACTTTGAATACAACAAGCTTTTAGTAATGATTGTTCTTGTAAGTATTCCTGCACTCGATACGATTGCCGCTATGTGGAGAAGAACCCGCGAGCACAGAAACTTTATGTCTGCAGATTCAAGGCATATTCATCATAAGCTTATCGCGCTGGGCTTTACAAAAGTTCAGACTCTGATATTCTTACTTTCGATCCAGATATGTCTCTGTCTTTCTGCAGGTCTTGGAATGTATTTAAGACACGACAAAGGTTCGATTTTACTTACTGCAATTTTTGTATTTATGGTTTTCTTTTACAGTTCGATTCACTTTATATATTATGCCGTAACAAAAAATCATCCGGTTGATATAACGGTTTTACAGAACGAAGAAAATTCTAAAAAAGAAAAATAACATCATGACGCTTTTACTAAAGAGAAAATATCAGTTTATTTTAATTTTACTCGGTTTTTTGTTTTGTTCAGTTTATGCAGAAAGCTATACAATAACAAAAGTTGACTACAATATTTCCGGCATTTCAAAAGAACAGTTTGTAGATCAGAAAGTTCATATTTCAAGAAAATCGGTTTTTAAATCCGAAGAAGAACTTAAAAAATACATCGCAGAACTTAAGCAGCGTTATATAAATTTAAGGCTTTTTGACGAAGTAACTGTTGAATATGAAAAAGGCGATGTTGTTTCTTCAAAGCCGGCTGACTCAGCAGACAATGTTGAAAACGAGGAAATTGTCGGTGTAACTCTTAAAGTGTCGGTTACCGACTCGAGCAATTTCATCGCGTTTCCGTATTACAAATACAGCTCTGATGACGGTCATGTGGTTAAGGTAAAGATGCAGAATACAAATTTCTGCGGAACTTTAAATCCTTTTGAAAGCGAACTTTATTTTTCTTTTAAGCAGAATGACGATACAGATAAATTTGATTTTAAGTTCGGCGGAATTGCATCATACTCCCTGCCTTTTAAAATAGGGCCTGTAAACGCCTCGTGGGATAACGAAATTGATTTATCATACACAATCAGCAAAGACGTTCCTGAGTGGGACGGTTCTACAGGACTTTCTTTAACCCTCCCGTTTGAATGGATTTCGTATGACCTTGTTTTAAAACAGAAATTCTTGAATGATTTTGACAACGATGTATTTGACGACAGACTTTCGTTTGGCGAATATGTTCAGTTTGCAGTCCCGATAACATTAAAAAAGATTTCAGGATGGGGCGACATTAAATATACTCCTTCTGTAAGCTACACTTATTACTGGAAACCGCACGGAGAAATCAATATCAGAAACGACGCGCTCATAAGCCCGGAGTTTCTTTTTTCCAATGGAATTTCTGCAGACCTCATAAACTGGAACGGCAACTTTAGAAAAGGCGTCGAGTTTTTTATAAGACAGGATATCGGTTATAATTACCGCCTTAACGACATGGTAATCGGCTTTGAAGGCGAATTTAAGGGACATTATTCGTGGGATTACAATGGAATTAGTCTAAGGTTGTATGGTTTTTCATACTTAAATAAGAATATGCCTGTAGGAATTTACATCCGCGGCGTAAGAAATGAAAAACTTTTCCCTGCAACGACTCCTCTTTACGACATAAACTCTACAAGTACACCGGGTGCCGTTGTTTTAAATCTTGACTTCCCGATTCATCTTATGAATTTTGACTTTGATAAAATCGGCATTCACTTTTTGAGTAAATTCAACTCAGAAATACAGATAGTACCTTTTATAGATTTTGCGCTTACAAAAAACCGCGTTACCGGAAGAGATTTTTCGATTAAAGATGGTTTTTATACTGCCGGAATCGAATTTATCGCCTATCCACACAAGTTTAAGTCTCTGCAGGTTCGTGCAAGCGCAGGCTTTGACATGGGACGCATTTTACTTAAAGACATAATCGATGAGTCATGGAGACCAAAGGTTTCAAAATATGAGATTTCTTTAGGCGTTGGACTTCACTATTAATTTTTTAAAAATCAGTCAACGGTAATCGTAACCTGCTTTTCTTCGCGGATTTTAGAAGCAGCTTCTATTGCAGCGTTTTTCCAGTAAACTTCTGGACAAGACTTTGCAAGTACATTTACAACATCAACAGGGAATCTTGTACACTTATTTTTAATGCCGAGAGTATATATGTTGTAAAATCCTTCCCAGAAATGGTTTTTGCCGCACCACTCTACGATGTCAGGATATTTTTTTATCTCATCAAAGAATTCTGTAAGATTTTTGTAGTGATAATCTGACTCACGTTCTTCGAGTATCGAATTGATATGGGTAAACGAAATTAAAACAGCATAAAGGTTTGCAAGATATGCTTTTTCCCTTTCTTTTGCGTTATCGTATATTTTACTTAATGAATAATATGCATTTACAGTGCGGATTGCATCGATTCTGTAAAGTTCAAAGAATCTTGAAGAGTTATCTTCTTTTGTTGAACGTGAAGTTCTTAAAAGAGCATTCTTTAAGTTTGTATCGCTGTATCTTCCGTCATTTACGGCAATAAGTTCCAGTAATTTTTCCTGTCTTGGAACATCATTCTTATTTTCTGCAATCGCTGCCATTTCGTAAAGAATGTCTATATCCTGCGCAGGAATTTCAAGAAGGAACGAAGAAGCATGTGCTTTTTCAAGATATGTATAAGCCATGTCAAACTCACCTTCAAGCCTGTAAATTTTTGCAATCAAAAAATAAACTTCGGGATAATCCTGGCGTTTATGAAGATATTCAGTAAGCTTAGAAATTGAACTATCAAAATAATCTTCGCCTTTTTCGTTTATATATGTTTCGATTATTTCTACGCTTTCGTATTCGTCACGTTCACGAAGAACAGTAAGGACTTCGTTTATATCATCGCCTACCTTGCGTACAGGATACGGTTTTAATGCGTTTGCAAGAACGTAATCGATGTATTCAACTTCTTTTTTACGCTGGGCAAGACAGTCGTTTGCAAGTTTAATTGATTTTCCGTAGTTTTTCTGATCAAAAAGAGCCTGTGCTTTCTGAAACATTTTCCAGGATTCGTTGCCCGGATTCTGAGGATGCTGAGCAAAAACAGAGAAAGCAGCTGATAAAAATACTATACAAAAAAAGATTTTAGCCTTATTCAATTTAAAATAACTCATAAAGATTCAAGTTCCTTTCTAAACTCATTATCGGCATCTTTTATGTCAATCGTACGTATTATTTGACCTTTTTTAAAAATAATTGCCTTATCTCCGGCGCCCGCAATTCCTATGTCGGCATGCTTTCCTTCGCCCGGACCATTGACTACACAGCCCATGATGGCAACCGTAATATCCTTTTTCATAGAAAGAAGCTCGTTCTGCCAGCGCTCAACAAAGCCGTGAACGTCAAAACCAAGTCTTCCGCAGCGAGGACAGGAAATAAGAGTTACACCTCCCTTTCTTAAACCGCACTCATGAAGGATTTCACGGCCTGTAATGACTTCGTTTTCTGGAGTTGATGAAAGACTTACACGGATAGTGCTTCCGATTCCTTCTGTAAGAAGTTTTGAAAAAGCCAGGGTTGATTTTACAACGCCGGTAATCAAAGGGCCTGCTTCTGTAACTCCTATATGAAGCGGAACATCATACTTTGACGCAAATTCTTCGTTTGCCTCAATCGTTTCTAAAACAGAACTTGCCTTCATGCTTACGACGCACTGGTCAAAATTTAATTCATCAAATACAGATACTTCGCGGAATGCTGTCTCTGCAAGTGCTTTTGAACGCGACAGCTTTCCTTTTTCTACGGCCTCTGCAAGATCTTTAGGAAGACTACCAGAGTTTACGCCGATACGTATTGCAACACCCTTTTCTTTACAGCCGTTAACGACAGCTTCTACCCTGTCACGGCTTCCGATATTTCCTGGATTAATTCTTATGGCGCCTACATTACCCTCAAGACATTTTAAGGCAAGGCGGTAATCAAAGTGAATGTCTGCAACAAGCGGCATCGAAACATTTTTACAGATTTCGATAAAACCTTCTGCGCTTTTCATATCAGGAACTGCAAAGCGTATTATGTCACAACCGAGCGATTTAAGCTCAAAAATGCGTTTACAGATTTTTTCAAGATGTTCATTATTTTCTGTTACGTCGTCAATGCCTTCTTTCCACATCGTCTGAATCGTAACAGGATTACTGCCGCCTATGAGAATGCGTTCTGTCTTACCGTTTCCACCGATACTGACTGTACGCGGCGTTTTGAATTTTTCTGACATTACATATCCTTATAAGTCTGAACGGTATCTTCGAGGTGCTCTATTACAATGCCTGCCTGCTCAAACATATCAAGGCTGTCTGCCTCGTCATGATAATGCTTTTCGCAGACTACGCGCTTGATTCCGCAGTTGATGATGAGCATTGCACATGTACGGCATGGAGTCATCTTGCAGTAAACTGTTGCACCTTCAAGCGCGATGCCGAGTTTAGCTGCCTGGCAGATTGCATTCTGTTCAGCGTGAACTGTACGTACACAATGCTGTGTAATTTCTCCATTATCGTGAATCATCTTTTTTAAAAGATGTCCGACTTCGTCACAATGCGGGAGGCCTGCAGGAGAGCCTACATAACCTGTTACAAGAATCTGGTTGTCACGTGCGATTACACAGCCTGACCTTCCTCTGTCACATGTTGCACGCTTTGCAATTGTCCGTGCAACTTCCATAAAATACTCATCCCATGTAGGTCTTACATACTTTTCTTCTGCCATAAAAAATCCTCCCGTTATTTATTTTTATTCATTTTGGAATTCCTTACCGGACGACCAATCGGCCAGAAACGGATTCCTGCGGCACCTAAAATCATTTTTTTCGGAACATACATCGGTTTCATGCATGAAACATAATTAATTGAATAGTTGTCAAAACGCGTAAGTTTTGCAAGAAATTCCTGCTCTGTGTGGCGCATATCAAGCGAATGAAACCTGTTGTCTCCCATCATGAAAAAACAGTTTTCAGGGATGTACTGAGGTTCACCGTTGTCGCCGTTTGCTGGAAAAACAGGCATATTCCTTAAATCCTGGAAACATATGCAGTGGAAAAGAAGTTTTAGTTCTTCGTGGTTTTTAAGGAATTCTTTGCTGTTCATCCAGATATCAGACGGAACAGAGTCACGCATATTCTTTGCAATATAAACTACAGCCTTACCGAGTGCGATTTTATAAAGAAGATTAAGCTTAAATGAACTGTCATCATAGAGATTTCCGCCGACATATCCGTCTTTAACGAATGATTCATATGAATCTATCCAGTCTGTCATAAATGAATTAAACCAGAGTCTTCCCTGTTTTAACGAAATAAGATGCTGCGCAAAATCGCTGTAGAAAACGTACATCTTTTCTGCTTCTAAATCGCGGGATGTAAAAAGAGAAAGAAGTTCATCCTGGCTGTATTTTTCGCTGTTTACAGAAGGAAGATAGCGCTCAAATTCTTTTACAAGCTCTCTGCATGTCTTTTCTGCTTCTTTTATATCAAGAGCGTTTCTTTTAGTTTCTGCTTCGAGAAGACGCTCACAAATTTCATCAGTAATCGAAAGATCCTTTATATATTTTTTAACGGCTTCGTTTTCTGTATGAAGATTGTAAACTGCCCAGTCCTGATCTTCTTTTACAGGAGTAAATTCTTTTAAAGCTTCTGTGCGGCGGTATAAAATTCCGTCCTGCATCATAAGCTGCTCGCCTGCAACACCTGTAATTCTTTTTACAAGCGGGTCTGCTTTGAGTCGACCGTGTTCATCTGTATTTGGATTTACAAGCGTAAAAGTTAACATATAAACAATCTGCGAAACAACTGTTTTTACTTCTGACTCACGGTTAATCGTATAATGCGGATTTCTGAATACTACAATGTCTCCACGGTCAAATTTTCTGATGCACGGAAGCCCTACATCACTCAAAGGAAATTTAGGACCAGAAGTTATTTTTGCAACCGCAACCCTGTCGTTTACCATGTATTCAGGGACCATTGATTCTGTCGGAATCTTATAAAACTGAAAGAAGAAAATCTGGAAAAGCAGAACCGTAAACACAGCCTGAACAATTGCATCTGCCCAGTCAAGAATTTCAAAACCAAACCATTTTGCATAGTCAGATGTTTTAGCCTTCTGTCCTGAACGAGTCTTTCCCTTTATGAGCATACGTGAAATTTTTTCGTTTTTAAAATCCTTTATCTTCTGACCAGTAATGGACTCAAATTTTTTAGGAGTAAAAAATTTCTGGAGTATGATTCCGCTTATAAAAATACCAAGCCAGAGAATTACACAGAAAAAGTCAAAGGCAAAAGAAGTTCCCTTTGCTCCGGCACGACGCATTATGAAC
The DNA here is from genome assembly GCA_905236565.1 of uncultured Treponema sp. Classification (GTDB taxonomy): domain Bacteria; phylum Spirochaetota; class Spirochaetia; order Treponematales; family Treponemataceae; genus Treponema_D. Next base: position 8,739 of record CAJORB010000108.1, on the reverse strand, counting down.
GCAATAAGAAAAACAAACGGCTCATACTGAAGGAATTTTGTCGAAACGAATATTTTATCAAGATTGCCCTTAACGCTGACCTGAAAGTACAGGAAATAAACCATAAAGCCCGTAAAAACAGCGCTTACAAGAAAGGCGGCACATGAAACATCAGGCGAAAAGCAGATATTTACAAGTGAAAATAAAACGGCAAGAACCAGATTTGTAATTACAAAAATATTAATTTTTTTCATGTTAATAATATAGCATAAAAATACGAAACATTCTATATTTTATTTATGCGAGAATTTATAGATATTCAGGCCGGTCTTGAGCTTACCGACAATGACGAAGAACTTTACAGAGAGCTTTTAAGCCTCTATCTTTCTGACACACACTTTGACGTTAAGGAATTAAATGACATCATAATGAAGTCTTCTGAAGAAGCTGCAGGTTATGTCCATAAAGTAAAGGGTGCTTCACGCCAGATTGCAGCAAAACCTCTTGCTCAAAAAGGTCAGGAAATCGAGGACATTCTTCGAGGCAAAGCACAGGGTAATCTTGCCCCTCTTATAAACGATTTCTGCGACCTTTATATAAAGACAAAAAAAGAAATCAGTTCTTTTCTCGAAGAAGATCAAAATTAGCATTTACAAACTGAACAAAATCAAAAAACTCACCAGGCATATCGTCACAAACAGCGCTTGAAAATCCGGAAGCTTCTTTACACGTCCGGATTTTAAAGCCTTCGATGTACACGTCAAGGATTCTTTCCTGAAGCGTAATTTTTTCGTCCTTTAGAGTCTGGTACGGGGCGTCAGTTTCGAAAAGCAGTTTATCTTGCGGAAGATTTTTAACGCATTCAATCGACTTTTTATTTCCCTTTAGTATCTGCGAGCTGAATGAAAAAAGGCCGTTTATTCCGTGGTTTAAAAGCGATAGTGCTTCGGATAAAGTTCCGGGGAATGAGTGAAAAACTACGAAAGGAACTTTTGAAAGAAGCTTTGAATATGAAAAAAGTTTTTCAATTGATTTTCTTGAGTGGATTATAAGCGGTTTTTCATATTTACATGCAAGCTCTGTCTGTATGATAAATGCTTCTTCCTGGATTTTTGATGTAGCTTTAAATTCGCTTGTAAAATAGTCAAAACCGGTTTCGCCTATCGCACCGATTTTTTTGTCTTTTAAAAGCTGTTCGAGAAATGCAGTCAAGTTAAGGTCGGGATTCTGCGGATGCATGCCGAACGAGCTTATGATAAAAGGCTTGCAATCAGATGGAATTGCTTTAGTAAATTCAGTCTGTAAGTCAAATTCTCTTTTTGAGTGGCTGCAGGAAATACATGAATAATCAGGCGAATTTACAAGACTGGCGCCAAAATCGTATAAATCTGCAAGATGAATGTGAGCATCGCATATTTTATGGTTTTGTAAAAAATCTCTAAAATTCATAAAAAAAACTAAACTAAATTTTTCAGATTCCGAAAATAAAAATGTACGGGATATCTGTACTTTAAGTTGAATTTTTAGTTATGTAAAGGGGTTTTATTATGGGAACTTACACATTAAAAAGTATTGGAAAATCAACAGATTATATGACAATCGTTAAAGAAATGGATGACGGTTTCGTTGTAAGAATCGTTCGCGACCGCGACGGATACGATGAAGTTAAAACAGATTTTATAAGCCACAGTCTTTTTGACAGCTGCGTAAGAACAGGTTATCTTACAAAGATCGAAGACAAACAGAAAATGGCTATCGGTGCATAAAAAAGAATCGGGATTTTTATCCCGATTCTTTTTTATTTTCCAGTCTTATAAAGACTTAAAATTATCTTTTATAAGCTTTAACGCTTCATTAAATTTCTTATCTTTGTCGGCTTCTTTCGTAAGCCAGTTAATCTTTACGCCCTTTCGCTCCATTCCACGGAACCATGTTTCCTGACGTTTTGCAAACTGACATATCGCTGTATAAAGCCCATCTTCAAGCTCTTTTCGGGATGCAATTTTTCCTTCAAGAAATTCTGAGATAAAACGGTATTCAAGGCCAAGACGCTCCATTCTTTCCCAGCTGAAGCCTTCTTTTTCGTGAAGATTTTTTACTTCTTCTATCATTCCCTGGTCAAAGCGCTCATCAAGACGTCGCTTTATGTTTTCTCGAAGTAAAAAGCGGTCGATCGTAGTTCCAAGGACTAAAGGCTTAACGCGCGGACGACGATTGAGCTGTTCTTTGTTTGCCTTATACTCGTCACTGTTCATATAGACTGCAATTTCAAGTGCTTTTTCTACGCGGGGCCTGAGTGCAAGGTCTGTCCTGTTATGTAAATCCGGTTTTAATTCTAAAAGGCGCTTTCCAAGCTCTTCAAGGCTCATGTGAGACATCTGTTCGCGAAGATCAGGGTTTGGGGGAACTTCTGCAAGCTCATAGCCGCGAATTACGGCATCAAGATACATTCCGGTTCCACCGACTGTAAACGGAATCTGGCCTCGGCTTTGAAGGTCTTCAAAGGTTTTATAAAAGTCTTTTGTATAGTCAAAAAGATTGTATTCATGGCTAAGATCTGTAACATCGATTATGTGGTAAGGAATATCGCGTCCTTTATAGTTGTATTCAGCTAAATCCTTGCCGCTTCCAAGGTCGAGACCTTTATAAACCTGGCGGGAATCTGCAGAAATTATTTCTAAGTCAAGCTCATACGCAAGGCGCACGCCAAGACTTGTCTTTCCGACTGCGGTTGGTCCCAGGAGAAATATTGAATTGTAGTTTTCGTTTGGTTTTAACATAAATTCTTGTTTTTACTATGCATTATTTAATGGTTTATAATTTTAGTCAAATGAATTGCAGAACAATGCTCATTAAGAATCATAAAAACATCATCTGGAACAGGACTTTCAAAATCATCAATTCCCTGATTTATAAACTCTGCAATAATTTCCTGCATTAATTTATAGTTTTCTGAATCTTCTGGATAATTTTTAAGTACTTTTACAAGCATTACAGGATAAATTTGAATTTTATTCCACTCATACTTTTCATCATAAAAATAAAATGGTTCTGTCACATCTGCCTTACATTCTGCAATAAGATAATGAGCACCTTTTATGTTTCCCATCCATAAAGCAGTTACTGCGGCTGTAACTCCATACTTTGTCTTATCATTAATGTCTGCATGGCCAGTTTCAATTAAAATTTTCTGGTATTTTGTTCCGTAAAAATATGTAGAACGCATCAGAGGTGTTTCGCCGCCATTAGTAATTCCTGTTTTTTCAAGATTCTCTTTTTTATGAAAATTACAGTCGGCACCATATTTTATTAACAAATGTACTATTTTTGAATAATCAATTTTATTAACCATAGCATAGAGTTGATCAACTGCTGTAAAAATTGGTGTCTCATCAGAATAATCAACTACATTTGGATTCATTCCAGCTGCAAGAAGAGCTCCTACAGATTTAGTCTGACCATTTGATACTGCATATTGTAAAACTGAATAATATTTCTCTTCAAAGCTTCTTTTTATCCATTCAGGATTTTTTTTACAAAGTCGTTTTATCTCTCCATTATTTTTAAGAAGGACTGCTTTTGCAAGCTGATATTCAGGTTCATTAAGGAAAAATTTATTTAACTCTTCTTTTTTCACAAAATAATTGTGTAATTGAGTAATAAAAATACAGCCAATAATTGAACAGACTGCAATAAAAAAAGCATGAATAAATATAAATTTAATTTTTTTCATTAGCTACAGCACCCTTGTAATTGCACACTTAAGGTATTCGCTCTTTGGGTAGCCGAGGAGAATCGGATGGTCCGGGCCGGCACCGCGTTTTTCGAGAATCTGGATGCGGCGGTGGCTGTCCATTGCTGCGTGCATGAGCATATCATAAAAAATAGTTGAATCAAAAAAGTGTGAGCACGAACATGTAACTAAAATGCCGCCCTTGTTTAAAAGGCGCATTGCACGTAAGTTAATCTCTTTATAGCCGCCGTATGCTTTCTGGATCATTTTGGCGCTCTTTGTAAAGGCCGGAGGGTCAAGGATTATAACGTCAAACTTACGGTTTTCTTCTTCGTACTGCTTTAATAAATCAAAGACATCGGCGCAGACGGCAGTCATTACACTCGAAGCGTTATTAAGTTGTATATTTTTGTTGACAGTTTCGACTGCTTCTGGGCTTATATCAACGCTTATTACTTCTTTTGCACCTGCTTTTACTGCATTTAATCCGAATGCGCCTGTATGAGTGAATGTATCAAGAACTGTCTTTCCATGGCAGAATACAGAGGCAGCTTTTCTGTTATCCTTCTGGTCAAGAAAGTAACCTGTTTTCTGGCCGTGAGCAAGGTCAACCAGAAGTTTTATTCCGTTTTCAACGATTATAACCTGATCAGAACATTCCCTTCCAAGCCAGCCGGATTTTTGAGAAAGCCCTTCTTTATTGCGCACATCAGCATCGCTTCTTTCGTAGATTCCGTATGGACGACAGATTTTTTCAAGCGCACCAAGTATTTCTTTTCTGAAAACTTCACATGACATGCTCAAAAACTGAACGACAAGATAAACTTTTTCGTCCTGGTCACAATAACGCTCACAGATAAAACCGGGAACTAAATCTGCTTCGGCAAAAATAAGGCGGTAAGAATCTGAGCTCTTGTAATGAAGCTGCCTTATGTTATAAGCATCGCTTATGCGCTTTTCCCAAAAGCCTTCGATATCTTCGTAAACTAAAGAGGCGCGCTCACTGGAAATTATTCGGATAGTAATCTTTGAGTTTTTATTAAAGATTCCGGTTCCCAGAAAACCGCCTGCTTTGGTAAAAATCTCGACTGCAGTTCCGGGTTTAAGATTGCAGTCTTTAAAAGAAATGTTTTCAAATTTACCGTCTTTATCTGCAACTTTTAAATGAGAGATTTCGTTATCAAAAACCCAGGGAAATCCCTGATTTATTTCTCTTTCTTCTTTTGAGTTTAAAAATACTCTAGGATAATCTGTCATAGTTTTTCCTTAATTTATATTTTGCAATTTAAGATTAATTAAACGGCTGAGGAACATTCAATATAATAATTTCACTTATACAAGTATCGTTATATTTTGTTCCAGGATATACTTCAAGAATTTCAATATCAAATGAATCGACATCATATATTGTATTCGTTCTGTTTTGTATCAAATAATTGTTTAAAAGATCTGCTTCGTATGCGATATTATAATCGTTTACTTCTGCATAAGGTCTATCAGGCAGTGTAATTTCATATGAGTCCTTTGAGTTTAAAGTGAGGCGAAGCTTTTTAATGCGGTTATTTTCGTAATATGTTTTTTCATCTCGTCGAAAACCGTTTAATAGATAAAGATGTGTTATGGAATGATTTCTAAATGCTGGAACTAAATCACCGCCGTCCCAAAGTTCAAAATGAATCTTTTCATTTTTTCCAAAATCAGATTTTCCTTCTACCCAACAGGTTGTGTAATCAATGTCATGAGCTTTATATGAAGCATAGACAATTGACCCCTCTTTTAATTCTGAGGTTGCAGAAATTTTATTTATTAAACGTGAATAACCTTGTTTTATGTAAGTTCCGACATAATAACCCCAGATATCATAATCAATAACAAGCTCAGGATTATTTTTTAAGCTGAATTTTTTAAATGAATAAGTCTGAATAAATTTTGTATCATCATTTGCAATTTTTATTCCACTTATTGTTTTAATTTTTCCTTCGCACAAAAGAAGATCAGTTTTATCAATTGTAAGTGTAAAGTCATCGATTACACCGTTACCAAAGCTTGTTGCAGGAAAAAGATTATATTTAAAAGTATTTCCCCTATAATTGGCCATACAAAAATCACCGTGATGATTTGTCTGTACTTTATAAATTATTTTAAGAGACTTTGCTTCTTTTGGTTCAAAAGAAAGTTTAGAAAGCTTCCAGATAATATACTCAGTCTCAAATGGATCCTCTTTTCCATATTCTTTTTTTGAAGAGAACGTAAGAGGTTTGTCATTTTCATAAATTTTATAAAGCAAAAGAAAATTATTTACTCTCTGTGTTCCGCCAAGGGTAACTGGAATATTAAAAGCAAAATCGATATCTTTTTTTTCGTTTGAAACATTTTCTAAAAGATATTCACAGGTTACTAAAACTGTATCTGCTTCAAATTTAAGTGTAAGGTTTTCTTTTTTTAAGTGAAGGTCTTTATCATTTGTAAGAGTAATCTTTTGCGCACTACCTTCAACCCAGTCATATGCAATTGCTCCGTTTGCAAAAAGACTGAACGATGCAGTCAAAGCGACAACAGCACATAAAACAAAAAGTTTCTTAAAACAACTTTTCATATAAATCTCCTTTTTTGGGAATTTAATAAATTCAACTTAAAAATATCTCTTCCATTCTTTTTTTAGTGAGTCTGCGTCTGTAAATAAAACTGCATTAATCCCGACACTACGCGCAGCATCTATGTTTTCAATTCTGTCATCCGTAAAAAAAGCCTGGTCGGCGCTGCAGCCCTCGGCTTCGAGAATGACTTTGAAAAACTGTGGATCTGGTTTTGCCTCTCCAATTTTATTTGAAGCATAAGTCTGGTCAAAAAAAGAATAGTCGCCGCGTTCCATATGGTTTTCCCAGTGACTCTGGATTGTATTGGTTCCGCATACAACACGGTGCTTTTTTTTAAGTGAGCTGATGATTTTTACGGTTTCGTCGTTTAAAACAGGATGAAAATATAGTCTGAATAAATCATTTTTTACTGGAGCAATTTTATATGACTTTAGTCTCAGGTTGAATTCACGCCAGAACTCCACAGGAGTTATAATGCCTTTTTCAAGTTCATCAAAAATCTTTCGCTTTTTACAGCAGATTTCTTTAAATTTCTCCTGTGTAATTCCAATTTTTTTATAGAGTTCATCCATTAAGAATGTCGTCGTAACGACACCGCCCATGTCAAATATAAACAGCATGGCTAATTATATAACAGTATGTGCGGTTGTGACAATAAACCCCGGCCCGTGCCCTTGGCACAGGGCTTAACGCTGCGCCAGAATGTCGCATATCCATCCATTTTTTCTACGCTGATTTTTTTGTTGCACGCTTTTACACTTTGTTTTTCTTACCTGCGACACAGCCTGTTATACATAGCGCTACACCGAGGACTGCTATTATTATTCCGTATATATTTATCTGAGCTAGAATTTTTTTAATATAGCCTAAAAGTACATCGTAAACTGCACCCGGAAGGCTGAACTCTTTTAGCGCATCATTAAGTGCTACAGGAACAATTGAACCTGCTGCAATACCACATGCAAGAAGAATAACGCCGTCAACAATCATCGGAATAGAAATATATTTAAACCATGTAAAGACATTTCTGTTTATCAAAAGAATTATCAAAGCAAAAATGACTGTTACTACTATGCAGATAACAAAAACTTTTACAGAAAGAAGAGTATTTACTTTTTTAAGTGCATCGAGTGATTCTGCATTTTCTTTCTTTGCAGTATCGAGCGCTACAGTAAGTTCCGGAACAACTTCATTTACGCTTTTTGCTACTTCTTCTTCAAGGCCCGTGCGGTCAACTTTGTCCCCTGTAGCTTCCTCATATTTATCGATTGCAACATTTACGATATTTGTAATTTCTGCAGGGTCTATGTTAAGTTCAGTACTCTCACCTGTCACATAATTTACGATTTCACCGGCATATTTATCAACAGCCTGTGAAACTTCAGGTGAAGAAATTATGTCTGCAAGAACTTCCGGTTCCATATCAACATTATTTTCTTTAAGGTACTTTTTAACCATTTCGTTGATATCCATGTCAGCAAGATCATCATTTGATGAAGCAAGAGTAATTACTGCATCTCCCGGATGAAAAAGTCCGTCGTTATGGTATTCAATTGAAGGAGCCTTAGAAACAGGGCGCAAGAGCTAGCCTGCAAGGTCTGTTATAGTTGAATAGCTGAAGTTAAAACGCACTACAGAAAGTAAAAGCGTAAACAAAAGTGAAAGAGCAAAAATAATGCTCAGAAGAACAGAAAAAAATTTTTTCATTTTACCTCTCCAATTTATACCGCAGTTTTTAAGCGGAATTCATGTTTTAATTATAACTGATATATGCTAAAATCTCCACATGAATATTCAAAAAAATGCATATCAGGCAGAACTTTTTTCAAACCGCCTCAAAAGGAAGCTCAAGGAACTCAAAAAATGGGCCAGAAAAAACAGGATTTCGTGCTACAGGCTTTACGACCGGGACATTCCAGAGATTCCTCTTTCGCTTGATATATACGAATTTCTTCCAGACGGAATAAACACAAAAACCGAAGCTGCCCGCTATATTTTAAACCAGAACGAACGCATCGCAGCAAACGATCCTCTTGTACAAAAAGAAGCTCCTCTTAACACTTATGCCGTTTTATATCTTTACGAGCGCCCGTACGAAAAAGATGAAAAAGAAGAAGACGAATGGTTTAACCAGATGGCGCAGACTGCAGCCCTCACTCTTTCAATCGATGAAAGCCATATCGTAAAAAAAATGCGAAAGCGCCAGAGAGGAACAAACCAGTACGAAAAAGAAGACGAACAGACACAAAAAAATTCGGCAGCAATTAAAGGAATTACGCAGGAAAGCGGAGAGCTTTTTAACATTGACTTAACTTCTTACATTGACACAGGACTTTTTTTTGACCACAGACCACTCCGTTCTAAAATCCGTGAAATCTCACAGAAAAAATCTGTCTTAAATCTTTTCTGTTATACAGGAAGCTTTTCTGT